>JANOBY010000439.1:0-1981 GCA_031411935.1 Planctomycetales bacterium | reverse complement strand
GGACGACTCGTTCCGCGACTTCATGAGGTTCCAGATCGCCCGCGCCCGGGGGTATTATCAGGAGTCGGAGCGGGGAGTCCCCGACCTGATCGGCGACTCGAGCCGGCTCACCGTCCGCGTGATGGGTCGGCTCTATGCGGGGATCCTCGGCGAGATCGAGCGCAACGACTTCGACGTATTCCGTCATCGCGCGCACGTTGCCACCCCTAGCAAGCTTCGCACCCTGGCAGGATGCCGATTCCAGGGTTGGGGCGAACGGGCCTGGGACTTCCTTTGGCTCGGCGACCCATCCCGGCCCGAGGGCTCGCGGTCGTGACCTCGTTTCGGGACGAGATCGTCGCTTCTCCGCCTGTCGAACACGCTGCCGCGTCAGGAAAGGCTCATTCGATGGACCCGGATCGCTTCTTCCAGTTCCCCACCCCGGGCGCGCAGGAGTGGTGGTATTTCGATGCGATCTCGGACGACGGTCGTGACGCGCTCGTGCTCGTCTGGTACGCGGGGCTCCCGTTCGACCCGGATTACGGTGTCGCGGCAATCAAGCACGTGCGCCAACCCGATCGCTTTCCCATGCCGCATGCCCTCGACCACTCGGCGATCGGCGTGAGCTGGTATCGCGACGGCAAGCCCATGGCCTACGCCTTGAATGGCTTTCGACGCGGCGATTTCCACCATACGGACGAGCCTTTCGGCGTGACGATCGCGGAGAACCACCTCTCGCGCGACCCGGGAGGGTACGACCTGAGGGTCGAGACCCCCGACGTGAAGGGACAGAACACGATCCGGTCGACTCTAAGGTTCACGCCCGCCTCTGGCACGATCCCTCTGGAGCGTGAGCTGGGTTCGCCGGAATCGCCCCACGTCTGGATTCTTGCGGCGGCGGATTGCCGGGTCGAGGGGCGGATCGATTTTGGCTCGCAGGGCCTCACGTTCCGCGGACGGGGTTATCACGACCACAACGCCGGGTCCGAGGAGATCTCGCTCGCCATGAAGCGATGGGTCTGGGGACGGGTCCATCACGGAGCCTATACCGAGGTCTATTACGGGGCCGAGCCGCACGCGGGCAAGGCCTCCCACGTCTGGATCACCTGCCGAGAGGGGCGTCCCGAGTCAATCCGGGAGGTCCCTCCGTTCGAGGAGTCCGCCGATCTCAGGCGAAATGTGTTCGGGATCCGCCACGGACGCTCCGTGAAGGTCTCCGACGGCCAGCACGCCCTCCTCGATGGCCGGACCCAATGCGTGGATGACGGGCCCTTCTATCGGCGGTGGCACACCCAGATGGATGGAGGCGAGGACGCCCCGTACACCGCGGCCGGGATCAGCGAACTGCTCGAGACCCGCAACCTCAATCGCCCCCTCTTCAACTGGATGATCCCTTACCGGCTCAAGCGGCCCGAAAAAAAATGACGTTGCGTGTCGTGATCTTGCGACCGGTTACGACAAGATCAGTGTCGAGGCAAAGGACGCCACGAAACTCACCAGGGATTGGAGATTCGACCCATGCTCGTACTCAGCCGCAAGCGAGATGACGCCATCCTGATCGGCGACGATGTCCGGATCACGATCGTGAAGATCGAACGGGGCCACGTCCGGATCGGCATCGAAGCCCCCCGAGACAGGACGATTATCCGCGAGGAGCTGGTGGTCCGCTTCGACCACGCGCTCGCCGAGGAAGAGTCGCTGGCGGCGATCTCCTGCTGAAGGCCCCCCCCACGGGGCCTCTCCCACCGTAGAGGCCCCTCCTCCGAACTTTCGGAAAATGCCGAGACCGGAAGCTGCCAACTCGGAGCCGCCTCAGAAGGCCGCTTCGCCTCCACCGGCGGAACCGCCCTCGGGCTCGTCCGAACTTCCGCCGTTGAACATCTGCCGGGCCTTGCTGCCGAGTGCGAGGGATTCCAGGCAGAGGTCGAGGCCGGTGACGACCATCGGCGTCTTGAGCAGGGCGGGCGGGATGTCGAAGATCAGGGCGACCTCGATCTCCCCC
>JANOBY010000438.1:0-8707 GCA_031411935.1 Planctomycetales bacterium | reverse complement strand
CGGTGCTCGAAAAAGCCGACACGATCCGCGTACTGGAGGTCACCTACAACTGGTCCGACGTGGGAGATTGGCGGTCGCTGGCCGAACTCCTGCCCAGGGACGAACAGGGTAATACTCGCCAGGGGCCGGTCCATACCGTGGACACCCGCGACTCGATCGTGATCGCCGACGAGGGACGCCTTGTCGCCACGCTTGGCCTGAAGGACGTGGTGGTCATCCAGTCCGGAGGAGCCACACTGGTGGCCTCTCGCGATCAACTTGATCGCCTCAAGGCGTTAGTCGAGGGGCTTGAGGGGAGCGGCTTCGGCTCCTACCTTTGACAGGGTGAGGGCTCATGTCCCGAGGCACCGTCCGGCATGCCACGCATCTTGGGTCTGGACTTCGGAACCCGCCGCATTGGTGCCGCCGTGAGCGACCCACGGGGCCTGATCGCCTCGCCGCTCGAGGTCTACGAGCGCCGCAATCCCACACTTGACGCCCAGCACTACAGGAAACTCGCGGAAGCCGAAGGCGTCGAGCGCCTGGTCGTGGGCCTCCCTCTCCACACCGGGGGCGGCGAGGGAGAGCTGGCCCGCCTCTGCCGCGACTTCGGGGCCTGGCTCGGACAGTTGCTCAAACTACCCGTGGTCTACCAGGACGAGCGTTATTCAAGTGTCGAGGCCGAGGAGTCCCTCCGCGCGGGCGGCCTGAAGCCTCGCGACCGCAAACTGCGCCGCGACATGATCGCCGCGCAGATCTTATTGCAAACCTACCTCGACGCCGGATGCCCCCTCGTCGAATCCGCCGCCCTGCCACTTCAGGACGAGCCCGAGGAGCAGAATACATCATGAACGACCTGCTCATTATTGGATGCGGGTATCTCGGCAAACGTGTCGCCCCGATCTTCCACGGCCGGTTCCCTCACGTCACCGTGTTCGGCACGACCCGTTCTCCGCGTAAGGCGGCTGCGTTGCAATCGCTCGGAATCCAGCCTGTGATTGCCGACGTCCTGGCTCCCGCGACTTTCGCCGAGATGCCCCTGCCGGGGTCAATTCTCTATTGCGTGGGGTTCGACCGATCGTCGGGCCACTCCATGAGGTCAATCTACGTCGATGGTCTTCGAGGGTTTCTGAACCACCTCGAAACCTCGGGGTGGTCGGGCCGGCTCGTTTACGTCTCGACCTCAGGCGTTTACGGTCAAGATACCGGAGAATGGGTGGACGAAGACTCCCCGACATCGCCGTGTCATGAATCCGGGATTGTGTGCCTGGAAGCCGAATCCCTGGTCCGGGATTTTGCGAAGGACCGCGCGAGAAAGTCTTGGATCCTCCGCCTCACTGGACTTTATGGGCCCGATCGTCTTGTCCAGCGAGATGCGCTCACACGAGGAGTCCCGATCACGGGGGATCCTCGACGCTGGCTCAACCTCATCCATGTCGACGACGCGGCGAGGGCGTGCATCGAGCTTCTGCAACGCGAAACTCCGCGAGCCCTCTACGTGGCGAGCGATGACCGGCCACTCCACCGGGGCGAGTACTACGCCACGATGGCCGGATTCCTGGGGCTCGAGCCTCCGCGTTTCGCCCCGCCCGAGCCTGGTCAGATTGCGTCGGGGCGCGAAGCGACGAGCAAAAGGGTGCGCAACCACCATCTCAAAGCGGACCTGGGCTTCTCGCTGCTTTACCCCGACATCACGACCGGAATCCCCGCCTCGCTTGATTTGGACAATCAGACGAGTGCCTAGCCTTCACATCTCTCGATTCTGTTGTCCGATCGGGGAAAATCCCCGAAGCCAGGTAGCGTGGCACCTGGCTTGCTCCTTACCCCTAGTCGTTCATCCGTCGCGAGAGTCGTGGCGGATAGAGGCAAGCGATTCAGGGGGAGCAACCACAATGACTAACGATTCGCCGATGCAACGAGCCATGAAACTGGCGGCGGTCTCGGGCCTGAAGGCAGCCCTGGGTCCGGCGTTGATTAGCGCCTCGCAGAATCGTCCCGAGCGCCAGGCCCTGGCGATGGCGGCCGTCGGCGAGATGATGATCGACAAACTCCCGTTCATGCCCAGTCGATCGCGTCTACCGCTGCTCCTACCTCGCGTTTTCTCGGGATATTGGACCGCGAAGCAGAGCCTGGAGCGCGACGGCGTGAACGACCCGACCTCGGCGGCCATGGGCGCGGCTGTGGCCGCAGGCGTGGCGATCGCCGCCCCCCTTGTGCGCAAGACCCTCTCGACCCTGCTCGGAATGCCCGATTCCGTGGTCGCGCTTGGCGAGGATTACCTGGCCCTGAAGGTGGGCGGCGAGGCGGTAGGGCTCTCGATGGACGACCTCAAGGCGATCGGCACCGAAGCCTTCGGCGGGATTCGTGGGCAGGTCACCCCGGCCTTTGACGTGATCAAGGAACGCCTCCTGCCAAGCCATTCTTGAGCCGCCCACGATGATGGCTGCGAAATCACGAGGACCGACCTCCGAAATCCCAGGGATTCGGGGGCGGCCCTGTTTGTTTGCGCCCGCATCAAAAGCCAACCCGTCACTCGCTCGGTGCGGGCTCGATGTAGCAGCCTAGCGGGCCCTTGGAGATGCTCATGCGGGGATCGGGACCGTAACCAAGCACCTGGTCTCGCTTGAGCTCGGCCTTCTCCTTGTGGGTCGTGTAAACGATGGCCCGGCCCGCGCCGTGAATCTTCCAGGTCAGGGCTTCGGCCGCGGTGAGCGAATGGTGGAACAGCTTGGTGAGCAGTTCAATCACGTACTCGAAAGTGTGCTCTTCATCGTTCAGCACGATCACGTTATAGGGCGGGAGCCGCTTGCTCGACGTGGAGGCCTGGGCCCTGGACTTGGGTTCCGACATCGTCGTAACAACGGTCTCGTCCTCGATCGGGTCGAGATCGTAGGGGTCGCTCATCATCCGGGTCCCATCGGGTGGTTGAGCCGAGAGTTGATCTATCCTATGATATCGGAAGACCCGCTCCACCGATAGCAACTTACGCCGATTTCGCTCCACATGCCAACGGAAAGTGATCCGCCCCATGACCGAAATGAGCTCCGGGGCCGTGCTACGCCAGTTGCAGCAAGCTCAGGCCGTCATGAAAAAGGCTCGCCAGGTCCTTGCCCAAGCTCGCGGCGGCTCGGCCGACCCTCAGGTGCTCCTCAAAGCAGGGTTCGAGGCCCTCTCTCGGGCAAACCGAATTTTGGGAGAGATCCCGATCTCTGCTGCAACTGATCCTGTCCTGACGAAGCAGCTTGCGGTCCAACGTTATGCTACCGCCCTGCTTGTGAGACTTCGCCGGATCGTGCGGAATGAGCCTGGCGCGCTGGAAGGCATCGACGACGACTCCGATCTCGACTGAGAAAAGCATCAAGAATGATTCGCCCGCCTCGCCCCTCTCCCTCCTCTCCGAATATGCCCGTGGTCCCGTCGCGCCCACTCGACGCAGACGACCCCCTCCCCACGGTGGCCGCACGCTCGGCCGGCCACCACCCGTTCATTTACAAGAAGATGGTCATCGGCGCAACCGGGATGCCCCGGCCCCGAGACGGTGACCTCGTGCGAGTGGTCGATCGTGACGGCCTACCGCTGGGTTTCGCGCTCTGGAACGGGCGTTCGCAAATCGCGTTGAGATTGATCGCCAGTGGGATCGAGGTCCCTGGTTCCAGCTACTGGGCCTCTCGCATCGACGATGCGATCAAGCTCCGCCGCGAATACCTGAACCTCGACGAGACCACAGACGCCTACCGCGTGGTCCACGCCGAAGGGGACGGGCTCTCAGGATTGATCGTTGACAGGTATGCCGACGTGCTGTCCGTCGAGGTTTTCAGCCTGGGCATGTATCAACGAATCGGGCCGATCCTGGACCTGCTCTCGACCCGCCTGGGGACCTCGCACTTCCGCGTGCATGTGGACGAGCGAATCGCCCTTGCCGAGGACTTCGCCGGAGCCCCCGTGATCTCCCCCAAGATCCCGCCCCGCGTGACCGTCCGCGAGGGGGATGTGCGATTCCGCGTTCGGTTCGAGGGCGGCCACAAGACCGGGTTCTTCTGCGATCAACGCGACAACCGCCGCGAGATCGCCCGCTTCTGCCACGATCGCCAGGTGCTGGACCTCTGCTGCTACACTGGTGGGTTCGGCCTGAATGCATTGCTCCGGGGAAAAGCCCGCGAAGTCACGTGCGTTGATCTCGATGAGAAAGCCATCGCTCAGGCCCGTGAAAATGCCAACCTCAACCAGGTCCGCCCGGGCGTGGGTCTCAACTTGATTCATGCCGACGCCTTCGGATATGCCCGCCAGATGGTCGAGAACGGACGCCAGTTCGGGGCTGTGATCCTCGACCCGCCGAAGCTCATCCCAGGTCGGCTCGACATCGCCTCGGGCAAGCGCAAGTATTTCGACCTGAACGTCCTGGCCATGAAGACCGTCGAGCCGGGCGGGCTGCTGCTGACTTGCTCGTGCTCGGGGCTTCTGCCTGTCGAGGAATTCCTCGTCCTGCTGCGAGCCGCCGCCAGGCAGGCTGGGCGATCCGCGCGGGTGCTTGCCGTGACCGGTGCATCGTCCGATCACCCGGTCGGGCTCGACGCGCTCGAGGGTGCTTACCTGAAAGCCGTGTGGCTCCAGATGGGGGAACGCCGAGCGTTCGCCGCGCCCGGTTCGATTCTCGACGAAGACGCGGACGATGTGGGCGAGTAAACTCCGCGTAGTCGACCCGAGAGGTGCGAGGATTCCCACGTGGCAAGCCTGACCGTCGAAAACTACGTGAAGATGATTTATCTGATCGGTGCTCGCAGGCCCGCGGATGAGGCGGTGTCCACGGGCGAGCTGGCGCACGCGCTCTCAGTCTCGCCAGGCACGGTCACGGGGATGCTCAAAACATTGTCCGAAGCCAGCCTTTCCATCTATACACCCTATGAAGGGGCGAGACTCACTCCTTCGGGCCAACGGCTTGCGCTTACGGTCCTCCGCAGGCACCGGCTTGTGGAGCTCTTCCTTGCCCAGACCCTGGCCATGCCATGGGACGAGGTCCACGAGGAGGCCGAGCATATGGAGCACGCAGTCTCCGAACGTCTCGTGGATCGGATCGATGACTTCCTCGGGCATCCCGCCGTCGACCCTCATGGCGACCCGATCCCGAGGGCTGACGGATCATTCGCCGAGGTCGACGGTCAGCCGCTCGTGACCCTAACGCAGGGGCATCGGTTTCGCCTCGTACGGGTCGTCGATCAGGATTCATCGTTCCTCCGTTACCTGACCGAGTGCGGGCTCGATCTTGGGACCGAGGGAACCTTGCTGGAGAACCGGCCCGAGGCCGGCGCCGTCACGCTCAGGGTCGCGCACCGATCGGTGGCCCTGGGGATTGAGGCCGCGGGCAAGGTGATCGTCGCGCCCTTGCCCGCCCCCGAAATTTCGGCTCGAGATTGATCAACTCACGAGCGGAAAGCATCCATCGTAAGGTCTTCTGCCTTGCGATTGGGCCTGAAAGCCTCGAGGTCGATCCGTGGTTCACGGCCCATCACAAGGTCAGCCACGAGTTCGGCCGTCGCGGGCGAGAGCTGCAACCCTGAGCGCTGGTGCCCGGTTGCCACGATCAGATTTCGCCAGCCCGGCATGCGGCCAATCGTGGGGCGACGGTCGGGGCTCCCGGGGCGAAGCCCAGCCCAGGTCTTCTCCACCTTCACCCCACGCAGGATCGGGCAGACCCGATAGGCAAACGCCTTCAACTCTTCGATCCCTTCCTCGGTGTTCGAGGCGTCGAAGCCGGCCAGCTCCTCGGTTGACCCCGCGAGGATGCGACCGTCCTCTCTCGGGACGAGATAACGCGTACCATGTTCGATAATCCGGCGAACCAAGGGCCGGTCGGGAGCAAAAAGGACAATCTGGCCTCGAACAGGGGGGGTGGGAAGTGACTCGCCCAGGATCTCCAGCAAGGGCCCCGACCACGCCCCCGCGGCGACGATCAACTGACCGCACGCCAGGTCACCCGCCGAGGTGCGCAAAGCCACGATACGTCGGCCTTCCGATTCAAATCCTTCGACCGACACCCCAGGCCGAAGGTCCACGCCCTCGCGATCCGCCGCCACGATGAGGGCTCGCAGGTGGCGAGGATTGCGAATCTGAGCACGATCAGGAAGGAAATAAGCCAGCCTCACCTCAGGCCCGAGCGCGGGCTCGACCCGATCGAATTCGGAGGGAATCATCCGCTCGTGGCTGATCCCCTCCTCCCTCCAGCGACCAGCCATCGACCCGAGGTCGGCCGCTTCGTGCTCGTTGAGGGCCAAGTCCATCCCGCCGGTTCGCCGGTATCCGTTATCGATGCCGGTCTCGCTGAGTAGCTGCGCCGCCCACGCTTCGTGAAGAGTAGCACTAAGAGTTCGCAACTGGGTGGCGGGCAAGCGGCTCGGCTTCTCAGCACCCGGAGAGATGATCCCCGCCCCGGCCCAGGAGGCCTCGCGCCCGAGCTCGCCTCGGTCGAGCAACGTGCAGGAAACCCCTTCGCGAGCAAGTACGTAGGCGATCGAGAGACCGATCACTCCCCCGCCGATGATCCCCACGTCGGTGGCAGGTCGTTTGCTCACCGCGCCTTCTTTCGCGCTTCACGCCAGGTCTTCTCGGCGATCCGGAACACGCTCCGCTCCTCGTTGGCGAGGATCAGGTCACGCCCGTCCCAGCAGATGGCCTCCACCTGGCCGGGCGGCGACGCAACCTGGCTTTCGAGCTTCCACCCTCGATCCCCGTCGCGGGAATAGACCCTTACCCGCTCAATCGAGCAGACGGCTAGAAGTGTCCCATCGACCGAGAGGTCCGCGCCAGTAGCCGCTTCGGTAAAACCTGGCAGGAAACTGATCTTTTCCGCCTTTACCGGCCTCACGAGCGAGCCCGGTGGTGCAAGAGGAACGGCGTAGAGATCGGCGTCTCGCTTGTTGCTGTTCTTGGAAACAAGCACCGCCCGGTTGTTCTCGATGAAGAGTCCCTCAGCGTCAAAAACCTCGCCCTTTTTGTATCGATAATAGCTGGCGAATGACACGGGGAGCGGCACGTCGGTCGGAACGGCGGGGTCGGGCTCGTCCACGCGATAAATCACCCGGACGGGCAGGGCCCGCGTATTGTTTCCGATGTCTCCGATATAGAGGTGGCCCCGGTCGTCGATCGCGATATCCTCCCAGTCGAGGTTCGTGGCAGCCACCTTGAACTCGCCCACGAGCGAGCCGTCGCGTCGAACAGCAAATAAGGTGGCGGGATGCCCCGAGTCGTTGTGGACCCAGAAGATATCCGGGTACCGCCGGCTAGCGACCACCCCCGAGGCCTCGGCAATGGCTGGGTGGGTCAGCTTGCCCACCCGCTGCGGAGGGTCGGACGCCATCCCTGCGAGCATAATGGCCAGCAAAATCATCGCGGTTGTCCTCGTTCCCATCACCTCGGATTATCGTATTCTATCCTAGCAGATTAGGACGGTGCGGCTCCATGTCCAGGGACGGGAAAGCAGCGGTCGGAGATCATTCATATGATGACGATGGCATTGATTGTGTTTCTAGGGTCGGTTGGCAACTTTGAGCAGGTCGATCGAGAGACGCTGATCGCCGAGGTCCAGCACGTGCTCGACGTTCAGGTCGCCGACTGGAACCGACGCGATCTGGACGGCTTTTGCCGGGGTTACTGGAACTCGCCAAAGCTCACGTTCCAGTCGGGCGGGACAAAGACCGTGGGCTGGGAGGCGATGAAGAAGCGCTACAAGGCTCGCTACCAGAGCGAGGGCAAGGAGATGGGCACGCTGGCCTTCGAGAAGGTGGAGGTCGAGCCTCTGGGCCCCGAATCCGCCCTGGCTCGCGGTCGTTGGGAATTGACCATGTCCGACGGGACGAAGGTCGGTGGCCTTTTCACCGTGGTCGTGCGGAAATTCCCCCAGGGCTGGAAGATCATCCACGATCACACCTCGTCCGACGAAAAGTGATCGGAGCCCAACAACGACCGACGAAATCTTCACCGCCTGCGCCTTGCGGAAGAGCACCCTTGCGAATCGGTCCGCGTTGCGGCAAACTCCTTGCCTCTCCAGCGACCTCGGCGTGGTCCGGCCAGCCTCCCCTCTCGTCTCCTTGAGAATCGCGATGGAAACCCCTCAGATCCGCCCCGGCAAGGTGACGAACGTCGAGTCCATGCCGCGAGTCGTGGCCTACTTCCACAATTCGGCTCAGGGCAACTCGGCGATCCAGCTCCTGACCGCGCTGGGAGTCCCCAATGATCGCCTTGGCGTGACGGTCCCCGACCGAATCGATAGCGGGCAGGGCATGGTTCTGTCGATCGCTTGCCCCGATCCGTTGCTTGTCCCCAGGGTCGAGGCGATCTGCAAGGCCCAGGGTGCGAACTTCGAGAGCCTCCGCCGTTAAATCTTCCTTCGCTCGCCTCATCATGTTCCAGCCCGACATCCCGAGGCTTCGTCATGAGTATTCCGACAGCACTGTCGCTGGTGGCCTTTTCACTCCTCGGAACGCGCGTGATCGGTTGGGCTCAGGACGTCCCGGCTTTCGCCCGTGAACTCCCGCAGGTGACTTCAGGAGGGCCAATCCTGGCCTTCAACGGTAAGGATCTCACGGGCTTCTATGTGTTCACGCGAGACCACGGATATCAGGATCCCAAAGGCGTCTTTACTGTGCGCGATGGTGAGATCCGCGTGAGCGGAGAGGAGTTCGGCGGGTTGGCAACGTGCGGCAACTTCCGCGACTATCACCTGATCGTCGAATGG
>JANOBY010000437.1:0-7155 GCA_031411935.1 Planctomycetales bacterium | reverse complement strand
CGCGCGCACATCCTCACGGTCGCACCCTCCCTGGCTGCCTGACTCATCAAAGCCCAATCCCTCGGGCCGTTGCATGGTGCGATAAATTAGTCCAATTCGGCGGTGAGGTCAATCCAGGGGTGCGGGTCCGGGGATGGGGGAGGAAGACCTCTACGCAGATGACGCCGATGATCACAGATCAAGAATTTGTTTGTAAAATCTGTGATCATCGGCGTCATCTGCGGTGAAGTCTTCTCCCCAAACCTCTACGCCGAGAGCGAGCGATCAAACAAAGGCGCGATCCCTTCGCCCAGGTTCAGCGCCAGAGGGCGTCCCAGGCGATCGAGCACCTCGGTCCGGGGGTCCACCCCGAGCGCCCGATAGATCGTGGCCCCGAGGTCCGACGGGTAATAGCCTCTTGAGGCCGGATAGGCGCCGATCTTGTCGGACTTGCCGATGGTCTGGCCGCCCTGCACGCCCCCTCCGGCGAACATGGCCGAGAACACGCCCGCCCAGTGGTCGCGGCCCGATTTGTGGGCTTCGAGCCCCTGGCTGTCCTGGCCGATCTTCGGCGTGCGGCCGAACTCGCCCACCATGACCACGAGCGTCTGGTCGAGCAGCCCCAGGGCCTCCAGGTCGTCCAGGAACGCCGAGACCCCCTGATCCAGAGGCGGCAGGAGGCGAGTCTTCAACTGCTCGCAGTTCTGCGTGTGGGTGTCCCAGTTGTTCATATGCCCCATGTTCGCCTGCACGATGGGGACGCCCGCCTGCACCAATCGACGCGCCAGCAATAAGGACTGGCCGAACATGTGGCGTCCGTAGCGGTCGCGGGTTCTCGGGTCTTCGCGATGGATCTCGAAGGCTTTCTTGACGCCTCCGGAGGTCAACATGGTGAACGCCTTGTCCTGCAGACCGGAGAACCCTCCGCTCGACCCTTCGCGGTCGATCGCCGAGACCTGCGCATCGATCTCCGAGAGCAACGCGCGGCGACGCCCCACCCCTTCGGCCGTGAGCCCCACGGGCAGGGTCAGGTCCTCGACCGCGAAGTTCGGCTCGTTCGGGTCCTGCTTGATGTGCCACGGGTCGAACTTCGGCCCGAGAACCCCGGCGTGCTGCCCCGAGAACCCATAGCCGTTATTCAGATACGTGGGCAAATTCACGCCATTGGGAACGCCGTCGTTGCGGGGCTTCACGAAGTCCAGGCCCGACGCATAGCACGGCCAGTCGTTGCGCGAGGCCATGTGCGTGGACCCAAGTGGCATCTTGTCGATGCCCGTAAGCATCATGTGCGTGGCATGCTCGTGAGACGGCAGGCCGTGCGTCATCGAGCGGACGATCGCGAGCTTGTCGGCCCTCGCGGCGAGCAGGGGCAGGTGCTCACAGAACGTCACCCCGGGCGCCTTGGTGTCGATCCCCTGGAACGAGCCCCGGATCTCGGCGGGAGCCTTGGGCTTGATGTCGAAGGTGTCCAGATGGCTCGGGGCGCCGGTCTGGAAGATCAGCACGACCGACTTCACGCGGGAAGCCACCTTCGCCCCCGCCTGAGCCCGACCGGCCAGGATCGTCGCCAGCCCCATGCCCAGCAGGCCCGAATACCCCACCTGGATCAGCTCTCTTCGCGTGATCCCGACGGCATGATTGTGGTTGGGCATGGAAAAACCTTCACCTGACAACGAGGCGGGGAAGACCGGCAGCTTACGGAATGTTACACCTTTGTTGGGCATCTGACCAGGGGAAGAGGTTTTACGTAGAGGTCGTCGAGAAGAGAGGTCTAGTTGTTCCGGGTGCCATGCCTACGCAGCGCAAGGATGGCTTCGGCCCGGATCGTGAGACTGGGCCGAATGCTTGCGTCTCGTAAGCATGGCACCCGCTCAACCGCAAACGACCCTGTCTTCTCCGCGTCCTCTGCGTGAAACCTAACTCTCGGTACATCCAAAGATCGCATCGACGGCGAGGGTCCAGCCGGGCAGGGCGGGCTCGGCGTGGGCATTCTGACCGCGAGCGAACGCAGCCGATTCGGCCTCCGAGCCGCGATACACGGTCACGGTCTCGGCCTCGGGATCCACGTCCCACACGACTTTCGTGCCGGCCGCGAAGTAGTCCGCCCGTTTGGCGACCATGGCCCGTTCGGCGGAGGGGCCGTAATCATTCTCGGAGCGGACCTCGACCGCGAACGTGGGCGGGCCCTGGACGAATCGCATCCGGTTGGCGGGCGGGGGGCCGTCGTAAAACGCGGCATCGGGGCAGAACGATTCGCGGCCGGAGGGGAGTTTCGGGACGACGAACCCCATGCCATCGCCGATCGCGAAACCACGCCCGGTTTCGCGTGTCCGTTCTCGAAGGCTCACGGCGATTTCGAAAGCGACTCGACTCGGCTCAAAACCCGACGGCATGAACTTCACCACTCTCCCGCCGATCAGTTCGGCCTTACCCTCCGTGTGGAGGAGGTCGTCGACGGTCGCGGGTCGCGGTGTAGCGGTCGCCATCTGCGGTCCCCCGAAGCGTGCTCGTGCCCAAACGGCTGCACAACTATTGTAGACCATGGGCTTGACGGCGTCAGCGTCAAAGCAGTCCGGGAGCCTTCGTCGGCCCCCGGACTTGCGCTGCGGTGCGGTGCGAGTTGACTGATTACTTCGGCAGGATCACGGCGTCGATCACGTGGATCACGCCGTTGTCGCAGAGGATGTCGGTCTGCACGACGTTGGCGTCGTCAACCTTCACGCCCGAGGACGTGTCCACCTTGATCGATTGACCCTGCACCGTCGGGGCTTCGGTCAGGCCCACCACGTCGGCGGCGAGCACCTTGCCCGCAACCACGTGATAGGTGAGCACGGCCACGAGCTTGTCCTTGTTCTCCGGCTTCAGAAGAGTCTCGACCGTGCCGGCGGGGAGCTTGGCGAACGCCTCGTCGGTCGGGGCGAACACCGTGAACGGGCCGGGGCTCTGCAAGGTCTCGACCAGGCCCGCCGCCGTTACGGCCGCGACCAACGTCTTGAAACTGCCTGCATCCACCGCGGTCTGAACAATATCGGCCATCGTTGCAACTGCCTCTCACAAAGTTCTTGGGCGGAGGTGCTGCCCACGTTGTAGCCTCGGCGGGGATGTCGTCAAGCGACCCGGCGCGACATGAACTCTTGATGAAGATGCAACCGCATTAACCTACTTTCATTCGTTCATGGCCAGCAAATCCTGCAACGCATAAACGTCCAGCTCGCCCGCCCTCAGGCGTTCGATGGCGACCACGGCCGCCTTGGCGGCGTTGATGGTGGTGATGCAGGGGACGCCATGGCTCACGGCCGAGGCGCGGATGCGGCCCTCGTCGGTTCGGGCCCCCTTGCCGCTGGGGGTGTTCACGATCAGGGCGATCTGGCCGTTGGCGAGCAGGTCGAGCAGATTCGGGCGGCCTTCGTGGACCTTGCGGATGGTCTCGATGGCGATGCCCTGGTCGCGCAGGTGGGAGGACGTGCCCCCCGTCCCCATGAGCTTGTAGCCCATCTCGGCGAGCTTCTGCGCCACGGGCACCACCGCGTTGCGGTCGCGGGCCGCCACGCTCACGAACACCGTGCCCTTCATGGGCAGCTTGCTCGAGGCCGCGAGCTGGCTCTTGGCGAAGGCGGCGGCGAAGTCGGGCGCGATGCCCATGACCTCGCCCGTGGAGCGCATCTCGGGGCCGAGCACGATGTCCACGCCCGGGAACTTCGCGAACGGGAAGACGGATTCCTTCACGGAAACATACTTGGGCGTACGCTCGCTGGTGATCCCCTGCGACTCCAGGGTCTGCCCCACCATGACCCGGGCCGCCGCCTGCGCCAGGTTCAGCCCCGTGGCCTTGGACACGAACGGCACCGTGCGCGAGGCCCTGGGATTGACCTCAAGCACGTAGATCTCTCCACCCTTCACGGCGAACTGGATGTTCATGAGACCGCGGACGCTCAGGGCCTCGGCCAGGACGACCGTCTGCGCCTTCAGCTCGGCGATGATCTCGGGCGCCAGGGCGAACGGAGGGATCGCGCACGCGGAGTCGCCGGAGTGGATGCCGGCCTCCTCGATGTGCTCCATCACCCCACCGATGATCGTGCGCTCGCCGTCGCTCACGGCGTCCACGTCCACCTCGGTCGCGTCCTCGAGGAACTTGTCGATGAGGATCGGCTTCTCGGGGCTCGCGTCCACGGCCTCGGTCATGTAGCGCGACAGGCTGGCGTCGTCGTACACGATTTCCATCGCGCGTCCGCCCAGGACGAAGCTCGGGCGCACGACCACCGGGTAGCCGATCTTGTGGGCGATCCGTTTGGCCTGCTCCTGGTTCGTGGCCGAGTCGCTGGGCGTCTGCTTGAGGCCGAGCTTGTCGATGATCAGGCGGAAGCGGTCGCGGTCCTCGGCCAGGTCGATCGACTCGGGGCTCGTGCCGATGATCGGCACCCCGGCGGCCTCCAACGCCCTCGCGAGATTGAGCGGCGTTTGACCACCAAATTGAACGATCACGCCCTGGGGTTTCACACGATCACAGATGTTCAAAACATCTTCGACGGTGAGGGGCTCGAAGAACAGGCTGTCCGAGGTGTCGTAGTCGGTCGAGACGGTCTCGGGGTTCGAGTTGACCATCACGACCTCGTACCCGTCCTTCTTGAGGGCGAACGCGGCCTGGCAGCAGCAGTAGTCGAACTCGATCCCCTGGCCGATGCGGTTCGGGCCTCCGCCCAGGATCATGATCCGGGGCTTGTCCCCCACGCGGGCCTCGTCCTCGTCCTCGTAGGTCGAGTAGTAGTACGGCGTGACGGCCTCGAACTCCGCGGCGCAGGTGTCCACGAGCTTGTAGACGGCCTTGATCCCGCGTTTGAGCCGGTCGCGGCGGACCTCGCTCTCGCTCGCGCCCCAGATGGTGGCGAGCTGGCGGTCGGAGAACCCGTCGCGCTTGGCCGAGCGGATCAGGTCGTCGCTCGCGGCCTCCAGGCTGCCGACCGCGCGCATCTCCTCCTCGCGCTCGATGATCGCCTGCAGGTTCGACAGGAACCACGGGTCGATATTCGTGAGCGCGTAGATTTGATCCATCGTCATGCCCGACTTGAACGCATAGCGCAGATACTGGGCGCGGTCGGCGTTGGGCGTGGCGAGCTTGGATTTGATCTCGTCGTCCGAGGGCTGCGCCCGCGTGCCCCAGAGGTCCTTCTTGTCGCATCCGAAGCCGAACCGGCCGTTCTCCAGGCCTCTCAGGGCCTTCTGGAACGACTCGCGGAAGGTGCGGCCGATCGCCATGACCTCCCCCACGCTCTTCATCTGCGTGGTGAGCACGGGGTCGGCCTCGGGGAACTTCTCGAACGCCCATCGGGGGATCTTGGTGACCACGTAGTCGATCGTGGGCTCGAAGCACGCCGGGGTCTCGCGCGTGATGTCGTTGCGGATCTCGTCGAGCGTGAACCCCACGGCGAGCTTGGCGGCGATCTTGGCGATGGGGAAGCCCGTGGCCTTGCTGGCCAGGGCCGACGACCGGCTCACGCGCGGGTTCATCTCGATCACGACCATGCGGCCGTCGCGGGGGTTGATCGCGAACTGCACGTTCGAGCCGCCGGTCTCCACGCCGATCTCGCGCAGGATGGCGAGCGAGGCGTCGCGGAGGATCTGGTATTCCTTGTCGGTGAGGGTCTGCGCGGGGGCCACGGTGATCGAGTCGCCGGTGTGGACGCCCATGGGGTCGAAGTTCTCGATGGAGCAGACGATGACCGCATTGTCGTTGCGGTCGCGCATGACCTCCATCTCGTACTCTTTCCAGCCGATGAGGCTCTCCTCGATCAGGATCGACCCCACCGGGCTCAGCTCCAGCCCGTAGGCCACCATGCGGTCGAATTCCTCGCGGTTGTACGCGATCCCTCCGCCCGATCCGCCCATGGTGAAGCTCGGCCGGAGCACGCAGGGCAGGCCGATCTCGTCGCGGATCTTGCGGGCCTCGTCCAGGTTGTGCGCCTGCCCGCTGCGGGCGCTGGCGAGCCCGATCTTGCTCATGGCGTCCTTGAAGAGCTGACGGTCCTCGGCCTTGCGGATGGCGTCGGCATTCGCCCCGATGAGCTGGCAGTTGTACTTGGCCAGGGCGCCCGAATCATGTAGAGCCAATCCCACGTTCAGGCCGGTCTGCCCGCCGAGGGTGGGCAACACGGCGTCGGGCCTCTCCTTGGCGATGATCTGCTCGACGACCGACGGCACGATGGGCTCGATATACGTGCGGTCGGCCATGTCGGGGTCGGTCATGATGGTGGCCGGGTTGGAGTTCACCAGCACGACCTCATAACCCTCTTCACGCAACGCCTTGCAGGCCTGGGTGCCCGAGTAATCGAACTCGCAGGCCTGGCCGATCACGATCGGACCGGCACCAATGATCAAGATCTTGTGGATATCGGTACGCTTGGGCACGTGGGGATCCCGTCTCGTTCTCGAACACTCGGCGAATCGCAAAGGGGGGGCGCGATCCGGGCCGCGCATGCCCCCATGGTACGGAAGGGCTGCGCGGCCCGAAAAATTTCACGATTCTAGCAAGTTGCGGAGTGAGCGGGCAAGATCGACGCGAGTTGAGCCCTAGCCGCTTTAGTTCCACTAAGCTTCAACCAAAGATTCAAAATACCTACGAGGTGTCAAACCTTGCGTGCAACCTTTGGCCTTTGGACGCGAGGCTCGCTAATTCCTTTGTCAAATCCACCCAAACTACAGTAACCCATTGATCGTGACTTCTCGGCGGGGTTAGACGTCGACCTCCTCACAAACTTGGAAGGCTTGTCGCAGAGGTTCATCCCGACCGCTTGGTCGCCAAAGATCGAATTTCGAAAGTCTTTCAAAAATTTGAGTAGGGGACGCGCCAACCCGAAACTTCCTGTACAATTGTTTCTAGGCTCTGAATAGCACGCGACCACGCACACCATGGTGAATGGAATTGCTAATCTGCTCGAGCCCCATTACCCTTGCGGGTGACGATTGAGTTTGTCACAAGCGATCTACGGCAAGATGCCGTATCCATTCTCGAGCCTGGGGTTGCCAGATGCCAGTTCGCTTTGTTTACGTCGACGAGTCGTACGATAAAGACATGTTCTGCCTTTCGGCAATCTCGATCCGCCATACTCACTGGCGAGAATGCTTCGAAGCGATCAAGGAAAAGCGACGAAAACTCAAGATGGATCACGGTCTCTTCATACA
>JANOBY010000436.1:0-1722 GCA_031411935.1 Planctomycetales bacterium | reverse complement strand
AAGCCGTCGGCGTGTCGATCTTCGGCGTCCATGAGGACGTGGCGAACGCCCGCATCCGGTTCCGCGACGGGTGCATCGCCGACCTGACCGCGAGCCGGGCGAGCCAGTCGGCCGCGCGGAAGATGCGCATCTGGGCGAGCGAGGGTTACGCGACCCTGGACTTCGCCACCAAGTCGGCCACGATCATCCGGCCGTCCGAGCCGCTTCGCGAAGGCCAGGTGGATGTGGCCGGGGTCGACCTCACGAAGCCGGCCGAGGTCAAGGAGCACCTCTTCGGCAAACTCCTCCGGGTGGACAGCGTGCAGGGAGAGAACCAGGATCAGCTCACCCTCGAGCTCCAGGATTTCGTCCGCTCGGTCCGGTCCGGAGCCACGCCCCGGGTTTCCGGCGACGACGGGCTTCGGGCCATCCGCGTGGCTCACGAGATCCTGAAGAGCCTCCGCACCCACGCGTGGGAAGGCTCCACCGACGGGCCGGTCGGGCCTCACGACCTCCCCGACCGCCTGGCCGAACCGATCACCGGCCTTCCCGAGCCCAAGCTCTGGCGATATCGCGGCGCCAGGGTCGCCGGATCCTCGGACGACCGAACGACGGCTTGAGGCGCATCCTCAAGCTCGACTTGATCGTCGGGCCGCCGATCGGTTAGGATCTCGACTTGCGCGCGAAGGCTCGCGCGGACCTGCCTTCGTTCCGAGGGTTTCCCGGATCGCCTGCCACGCCGAGCCGCGCTCGGCCAGAGAGGTTTGCAATGTCTGCCGCTGAAGCGAAGAAGGAGAAGCCGGAGAAACCGGCGAAGCCGAAAAAGGTCAAGGCCGAAGCTGCCCCGGAAGCCGCGCCCGCCGCCCCGGCTCCCGCCGCTCCGCCCGCCCCCCGGACCCCGGCCGACCCTCGCCTCAAGGTCATGAAGAAGTTCACGGGCCGTTACCTGCCCAAGGGCCCCCTTCGTGATCGGCTCAAGGTTCTCATGACCCGCTGGGAATCCGGCGAGGATCATGGCGGAGTGACCTACGACGAGCTGAAGGCCCTGCACAAGGACTGGATCGCCGCCCGCGCCAAGAAGCGCCCGCAGCCAACCCAGGCCTGACTCTCGCCCCGCGACGAAACGATTCGACGTCGGCCGATCCCTTCCGGGGGGTCGGCTGTTTCGTTATATATTGTCGGTGCCGTCCACCTGCTCGCCACGGGGACCATCGCCATGGGTCGTCTTTCTCGCCGCTCGTTCTTCGCCCAAACCTTGCTGGCCAGCCTGGGAGCCTCCGCGGCGCGTGCGCGTCCGATCGACCCGATTAATCGCAAACACCCTTCGCACTTCAAGCTCAGCCTGGCGGCCTACTCCTTCCGCCAGGCGCTGGACTTCAAGGCGAAGAAGATGGACATGTTCGACTTCGTGAACCTCGCCGCCGACCTGGGCGTGGACGCCGTCGAGCCCACCTCCTACTGGTTCCCGCCCGGCGCGGAATCCGGGTACTTCCACAAGCTCAAGCTCCACGCCTTCCGCCAGGGGCTGGACATCTCGGGCACCGCAATCCGCAACGATTTCTGTCTGCCGAAAGGCGAGAAGCGCGACGCCGATCTCGCCTCGATCCGGACCTGGATCGACCACGCGGCCGAGCTTGACGCCCCCGTGATCCGCGTGTTCGGCGGGACCGCGCCCAAGGGCGAGGACGAGGATGCCGTGATCGCCCGGGTGATCGAGGGCATCGAAAGCGTCCTGCCCCACGC
>JANOBY010000435.1:0-12865 GCA_031411935.1 Planctomycetales bacterium | reverse complement strand
TCCCGGGACGGCTTGCGCTCTTTCTGGACGAGCGGGGCACGAAACGCAGACTGATCCTCGAGCGGCTTGAAGGTTAGCCCCTCCGCCTCATGCCGGGCCCGCAAGCGATGTGATGGAACACACCAGCACAATATCAGGGTCGGAGCCGCGAATCCTCTGGCGGTTAGACCTTCGACCCCTGGGTTTGGAAAAGAGCGCGAACCGATGGACCATAATCTCGTCACGACCACCTTTGAGATCCCGAATGTCCGCGTGGCCAAGACCCTGGGCGTGGTCCGGGGGATCGTTGTCCGCTCCCGCAGCGTGGTCGGGAATTTCTTCGCGGGGCTCCAGACGGTCCTCGGCGGGAACATCTCGATCTATACCCAGCTGTGCGAGCGTGCCCGGTCGGACGCCTACGAGCTCATGATCCGCCACGCGGAGGAGCAGGGGGCCAACGCCATCCTGGGTGTTCGCTACGACGCGAACGAGATCGCCCCCGGCGTGACCGAGGTCCTCTGCTATGGAACCGCCGTGCACGTGGTCCCCGGCTCTCAGGGGTAAGTGCTCGCGGGACGCCGATCGAGCCCTGGCCCGGTGTCGGAACCGGTAGGCTCAGAGGCGGTGGAAGTGGAGGGTTGCGGTCATCTGTGTTCGACCGTCGTCGGCCCAGGCGGCGTACACGCTCCCGTCCGATCTCACATAATCCTCGAGCCAGGATCTCAGGTCGTCCCAGGGCACGGCGCGGCGGTCGACGATCATGGCGTCGATGCTCGATTCGTCGTCATCGTGCAGAGGCTGCAAGGTCCGGGGGGTGCTTAATGGGGCCACGGCCAGGCCGTACGCTCCGGTCAGGGCGTCGAGTAGCATGCGGGGGTCCAGTCCCGACGGCTCGACGCCTTCGATCAGGTAGCTGACCCCCACCGACCGAAGTGTCAGGGTTGGCATATCGCGAAGATCCGGACGAAGGCCAAAGATCGAGAAATGACCGGAGACGAACGCCTCCTCCGCTCCGGAATCATCGGAAATCTCGGCTGCGAAATCAACGGCTCTCCTCGCCGCCGGGTCCGGAAGGGGGGTCAGTCGCCGACCGGCACGAGCTTCTCCAGCTCGACTTCGGCCTCGCGTTTCTGCCTCTTCTTCTCGCGACGGCGATGGATCAGCCAGTGGCCGATCGGCACGAGCAGGGGACGCACGAGAACGGCATCGACCACGATCCCCACCACCAGCGCGAACCCCAACTGCCGGAGCGAGGCCAGCGGGCTGAACAGGAACGACGCGAAGCTGCATGCCGTGATGGCCGCGGCCGAGGTGATCAGCCCGCCGGTCTGCGCGATCGCGCGGTTGATCCCCGACTTCAGTCCCAGGACCGCCGTCTCTTCCTTCAGGCGTGTCATAAGAAACACGTTGTAGTCCACGCCCACCGCCACGAGGATCACGAACAGGAAGTACGGAACCTTCCAGTCCAGCCCCTCGGCCCCCATGAAGGTGACGAACAGGAGGTGCGTGGTGCCCAGGGCGAAGGCGTAAGTGAGGAGCATCGTGGCCACAAGATTCAAGCAGGTTTTCACATCGCGAAGCGTGAACACGAGCACGAGGAACACGCCCAGGGGGACGATGATCCAGGTCTGCCTCTGATCGGCGCGTGTGAGTGAGCGGATGTCGGCGCTCTCGGCATTCGCGCCCGTGACGGCCACGTTGATCCGCGTCCCTCCGCGTTCCTTGAGGTATTCGCGAAGCCGGGCCCGGAGCGAGAGCACCTGCTCCATCGCCTCGGTGCCGAAGAGCCGGACCGACTGCTCCACGTCGAAGCGGGCGGCCTTGCTGTCGGGCGAAAGATACGTGGCGAGGCTGCGCTGGAGGTCGGGATGTTCGGCGAGGTCGCGGGGCGTGATCAGCAGGCGGTCGAGCGCGTGGCGGCCGACGGGGTCGGCGAGGATCACGGAGACTTCCTTGTTGGCCCTCACAGCCCCCTCGGCGATCTGCGAGGCCCCGTCGGCGGCGGCTTGCAGCTCGCGGAGCATCTGGGCGCGGGGGTCGTTCTCCTTCGGTGCGGGCTTCTCGTCGCTGGGCCTCGGGGGCGGCTTGATCCCGAACAAGGCCGCCGAGGCCTGCCTCAGGCCCGAGGCGACCGAGTCCCTGGCCTTGGCGTCGGTCATCGGCGGCCCCGTGAGCGGCAGGCCCGTGATGCGTTCCAATTGCAACGCGGTTTGCAGCTTCGCGGCGCCCTGGGCCAGGCCGTCCCGCAACATGGCCGCGCCTTCGGCCATCCTCTCGAATCCCTTGTTTACCTCGTCCAGGCGGGATGCGATTCGCGCAGCTTCCAGCGGCTTCGGGCTGCCCAGAGGCTGCGTGGCCGAGCGGACCTCGACGACCTGCACGCGATTGTTGGCGATCAGCCGGCTCACGTCGTCCACCAGGGCCAGCCCCTCGCTCGTGCGAAGGTCGATGTCCCCCTTCATCACGACCGTCAGCGGGGCGATCCGGCCGGGTCCGAACTTCTCCTCGGAGGTGAGCAGCTTCAAGTTTGTCACTGATTCGGTCTGCGGTGAGAGCTCACTGAAGAGGTCCTGCAAGAAGCTCGACCACAACCCCACGACCGCGATCGGCAGGAGCACGACGACCGTGGTCGCCCAGATCCGGACGGGCTTCTCGAGCACGCGATGTCCCAGGTTGTCCCAGATGCCCGACGGCGGCTTGGTGATCCCAGCGAACGCGCGGGGGCGGAACCTCGCCAGCAGGATCAGGAGGGCGGGGGTGAGCGTGAGGCACACGATCACGGTGAGCGCCAGGCCCAGCGCCACGCTCGGGCCGGTGCTCGAGAAGAGCTTGAACCGCGTGGTGCCCATGAGCGACAGGCCCACGATCACCGTGCCTGCGCTGGTGAGGATCGGCTCCATGGACTTCTTGAGCGTGGCCTTCATGGCGCCGGTGGGGTTCTCGGGGTCCCAGTGCTCGCCGAACCGCCACGACAGGAACAGGCAGAAGTCGGTCCCGCACCCGAACAGGAGGACAACCAGGAACAGCTCCACCAGGGGCGAGATCTCCCAGCCCCAGGTGGTCATCCAGGCCAGCAGGCAACGCGAAAGCGCCAGGCCGATGCCGATCGTGGCCAGAGGGATCAGCGCCAGAAGAAGCGACCGATAGACGAACAGCAGGACCGCGAGCAGGAGGAACACGGTGGCGATCGCGGCGCGGTCGAGCGACCTCTGGACGTCGCGCATGTAGTCGCGGCCGAGCACCGCGTCGCCCGTCCAGAGGAGCTGGAGCCCCGTGGGCGGGACCTCGACGCGCTTGGCCCGCTTCTGGAGCCAGGCCACGGCCTCCTGGACCGAAGGCCCCACGAATGAGCTGCGAAGAGGGACGGCAATCATCTCGACCGTACCGTCGCGGCTGATCAGGCGTTCGGCGACCTCCTGAGGCGAGTTCGGTCCGAGCACCCTGAGGATCTCGGCGGGGCGCTCGGGGGATCTGTCGAGCACGGTGGCCAGTTTACGAGCGAACACGCGGTCGGCGTCGGTCAGACCGCCGGGCCGGTGCAGGGCGAGTACGGCCAGGGACTCATACGCCTGGTCGGGCCAGATGCGGCGGATCATGTCGGCGGCCTGGGCGCTCTCGGCCTCCTTGGGCAGGAGCTTGGCCTGCCCCTCGGCCGCGAGCTTCGTCAGGTCCGGCGAGACCGCCACCGCGACCGCCGTCACCACGAGCCAGAAGGCCACGGTCCGCCAGGGGAACCGGGTCACGAACCATCGGACGGAATCAAACGGCATGAGCGGCAATCCTCGCGCCCGGCCAGGGCGTCGGGGCGGGGGGCATCCTGTACGGAAACGTTTTGGGGGACAACAGCAAACTTCAGACCCGTCTGACCTAACTTTGTGAAGCGTTTCACGCAGAGACGCGGAGGGCTCGCTGAGTTCGCGGAGAAAAGGCGTTCTTCCTCTCTGCGTCCTCAGCGTCTCCCGCGCGACCCTGCGTGAAATGCGTTCTCTTATCGGCCACGACGAGGAGGAGGCGGGGGGGCCGGCAGGAGCCGGACTTCCCCGTTCTGGGCATCGAAGCAGTCAAGCTGCAGGTGCTCGCGGGGGGCGTTGGGCTCGGGGTGGATGTAGACCATCACGTTGCCCTCGGACTCGAACCTCGCGATTTCCTTGCGCTTGCGGTTGTTGAGGTAGGTGGCCACGTCGGGGTTCACCGTGATGTTCACGCGGCGGATGTCCTCGCGGTGGGCGGCCAGGGCCAGGAGCCTCATGACGTCGATCGACATGCTCTCCACGGTCTTGACCACGCCGGCGCCCGAGCACTCGGGGCAGTCTTCGTAGACCGACCGCTTGAGGCTGGGGCGGATCCGCTGCCGGGTCATCTCGATCACGCCGAACTGGCTCATCCGGAGGATCTTGGTGCGGGCGCGGTCGCGCTTGATGGCGTCGCGCAGGGCCTTCTCGACGCCGCGGCGATTCTTCTCGTCCCGCATGTCGATGAAGTCGTTGCAGATCACGCCG
Organism: Planctomycetales bacterium; assembly: GCA_031411935.1. GTDB lineage: Bacteria > Planctomycetota > Planctomycetia > Isosphaerales > Isosphaeraceae > JAQGHR01. The sequence goes on along the minus strand of JANOBY010000435.1, from coordinate 8,387 downwards.
CCGAGGTCGCGGAGCCTCAGCTGGCGGGCGATCTCCTTGGCGGCCCGCAGGTTCATCTCGTACGCCGTGCGCTCGGCGTCGTTCTCCACGCGGAAGTTGCCCGAGTTCACGTCGATGGCCACCAGGGCTTCGGTCGGGTCGATCACGATCGAGCCGCCCTCGGGCATCTCCACCCGGCGGCGCTGGATCTTCACGATCTCCTCTTCGAGCCCGTACTTGTGGAACATCGGCACTTTGTCGTCGTAGAACTTCAGGCGGTTGACGAACTTGGGCATGACCACCCGGAGGAACTCCTGGGCGCGCTCGAAGGCCTGCGGCTCGTCGATCCAGATCGTGTCGATCTCGGAGTTGAAGATGTCGCGGATCGTGCGCGTGATCATGTCCGATTCTTGATAAATCGGGGCGGGGGCCTTGGCCTTCTTGATCCGCTTGAGGATGACCTTCCAGAGCCGGAGCAGATACGCGAGGTCACGGGCCAGCTCCTTCTTGGTGCGGTCGAGGCCGGCGGTGCGGACGATGAAGCCCAGGCCCTTGGGCGGGTTCAGGGCGGTCATGATCTCGCGGAGGCGGCGACGCTGCCCCTCGTCGGCGATCTTGCGTGAGACGCCCACTCGGGCGAGCCCCGGCATGAGCACGAGATAGCGACCTGGGATGCTGATGTAGGTGGAGAGCGTGGGGCCCTTGGTCCCGATCGACTCCTTGATCACCTGCACGAGCACCTCGTCTCCGCGACGGAAGATGTCCTGCAGGGGGGGCTTGGTCACGCCCCGTCCGCGAGGGGCGCGGGGACCACCGGCGGGCGAGTCTCCGCGACGGGGCCGGGCCTCGGTCGTGCCTCGCAGGCCCATCTCGCGTTCGAGCTCGGTGATCTCCTCGATCTCGCGGCGGATTTCCTCCTCGAGCTCGGGGTCGATCTCGTCGTCCACGAGCTCCGCGGGGGGCAGGTCGTCGATGTCGGCCGAGGCGGCGAAGTCCTCGTCGTGCTCATCGAACTCGTCGTCGAAGTCGAAGTCGCGAGAGCGGGGTAGGTCCTCGGCGGGATCGCGGTCCACGCGAGTGCCCTCGGCGCGACGGGGCGGCGGCTCGCGACGCGCGGCCGGGGCCGATCGGGGGGCGGGCACGGGCGCGGGGGCCGGCTCCAGGTCGTCGTCGAAGTCGTCCAGGTCCTCGTCAGCGGGAAGGCCGCCGACCTTGGCCTCGACCTCGCGGTCGGTCCGGTCCCGGCGGCGGCCGCGGCGGCGACGGCGGCGTTTGGTGCCGTCCGGGGCGCGCTCGGTCGCCTCGCCCGGTCCGCCCTCGGCGTCCAGGTCGGCATCCAGGTCGGCGGCCAGGGGGTCGTCAAGATCGGGGTCTCGCCAGCCGAGCGAAGCGGGGGGCTCGGCCGGCAGGGCGGTCTCGCCGGCGGACAGCCGCTTGTGGCGGGGCACATAGCCGGGCTCGCCCGCCCGGTCATGAGGGGCCACGCGGCCGCCCTCGGGTTCGGGGGTGCGGGGGCGATCCGATCGGCCTCGCCCTCGTGGGGCGCGGGGCTCGGGTTCGGCGGCCCGGGCGCGGGGCGCGGGGGCCGGGGGGAGGGGCTCGGAGGAAGGCTGGAGAAGGTCCTGGGCGAACTCGCGGAGGCGTTCGGCCTCCAGGTCGAGTTCGGGCTCGGGCTCACGCATGCGGGGGCGTTCGCGGGGGCGGGCCGGCTCGCGTTCCCCGCCTCGCGACCGGATCGCGGCGCGTCCTCCCCGACGCGGCGGGGTGTCGCCCAGGTCGGGCTCCGGGTCGGCCGTCGGGGCGTACAGGTCGGGCTCATCGGCGATCGGCGGAGGGGTGGGCTCGGGGGCCGCGGGGCGAGCGGGGGCCCGGCCTCGGCCCCATCCTCGTCGCGGTTCGGGCTCGGAGGGCGGCTCGGGCTCGAACTCGGGCACCGGCGGAGGTGCGGGCGCCACCGGTCGCGACGACGCGGCGGGTCGGCGAGGCCGGAACGACTCGATCGGCTCGTCCTCGGCCTCGATCACCGGCTCGGGGGAGCGGGGAGCGGGCGTGGGGGCCGGGCGGGAGCGGGCGGTGCGGCTGGGGGGCAACTCGGATTCGATGGACGACTCGGACGGGGGCGTGGGGGCGGGCGGAGACGTTCGGCCGGAGCGGGCCCGCGGGGCGTCCTCGCGTGACCACGACAGGGGCTCTTCCTCCACCGCCTCGCGGGGCGGGGGCTCCACGCGGGCCACGGGCTCGCGGGCCGCCGGCGGAGGGGTCGCGGCCGGGGGCGCGGGGCGAGGCGCCGGGGGAGGAGGGGTTTCCCATTCCTCGACGAGCCCCTCGCCGAAGCGGCGGGGCGACCGGTCGCGCTGGCCTTTTTCCGATCGGTCGGGCCGCTCTCGCTCGCGGAACCGGTCCTCGGGGTCGCGATACGGGGGGGAGGCCGGGCGGGCCGGGCGGTCGCGGTCCTCGGGCCGGGCGGGGCGCGGATCGCGAGACCGGGGTGCCGGGGGCGGGGGCGGGGCGTCGGCGTCGTCCTCGTCGTGCTTGGAGTAGTACTGGGGCTCGACGTCGGAGACGTGGAGGAACCCGTTGCGGCCCACCGAGAAGTCGACGAACGCGGCCTGGATGGCGGGCTCCAGGTTCACGACCCGGCCCTTGTAGATGTTGCCCGTGTAGCTCTCGTGGCTGGTGCGCTCGACGTAGAGCTCCTCCAGGATTCCATCCTCGACGATCGCGATCCGGCACTCCTCGGGCTGGAGCACGTTGATCAGCATTTCCTTCTTCATGCGAGCGGTCTTTCTGCGTTTGGCTCTTGTCGGTGGGGCTCGGAGGGCCTACCGTCCGTTGCGATTGGGTTGGGGGCGGGCGAAGGCCCGCGTTCGGGATTGGGGGCGAGCTCCACGTCGGTCCGGACCAGGATCGCGCCCTGCGCCATCAGGTCTTGCAGGCCCAGGGCATTCAGGACTTCCTCGGGGCGGGCCGAACCTTCGGGGGCGAGCTTCATGAGGAGCACCAGGGCTCCCTCGTCGTCGAATCCGGCCTCCAGCACGAACGGACGCAGGTCGAGTTCCGACGTGCGGTCGCCCCGGTGCCGGGTGATGGGCCAGGAGTCGCGGGATAACAGGTCCGCCACGGCGTCGCGGGTTCGGGGCCGCAGATCCTCGGGGATCGGCAGGCGGTAGGACACCCTGGCCACGCGGGCGGCACGGCCGGGCTCCAGGGCCTCGGCCTCCAAAAAATCGAAGCCCGGAGGTGCCTCGGCCGTCAGGCGGAGGAGGACCTCGGAAGGCTCCATCGGCTCGTTCAACTCCAGGTCGAGCACCTCGCGGCGGCCCTCGATGCCCAGCGCCATGGCCAGGGCGAACGTCGCCTTGGGGCGGGGATTGAACCCCTGGCTGTGGGCCACCGGCAGGCCGGTCCGTCTCAGCATCCGCTCCAGGCAGCGCATCAGGTCATGATGGCTGACCAGCCTCAGGTCGCCGCGCTTGGCGAACCGCAGGCGGATCTTCGCGGAAAGGGCACCGGGTGCGGGGATCGTGGCGACCGTCATGGGCTCTGGTTTCATCCCTCCCCGACACCGTGCCGGGGAAGAGGATCGTGAGGGTGATTCGTGGTGTCAAACGGACGGGATTTCACGCGATCGGCAAAAAACAGGCGGAGAGCGAAGTTCAACGGTCCAGATTCGCAGGCTTCGTAAGCTCGGACTTCGCGTGGCCAGTCAAAATTGGGGGTTTGAGTCCTTCAAGTGAGATGGGCAAAAACTATTTGTCTTGAGGAGCCAGAGCATCGGGCACCAGCTTGAACTGGGCGAGGCGGAGGATCTCGGCGATCCCCTCGGCAGTCTCGCCGGCCAGGGCCTCGTGCGCGATCGCCTCGGCCTGGGGCAAATCCAGGGCCCGGATCACGCGCTTGATCTCGGGGAGCTGATGCGGGGGCATGCTCAGGTGGCGGATCCCCAGGCCGAGCAAAAGCGGCACGTACAGGGGCTCGCCCCCCATGCTGCCGCAGACCGTGACCTCGATCCCGCCTTTTTTGGCGGCATCGACTACCAGGGCGATCAGCCTCAGGACCGAGGGATCGGCGGCGCTGTAGAGGTCGGCCACGGCCTCGTCGGTGCGGTCCACGGCGAGGGTGTACTGGATCAGGTCGTTGGTGCCGATGGAGAAGAAGTCCACCTCGGCGGCGAGCCGGTCGGCCATCACGGCGGCGGCTGGCACCTCGATCATGGCCCCTACGGGCAGGTCGGAGCGGACGGCCACGCCCTCGGCCGCGAGCTCGGCGGCCACCTGGTCGAGCACGGTCCGGGCCTTGCGGAACTCGCCCAGCGTGGAGATGAGGGGAAACATCACGCGCACGTCGCCCAGGGCGCTGGCCCTCAAGATCGCGCGGAGCTGGGTGCGGAACAGGCCGAGGTCGCGCAAAGAAAGCCGGATCGACCGCAGGCCCAGGAACGGGTTCTTGGAGGCAAACTCGGTGCCCTGGTACGAGGGGAGCTTGTCGGCACCGAGGTCGAGCGTGCGGATGGTGACCTGCCGCCCCTGCATCGAGCGGACCACGGCGGCGTAGGCGGCGAACTGCTCGTCCTCGGTGGGGGGGCGGTCGGCGTTGAGGTAGAGGAATTCGGTGCGATAGAGCCCCACGCCGTCGGCCCCGCGTTCCAGGCAGGCCGCGACCTCGTTGGGGAACTCGATGTTGCCCAGCAAGGTCACGCTCACGCCGTCGCGGGTCTCGGCGGGCAGGGGGGCCAGGTGGGTCAGCCCGGCGAACCGGGCGGCGCGTTCAGAGGCCGCCCGACGGTAGCGTTCCAGGGTGGAGGCGTCGGGGTCGAGGACCACCTGCCCCTCGTCGCCGTCGATGATCACGGTACGGCAGAGCCGGGCTCGGTCGAGGAACCGGCCGAGTCCGACCACGGCGGGGATCTCCAGGGCGGCGGCCACGATCGCCGTATGGCTGGTGCGCCCTCCGGCCTCGGTGGCGAAGCCCAGGACCACGTCGGGGTCGAGCACCGCGGTCTCGCTGGGCGAGAGGTCGTGGGCCAGGACCAGGCTCGGAGAGTCGGGGTCGACCGAGGCCCGAGGCGCGGCCCCGCGATCGGCGCAGAGGACGTCGAGGATGCGCCTCTGGATGTCGCGGACGTCGGCGGCGCGGGCGGCGAGGTGGGCGTCCTTCAGGCCTTCGAGCCGCAGGGCTAGCACCTCAAGCACGTCGCGTACGGCGTGCTCGGCGGCGACCCCTTGCCCCTCCACGCGGGCCCGTGCGTCGCGGCGGAGGCTCGGGTCCGAGACCATCCGCCCGTGCGCCGCGAGGATGTCGGCATATTGCGGACCGAGCCGGGCCCGCGCGTCGGCCTCCGCCGATTCGGCGCCGAGTCGTGCGGTTTCCAGGGCCCGTTCGAGTCGGTCGAGCTCGGCGGGGATGGACTCGGGCGGGATCGCGCGATTGGGCAGGCTCATGCCCGAGGGATCCACCACCATGGCCGGGCCGATGGCGATGCCGGGGCTCACGGCGATGCCCGAGAGGATCTCCATGGCCGGGGCCGGGGGAGGGGCAACCGAGGGCGGGGCGTCGTCGGCGGGACGGGGGCGCAGACTGGCCGAGCGGGCGGGCTTGCCCCCCGCTGCACCGATCCGACCGCGAGGCCTCGCATCCCGCGACGTCATGGGGCCGGGTCCTCATCCTGACCGTCGTCATCCTCGTAGAATCGGGCCATGACCAGCTCGCTCAGCGCCCGGACCGCCGACTCGGCGTCCGGCCCCCGGGCTTCGATCTCAAGCTGGGTACCGCATTCCGCCGCGAGGCTCGCCAGGTCCAGGATGCTCTTTCCGTTAAATTCGCCGCCGTTGTAGTGAACTTTCACAGACGAAGCAAAACCGGAGGCCATCCGGGCAAACTTGCTCGCCGGACGCAGGTGCAGGCCCAGGGCGTTGATGATCTCGACCTGGCGTCGTGCGACCGGTTCGTCGTGGGTCATCGGGGACTCGATCGGCCTCTTGGAGCGGGAGGTCACGCTGCGGATCCTTCATGCGCGATCGCGGCAAGCCTCAAGCCAGGCATACGCGGGGTGGCGAACTCCGGGCCCGGGTCCTGCACGCCGCGAGCCGGAAGCACGCAACGAACGGGCCAGGGCCGACGGGCGGGACGGGCCTAGTGGGCCTGGTCGGCCTCGTCCAGGATCTCGATCACGTCCTCGCGGGTCTTGGCCTGCCGCAGGAAGCTCACGAACTTCTCGTCCTTCAGGTGTCGCGAGATGTTCTCCAGCGCCCGCAGGTGGTCGCCGGGCTGATTCGGCGGCGAGACCAGCAGGAAGAAGATGTCCACGGGGTCGCCGTCCAGGGCCGCGAAATCCACGCCCTTGCGCGAGATGGCCACGGTACCCACCAGGCGCTCGGCCTTGGGGTGCCGGGTGTGGGGCACCGCCACGCCCTGGCCGATGCCGGTCGATCCCAGCTCCTCGCGGTTGAGGATGGCTTTGGCCACGCTGTCGGTGTCGGTGTCGGCCAGACGCCCCGCCGAGGCCAGGCTCTGGACGATCTCGCGGATCGCCGGCTCCTTGCTCGTCGCCTGAAGGTCGACGACGATCGCCTCTTTCACCACAAAATCCGATAACTTCATCCGGTCCTCCATCATCCAGCACCTGCGACGGAGGGGGCCTGGCCCCGGGGTCCTGGTCGCAAGGCGGGCGCCGTGGGCCCAAGCCGAGGGACTCCTCGTCTCTCGCGGGCGCTCATAACGGCTTCGGGTCGTTTCGCGAGACGTAAACCGCCTCTGGCGCTTCGGGGAATGGACACTTTGGCTCGATCAGATCAGACGGGGCCCCTCGGGCAAGTCGGGGAGCTTCGGTGAAGTCCCCCCTTGCGGGATGTCTCCGTGATGCTTCTGGACCTGATCCTTGTAGCGGCGAAGTTGCTCCTCGACCTTGTGCACGCACGAATCCATCGCCGTCTCGGGTGTCGGCCCCTCGCTCTTGGCGATGAAGTCGTGCTTGTGTTCGGCCGAAACATAAATCCCGATCAGCCACTCGTGCTTGATGGGCTCGGCCTCGACCTCGATCGACATCAGCCGACCGAAGTATTTTTGCAGCTTCTCTGCTTTTTGGAGCAAGTAAGCATGCTGAGCCGACCCGAGCGTGCCGTGGCGGGTCGAGATTTCGATCTGCAACCGTCCGCTCCTTCCGATCCGATCTCACTTAGGGGCTCGTCGCGGATCCATCGAGGATCGACCCGCGACGCTGGAAGAAGCGTAACCGGACCCGACGGCCTCGGTCAAGGGTCCACACGCGTCGGCCCCGCAATTCGATCCGGCCAAATTTTGCCGGGTCGGCCGGAACCTTCGATTCGCGTTGTCCATTTCCGCCATTCAGGTTAGAGTCCGCGCTCGCGCTCCGCCCGCCGCGAGTCGGCCTGGCGAGCCCTTCCCATCGGACGGGGCCACGTCGGGCCGCGACCCTCTGCCTTCGTGCTCTCCAAGGAGGGAGTGTGACGATGAGCCGCCCCCCCATGGCCGTTGTCCTGATCGTGCTGGCCGGACTCGTCTCCGGATGCGCCGAGCTGACCGCCGGTCTGAATGCCCCCGTGAACGGGGCCCCCACGCCTCCGGTGGACCTGCCGTCGCCCGAACCCGAACCGACCGTGGCGGAACCCCCTCCGTCGCCGCCCGTGGTCCCGGCCCCTCCCGAAGCCGAGAAGCCCGAGCCCAACGTGGTGCAGGCGGTGACCGAGTCGGTCCCCGCGCCTCCGGCGATGTCCGCGACTCCCCCGGCGGAAGGGCGGGTGATCGCGAAGGTGGGGGCCGAGGTGGTCACGCTCCCCCAGCTGACCTCGGCGGTCAAGGCCCGGCTCGCGGACTCGGCGACCACCGACCCCGACCGCCAGCCCACGCGCAAGCAGATCGTCCGCCTGGCGCGTTCGACGCTCGAGGCCCGGATCGTGGCGAGCCTGGTGGACCAGGAAGCCCGCCGTGTTCTGGGCCCGTCCCTGGACGCGACCGCCGCGGCCATCGAAACCCGCTGGCAGAGCGAGGAACTCCCCAGCCAGCTCCAGCGCGAGGGCGCGCCCTCCGAGCCCGCCCTTCATTCCACGCTCGCCGCCCGGGGCCGGTCGTTGGACGAGGAGAGGGAGGCCTATCGCGTCCGCGCCCTGGCCGCCGAGGTCCGGGCCCGCGCCTCGGGCTCCCCCGCCACGAGGCTCAGCGATCGCGAGTTCCACGCCTACCTGGACACGCTCCGCGAGCGGTTCCCGGTCGAGTCGGTGCTCACGGCCAGGCAGGTGGCCGCCGCTGCCGGGGATCCCCAGGCCCGCGAGACGCCCTGATGCTCGCTGTCGAGAACCTGGTCAAGCGGTTCGGCGGTTTCGTGGCGGTCGACGGCGTTTCGTTCGTCGTCGATCGCGGCGAGGTCGTGGGCCTGCTCGGACCCAACGGCG
>JANOBY010000434.1:0-2124 GCA_031411935.1 Planctomycetales bacterium | reverse complement strand
CATCAAGCCGGCCCACCGCACCGTACCAGGGATACCGACCCCGATGATCGAGACCAACGACCTCACGAAGATGTACGGCGACCTGTACGCCCTGAACCGGCTGAACCTCAAGCTCGACAAGGGGGACGTGTACGGGTTCATCGGCCCCAACGGCGCCGGCAAGACCACCACCATGCGCATCCTGGCCACCCTCCTGAACCCCACGTTCGGCGAGGCCACGGTCTGCGGCTACTCGATCTACAACGGCGCGAAGGAGATCCGCCGCACCATCGGCTACATGCCCGACTTCTTCGGCGTGTACGACGACATGAAGGTCATCGAGTACCTCGAATTCTTCGCCGCCGCCTACCGCATCAAGGGCCCGGCGCGCAAGAAGATCTGCGAGGAAGTCCTCGAGCTGGTGGACCTGACCTACAAGCGCGACGCGCTCGTGACCAGCCTCTCCCGAGGCATGACCCAGCGCCTGGGCCTGGCCCGCGTGCTCCTGCACGACCCGCAGGTCCTCCTGCTGGACGAGCCCGCGAGCGGCCTCGACCCCCGCGCCCGCATCGAGATCCGCGCACTCCTCAAAGAACTGCGGTCGATGGGCAAGACGATCCTCGTGTCCAGCCACATCCTCCCCGAGCTCGCCGACATCTGCAACAAGATCGGCATCATCGAGCAGGGCGTGCTGCTCGTCAACGGCGCCGTGGTGGACGTGATGAAGCAGGTCCGCACCGACATCGTCCTGAACATCAAGGTCGCCGACCGCCAGACCGACGCCGCCAACATGCTCGAATCCCAGCCCGAGGTCGAGAGCGTGCAGGGCAAGGACGACTACCTGATCGTCAAGCTCCGCGAAGGCGAAATCATCTACACCCCGCTCGCCTCCCGCCTGATCCACGAAGGCTACGACCTCATGATGTTCAAGGAAGACGAGATCAACCTCGAGACCGCCTTCATGCACCTGACCAAGGGCATCACGAGCTAAGAACAAAAAGGGGCCGGGTCCCAATAGCGCCGCGCTCATGCGAAACCATGGGCCCACCAGGGGTGTTCCTCGTTCCCACGCCCGGTTCCCCTCGTTCCCACGCCCAGCGTGGGAATGCCGTCCCGGACGCTCCGCGTCCGCCCCACGACGAGAACAGCGGTGGCGCAGGGGGCCGTACGACGCGCATCATGAGATGCGTAGGACGTTTGGTTCCCTCCCTGGATTCAGGCTCGCCCTGGTGCCATTCGGGTCTGGCATGAGAAGGTTGGCCTCTGAGCAACCCGCACACCTGCCTTCTCCCGCTAAACGCACCCGACCCCTTTCTTCCGATTGCCACCATGACCACCGACGACCCCGATCACCTCGAACTCGCCGACCTGATCCACGAGTTCCTCTCCGTGGCCCTCGCCCCCGAGTCGCGCCCCGAGATCGAGGCCACCGCCCGGGAAGTCGGCGGGAGCTTCGAGCAATTCCTCACGATGAGCCTCACCCACCTCATCACCGAACGGTACACGATCTCGCCGAAACCGGGGACCGAACCGGGCGATTCCTGATCGGGAGGGGCCGACATCCCTGCCTTCCTGCGGACGAATCGGAGGGGCGGGCAGGCAGGGACGCGTGCACCACGGGGATCCGAGGAGGGCCCAGAGCCTCAGAGCAGGTCGGCCGGGCTCCTCACGCCCATGGGGCCGCGTTGCAGCACGTGCGTGTAGATCATGGTGGTGCGCACGTCGGCGTGGCCCAGCAATTCCTGCACGGTGCGGATGTCCGCGCCGTTCTCCAGCAGGTGCGTGGCGAAGCTGTGGCGGAAGGTGTGGCAGCTCGCGGGCTTGACCACCCCCGACCGCCGGACCGCGCCCTTGACCATCTTCTGCACCGCGCTTTCGGCCAGATGATGCCTGCGGATCTCGCCCGATCGCGGGTCCATCGCGCGCCGGGGTGACGGGAACACGTATTGCCAGCCGGGTTCGCGGTCGGCGTTCGGGAACTTCGTGGCCAACGCATGGGGCAGGTGCACCCGCCCGAACCCGTCGGCCAGGTCCTGCCGATGCAGCACATTCACGGCCTCGATCTGGAGCCGCAGCGCCTCCACCTGCGAGGCAGGCAGGATCGTGACCCGGTCCTTGTCCCCCTTGCCCTCGCGGACCGTCAGC
>JANOBY010000433.1:0-9035 GCA_031411935.1 Planctomycetales bacterium | reverse complement strand
GTGGCCTCGGGAGCGAGCGTTTGGAATCAGGTGCTGGAACGCGACCGCGACGCGCTCATGCGTCGCACGTCGAGACGGCCCCTGCCCCTGGGCCTGGTCCAGCCCCGGGAGTCGGCGATCTTCGGTTCCGTCCTCACCCTTCTTGGCGTGCTCCTCCTCCTGCTTGGGGCAAACGGCCTGGCGAGTCTCATCGCGTTCGCCACGTTCTTTCTCTATGTCGCCGTGTATACGCCCCTCAAGCCGGTGACGACCATGAACACCGCCGTGGGCGCGGTGCCCGGGGCCCTGCCCCCGGTGATCGGATGGGCGGCGGCCACGGGGACCGTGGGGATCGAGGCGTTCGCCCTGTTCCTGATCGTCTACCTCTGGCAGTTCCCTCACTTCCTGGCGATCGCCTGGGTCCACCGCGAGGATTACGCCCGGGGGGGCCATCGCATGCTGCCCTCGGTGGATCCTCACGGGATCTTGACCGCGCGTCAGTCCGTAGCCCATGCGCTGGTGCTCGTCCCCGCCGGCCTGCTCCCGACGGTGATCGGGGTTGCCGGCGGGTGGTACTTCGCCGGTTCGCTGGTTCTGGGTCTGTTGTATCTGGCGGCCTCGTTGCGGTTCTGGTTCGATGTGAACGATGCGACGGCCAGGACGCTCATGAAGGTCTCGTTCCTGTATTTGCCCATGATCCTCTTGCTCCTCCTGCTGAACCCGATGCCCGCGTGATCTGAGTCGCGGCCCGTCATAGAGCCTGATCCGATTCCCTTGAAGGTGGACGTTCGATGGCACACGCCCCCGCCCAGACCGCCGAGATGACCACCCCGCACGCCCCGCCGGGTCGGCCCACGGTTCAGAGCCCGCCGGTCTCCCCCGGCAAGGTGGCGATGTGGCTCTTCCTGGCCACCGAGGTCATGTTCTTCACCGGGCTCATCGGCTCGTATGTGGTCCTGCGGGCCGGGTCGCCGATCACGGCATATTCGAACCTCTATCCCCCCGCCACGAACCTCGACCGGCTCAAGGACATGAAGGGCGTTCACGTCCTCTCTTCGGGCACGAATCCGGAGAAACGCGAGGAGGTCATCACCCTCTACCGGACCGCGGTGAACACCGGGCGAGAGCCCAATCAGACCCTCACCCGCGAACAGTGCGAAGAGCTCATCGAGGCCGGTCACGGCATGACCGGCGGGATGCCTGCCGAGAAGGCCGAGAAGCTGGCCAAGGCCCTCGAATCCGCAGGCGCGACCCTTGAGGAGCATGAGGACCACGGCCACAAGTCGAAGCTCATCCCCCTCATGACGACCAACTGGCCCCTGCCGTACATCGGCGAGATGAACCCGCTTTCGATCGACCTCACGGCGATCAACACGTTCTTCCTCATCTGCTCCTCGGTCACGATGGTCCTGGCCCTCTCGGCCGTCCAGCGAGGGGACCAGAAGAAGCTTGTGCTCTTCCTGCTGGCCACGGTCGTCATCGGCAGCGTGTTCGTGGGCATCCAGTTCATCGAGTATCGCAAGCTCATGTTCGCCGACGCCCACCCGATCGGCGTGAGCCGCGACGGCCATTTCCGCCCCGATTCGAGCCTTTTCGGGTCCTGCTTCTTCATCATGACGGGATTCCACGGGGCCCACGTCCTGGGCGGCGTAGTCCTGCTCTCCTGCATCCTGATTCAGGCCCTCCGAGGCAAGTACACGGCCCGCAACCATAGCTCGGTCGAGCTTGGGGGGCTGTACTGGCACTTCGTGGACCTGGTGTGGATCCTCCTGTTCACGGTGGTCTACCTCATCTGATTCCGACGTCGGGCGCGAGCCCTTTGCTCAAATCAAAATCGCGATCAATCTCGTTCGACGAAGGATCCCTTATGACCGCCCACAACCGCACGCTCGATCAGCAACAACACGTGGAATCGCACGCCCCTTACATGACGCTGTTCTTCGTCCTGCTCAATTACACGGCGATGGAATACGTTTACGCGAAGTTCCACACCTGGGGTTCTTTGCCGTTGTTGCTGATCGGCACGGCGGCCGTCCTGACGATCGCCACGGCGGTGGCCGCCTCGGTCTATAAACTCCACTTCAACCGCAACTGGGTCTATCTGACGATCATCCCGGCGGTCTTCCTCTCGATCACGCCCACGCCGCTCATCGCGGGCCTGCTCATGCTGGCCGTGATCAAGGCCACGCTCGTGGGCATGTGGTTCATGCACCTGAAGTTTGAAGGCAACTGGATCTACCTCATGCTCGTGCCCGCCGGAATCCTGGCCGCGGTCCTCGTCCTGGGTCTCTACCCGGACATGGTCATGCAGACGAGCGTCGAGGAGCAGGCGTCGCAGGAAGAAGACCTTGTCAGCCTCCCCACGCCCTTCAGGTCCCTGGCCTGAACCCTCTTTCAAGCCTCGAATCGGCGGAATGAGTCTCGACCGTGAATGCCTCGTACCGGCTCGGCCGCAACATCGTCCTCTCGACCCTTGCCGCCTCCGCGCTGGTCTGCATCGTCTTCGCAATGCGATCTCCCGTCCGACCTCCGAGCGGCGAGAACATGGCCGACCTCGGTCTCTCGCTCGGGGAATTCCGCCTGACGGAGAGGTCGGGCGATATCGTGACCGAGAAGGATCTTGGGGATCGGGTCTGGGTGGCCTCGTTCGTCTTCAGCCGATGCACCACGTCTTGCCCGGTCATCTGCAAGAAGGTCAAGGACCTGCAAACCGACCTGGCCGACACCGGCGTGAAGCTCGCCAGCATCAGCGTGGACCCCGAGCACGACACCCCGGAGGTTCTCCGCGAATTCGCCTCACGATACAACGCCGACCCCGACCGCTGGCTCTTCTTGACGGGCGACCAGAAGGCCGTGTATGACCTCATCCTCGATCGCTTCAAGATCAGCGTGGCGGCCTCCCGGATGGAGGATCGCAAGGAAGGCGCCGAGCTCGTGGCTCACAGCGATCGTCTGGTCCTGCTGGGCCCGGGCAACCGGATCCTGGGGGCCTTCGTCTCCTCGGACGCCGACGCGGTGAAGCGACTGCACGAGGCGGCAAGGGCCGCCGATCGCATGGCCAGCGCTCGCCGGATGGGCTGGGTCCTCAACCTCCCCGCCGTGAACGCCAGCCTGAATGCCCTGTGCGGGAGCTTGCTGGTGGTGGGCTGGTCCCTGATCCGTCGCGGCAAGGTCCGCGAGCATGCCCTTTGCATGATCTCGGCCATCGCGGTCTCGGCGGTTTTCCTGTCCTGCTATCTGGTGTATCATTACATCGTGGGTAGCGTGTCGTTCCGGGGCGTAGGGCCGATCCGCACGATCTATCTGACGATCCTGCTGTCGCACACGCTCCTGGCCATCGCGGTCGTGCCGCTGATCCTGATCACGGTCTATCGCGCCGCCCGGAAGCAATTTGTCCAGCATAGCCGGATCGCTCGGGTCACGTTTCCGATCTGGCTTTACGTCTCGATCACGGGCGTGGTCGTTTACCTGATGCTCTATCAGATTCCCCTGCCCTCATCGTCGATCTGAGCGTCTCATTCACGCGAAGGAGATCGGATGCGAATGATCAAGCGGACCTGCCTGGTCGCCACGCTCCTCCTGATGCTCGCCCAGGCCGGTCCTGCCACGGCTTGCCCCGGCTGCAAGGAGGCTCTCGCCAGCCAGACTGGCGAGGCCGCCAAGCTGAAGGATGGCTATTACCACAGCATCCTCATGATGATGGCCATGCCCTTCGCGTTGCTGGGGACCGGGACGTTTTTCGTGGTCCGCGCCGTCAAGCGTGGTGCCCTGCCCGAGATGTGAGCCGCCCCGCCGGCGTATGCGCGGCCAGGTCGGCGATCATCTCCCGCGCGGCATGCTCGATCGCCCTCTGCCAGTCGGCCCCATAGGTCGCCTTGAGATCCTTACGCTGGTAGGCGAACGATACCCCTCGCGAGCTGTTCACGATCGCGCCCAGCCCCTGGGCATCGAAGGCCGAGGCCACATACTTCGCCGTGCCCCCCTGGGCTCCGTAGCCGGGGACGAGGAAGACCACACCGGTCAAAACCTCGCGAAGCTCGGCCAGTTGCTCGGGATAGGTGGCACCCACGACCGCGCCCAGCGCGCTGTAGCCTGACTCATCGCGACAACCCTCAGCCCACGACGCCACCAGCTCGGCCATGCGACGGTACAGGGGCTTGCCCTCAACGATCAGGTCCTGAAGCTCTCGGGCCGAGGGGTTGCTCGTGCGGACGAGGCTGAACAGCCCCTTCCCGCGAGGCGTGGCGGTCTCCAGAAAGGGGCGCACGCCGTCGCTGCCCAGATAGGCGTTGATCGTGAGGGCATCGGCCTCCCAGGGCGTGACCTTCCGGTCCCCGATCGTGACCTCACCCAGATAAGCCTGGGCATAGGCCTCGGCGGTGGAACCGATGTCGTTGCGCTTCCCGTCCAGGATCACGATCAGGCCGCGGGAACGGGCATGGGCGAGCGAATCACGCAGGGCGATAAGCCCTTCCGGGCCGAGCGCCTCGTAAAAGGCGGACTGGAACTTCACGGCCGGCACGAGCCCGCTCACGGAGTCAACGACCCCCTTGCCGAACGTAAGATAGGCCTCGGCGAGGCCAGCCAGATCCTGCGAGAAGCCAGCCGCCAGTCCCTCGGGCAAGCTCTCCACGCGAGGGTCGATCCCCACGAGGACCGGGTTGCCCGCATGCCGGATCGCGTCCATCAATCTCTGACCAAATCCCACGACCTAGCCTCCCGAGGGCACATCCCGATTGACACCACGTCCAAAGACTCTACAATACCACCTCGAACGCAGGAAAAGCGATCGACACGGGGCGTAGCGCAGTTTGGCTAGCGCGCTTGACTGGGGGTCAAGAGGTCGTGGGTTCAAATCCCGCCGCCCCGATTGTTTTTCAAGGAAGCCCTTCGACGGAAACGTCGGAGGGCTTTTGTGTTGGTAGAGCGGTAGCTGGTACCATCTAGGTCCAAGCTCAATCCACTTGCCGTTGGTCTACCGTTCCTCGACAATTTGAGACGGCATCGTTCTGATTTGCGCTCAAGCCGTTCCCTTGCCGTCGAGTGTTCGATTCGAGGATTTCGTCGGCAGCCGAAGGCGGCTCGCCGCGAGATCATATCGTTCGCCATCCGCACGGATGCGACTCCTCCCGATTCCGGACGTTCTCCTCCAACCGAGGTAGTCATGGCTCGTCTCCCGATCGGATTGCTGTTCGCCTTCGTCGTGACTTCCGGTCCGCTGCTCGGTGCCGAGAAGCCGCTCAAGGTGTTCATCCTGGCGGGACAGTCGAACATGCAGGGGCATGCGAGTATCTCGACGTTCGACTCCATGGCCGGCGACCCGAAGACGGCCCCGCTCCTGAAGGAGATGCTCGGCCCCGACGGCAAGCCGCGCACCTGCGAAAAGGTCTGGATCTCGTCGATCGGTTGCCTCGGCGATGCCTACTCGGACTTGCAGGAGCAGACCGGCAAACTCTCCGCGGGTTTCGGTGCCCCGACCGAGAAGATTGGCCCGGAGTTCACCTTCGGCATCACTCTCGAAACGATGCTGGACGAACCCGTCCTGATCATCAAGACATCCTGGGGCGGAAGGAGTCTGCACACCGATTTCCGTCCGCCGGGCGCGGGGCCTTACGTCTGGAGTGATTACGAGCTGGCCCAGTGCAAGCGTCGGGGCGACGACCTGGAAAAGATCAAGGCCGAGAAGATCGCGGCCACCGGCGTGTTCTACGGCCACATGATCGCTCACGTGAAGAAGGTGCTCGGGGACATCAAGCGGGTCGTGCCGGAGTATGACGAGAAGCAGGGATACGAGCTCGCCGGCTTCGTCTGGTTCCAGGGGTTCAACGACCTGGTCTCGGACTGGACTTATGACAAGCAGATGATGCCCGGCGGATACGACCTCTACGCGGACCTGCTGGGCCACCTCATCCGCGACGTCCGCAAGGATCTGTCGGCCCCCAGGCTTCCGGTGGTGATCGGCGTGATGGGGATCGGCGGGGAGAAGGAGGGCCAGAAAGCCCCCCAGCTCCATTTCCGTCAGGCCCAGGTCGCTCCGGTTTCGCTCCCGGAGTTCGCGGGCAACGTGGTGGCGGTGCCCACGTCCCCCTTCTGGGACGATGATCTGGAGGCACTCCACGATCGTATGGAGAAACTCAACGCGGACCTGGATCGAGAGGCCAAGAAGGGACCGAAACTCTCCCCCGAGGAGAGAGACGCGGCCCGCGAGAAGGCCGTCGTCGAGGCCTTCTCCCCCGAGGAACGCGAGCGGCTCAAGGGGATCTCCAACGGCGGGTACCACTACCTCGGCGCCGCCAGGATCCTGGCCCCGATCGGCAAGGCCTTCGCCGAGGCCGCGGTCGCTCTCGTGAAGGGTGAGAAGGGGGTCGGTCAGCAGAAGTCCGTGCCGGTCGAGGGGGAGATGGCGGGGTACCTTCTCGTCCCCCATGACAAGGTGCCTGAAACCTACAACGCCGGGTTTTCCCTGTACGTGGCGGCCTGGCCGATCCTGAAGAACTACCCCGGGCAGGACTTCCAGAGCGGATTGTTCGGCACATGGATGTTCGCCCAGTACGAGGGCAAGGCGCCGAAGGACCACTATTCCGACATCGAAGGCGGGCTCGGCTGGTGGCGAGACACCCGGTTCGCGACCGAAACGCCGAAATTCATCATGGGCGGCGTGGCCCTCAATTTCAGCGAATGGGCGAACGGCCCCGGCGCCGGCAAGGGCCGAGACTGGAACGCGCCCGCGGGCCACTACGCCGTGGCGCAGCTCAGCCCCTGGGTGCTCTGGCCGCCCGACGGACTGAACCTCAAGCAGGGCACGTGCGGAGAACTCTTCGGATACGGGTACCTCCCCCTGCCGCTGACTTCCGCCAGGACGACCACCGCGGGCAAGGACGTCCCGACCGGAAATCACAGCTGGACGTTGTTCCTCAATACCGGCAACTTCAAGGGGCCGGTGGCGTTCTTCACGCCTTACTTCTGGTCGCGACCTTCCGTCGAGCAGCCGAAGCTCGGCGGCCTGTTCCTCGACACCCGGCCGTCCGAGCCGAACAAGGCCCTCCAGATGGAAACGCAGCACATCCCGGCCTATCTGGCCCGGGACTCGAAGGGGCAGACGTACGCGCGAATTGCCCCCACGCAGTTCCCTGCACAACCGGATGCGGACTCCGTGCTGGTGCATCGCGTGACCGCTTACAACAAGGCGGCCCTGTGGGACGGCGTCCAGGCATGGTTCGACGGCGGGCCCGCCGTCTCGGGGACCATCGATCCCGGGGCCGCCAGCGTGCACACCTTCAGCGGCAAGGGCGGCGCGACCTGGCAGATCTATCCCCCCAACGCTCCCCGGGACAAGAAGGCGCCTGTCGCCTGGAATTCCTTCGCGACCCCGGTCGCCGTGAATGAGACAACTTACGGCTATCGGTGGAACAAGGACCTGGTGACCAGGGCCGATGCGAAAGTCGGAGCGCTCATCACGCTCCCGGAATACTACCGTCTGGACACCAATCGAGCGGGCAAGGAGGAGTGGACGGTGGTGAATCCCGGGGATGTTCCCACCGAGACCGAACTCGCCAGGTTGGAGTTCCCCCGACGTCGGACGGCCAATCCGGAACCTTACGTGACTCCCGACGAGGCGACCAGTTCCTGGAAGACTCCGGGTCCGAAGGCCGGCCCCTTCAAGGCAAAACTGGGTGATGGAAGCGTGGTGACCTATTCCTGGTATCGTTTCGCGGACCAGCCCGCATTGCAGAACGCCGACCTGACCGATGCGGAAAGGGAAAGCCTGCAAAAGCGCGTGGAACGGCTCCATCGCGAATGGACCAAGGACCGCGAATATCTTCCGCCCCCGACGATCGGCAAGCTTGCGGACCTCGACCCGTCCGTCCTCGTGACTCCTCCCAAGGGCCTCGAGATCGGCTACGTACCGATCGTGACCCGTCAGGCCGCGAATGACTAGCCGACGGGCCGCCCCCGGTACGGATTGCATCCTTCGGCGCTGCTCATCATGACAAGATCGCAAGCGTGACCCGGACAAATCTGGAATTCCGGGAGAAGAGGACAAGGCCGTTAGCGGATTCCGAGGGTTGGCCTTACCCGTAGCGATCGGGATCCGGGAACGGTTCGATAGTATGCAATGGGATGGGGGCGCGACGGCACCACCCTGGCTCTTTGGCAATCAGGATCACGAGGACGGCGAGCGGGGATCCTGGGAAGCGAAAAAATGTGAATTTGCAGAACGAACCCAATTCGGCCACCCAACTCACGAGGCATTATCACGCCTATAAGGTTCTCTGGAAAGGGTTTAGGTCACGTCCACGGGCAAAACGAGGCGGGCTCGCGGAGGAAAACGAAGCCAAAACGAACCCAAAACGAAGCCAATTTTGAGCCCTTCGGACGGGAAACGAACCCATTCGCGGGGCACGACCGCAACGCGAATCCCACGGTCAAACCCAGAAGTCGCCGCGATCGGGGAGTGAAAAAGCCCTCCAGCCAGGCACTCCTTTCCGCGATCATCCTCTCATCCGTGCCCGTCACCCGGGTCCGGGACAAACCGCAGCACCGCCCGGCAGAAATGTGGGCGAGCAGTCGACCGATCGCTCGAAAGCTAGCCGGTGGACCGACCGGTTGATGGCAGGGGTGGGTGGGCCGGTCCTCAACCCGCGAGTAAGATTGCCGCCATGAGACGACTTCCCGCCCCGACTCGACGCCAGCTCTCGCGACCAGGAACCCGGATGAGCCGGATGGCCATCGCGGCCCTGGGGCTCCTCCTCGGAGGGACGAGCCCCCTTCGGGCTCAGGATGCTGCGGAGGACCGGGCGCTCGTCTACTTGCGGGCCGAAATCGCCTCGTGGAACCGGGAGAACCACTGCTTTTCCTGCCATAATGACGGCCTCGCCGCACGCACCTTGCTTCTGGGCGGAGGGGCGAATGCCGAGGCGATGAGGGCGACCCTCGGATTCCTCGCAAAGCCCGAGTCGTGGGGCACGAACGGCGCGGACTCCGCCTTCAGCGACAAGCGGCTGGCCCGCCTCCAGTTCGCCTCGGCGCTCTCCGAAAGTGTCGTGGCGGGGGCG
>JANOBY010000432.1:0-5980 GCA_031411935.1 Planctomycetales bacterium | reverse complement strand
CGCAGCTCGTAGCTACGGACGAAGATCACCGAGCAAGCGATCGACGCCACGGCCAGGAACAGGCTGGCCTCCGCGCAAACGCGTCGCCATCCGCCCATGCCTGGATCTCCCATCCCTTCCACGAAGAACAGGCCCAAGAGGAATGATGGCACGACCGGGCGAGAATTGCATCAGGAGGCCCGTCCCCCATTCGTTTCGCAGGGGCGTGCCTGCGCCTCTCAAGGACGAGGTCGGGAGGGTCTTGCCCTCGCCACTCCGGGGAGAGGGCGGACGCGCAGCGGCCGGGTGAGGGGATCCGGCGTGGCGACACCGTGCGATCGGGCCGCGCCCGGGGCCCCCTCACCCGGGCTGCGCCCGGCCTCTCCCCCGGAGGGGGCGAGGCGGGGAATGCGGCGAACGGGGCCGGGGTCCATCCCGCCTTGCCCTCGCCACTCCGGGGAGAGGGCGGACGCGCAGCGGCCGGGTGAGGGGATCCGGCGTGGCGATACCGTGCGATCGGGCCGCGCCCGAGGCCCCCTCGCCCGGGCTGCGCCCGGCCTCTCCCCCGCGGGGGGCGAGGCGGGGATTTTCCCGTCTCGGCACCCCGGGAGGAGGCAAGCCCTTGCCTTCGTCAGGCGAAGAGTTCCTTGACCGGCTCGCCTCCGTCCACGATCTTGATCGGACGGCCCACGGAGCTCATGTTCTCCTTCTTCGGGTCGATCTTCAGCGAGTGGCAGAAGGTGTTGAGCAGGTCGTTGACCGTGACGGGGCGGTCCTTGACCTCGGTGCCGTCGGCCGAGGAGCTTCCCACGACCTGGCCTCCCTTGATCCCCCCTCCGGCGAGCGCCACGTTGAAGGCCCGGGGGAAGTGGTCGCGCCCTCCGCGAGGGTTCGGCTTGGGCGTGCGGCCGAACTCGCCCATCCAGACCACGAGCGTGCGGTCGAGCATGCCTTTGGTCTTCAGGTCGGTCACGAGCGTGGCGAGCGCGGGGTCCACCTGGCCGGCGTTCCTCTCCATGCGGCTCGTGAGGTCGTCGTGCATGTCCCAGCCGTTGGACCGGACCTCGACGAACGTCACGCCGGCCTCCACCAGTCTCCGGGCGAGCAGGCAGCCCTGGCCGAACGGGTTGCGCCCGTAGGCGTCGCGCAGGACGCTCTCCTCGCCTTCGAGGTCGAACGCCTTCATGCGGGGCGACAGGACCATGCCCATCGTCTGCTTGTAGAGGGCGTGATGCTCCTTCACGCGGTCCACGCCGCCGCTCTTGGCGAACCCGTTGGATTCGAGGGAGCCGAGCAGGTCCATCCGGCGTCCGAATCGCTCCCGGTTCACGCGGGGCACGGCGTTGGTGGGCGGCTGCGTGGGGTTGGCCACGTTGAACGGCTCGTAGGCCACGCCCAGGAGCCCCGCGCCCACGCTCACCCCGCCGATCGACACGATGTGCGGGAGGTCGAACTTCGGGTCGCCGAGCTCGGCGGCGGCCACCGACCCGAACCCCGGGTGCTTGACCGTGCCGGTGGGCAGGTAGCCCGTGTGCATCTGGTAGGTGGCCCGCTGGTGGTTGCCCTCCTTGCTGGTCATCGAGCGCACCAGGGCGATGTCGTTCATGACCGCGGCGGTCTTCTCCCAGCCCTTCGCGATGCGGATGCCCGCCACGGAGGTGTCGATCACCGGGGTCTCTCGCCCGTTCTTGTGGTCGGGCTTGGGGTCGAACGTCTCGAACTGGCTGGGCCCGCCGGTCATCCACAGCACGATGCACGCCATCTGCCGCTTGCGGATCTCGTCGGCATGCACGGCCATGAGGTCCGTGAAGCTCAGGCCCAGGAGCCCCGCGGCGCCCAGGCCCAGGCCCCTCAGGAACCCTCGCCGGCCCACCACACCGTCGCCGCTCATCGCGACCTTCACGATCGACTTCTGTTCGGTCATCTTCGGGGTCCTTTTGGAGAAAGCGTGTCTCATGCAGAGGTCGCGGAGGGAACGCACAGGACGCAGAGAGGGAGAGGATTTCGGATGGCGGATTCCCGATCCCAGGCACCCGCTTTTGTCGCCTCTTCGCTCCCTGCGTCCCCTCTGCGACCTCTGCGTGAAACGTCTTTATGGATTACTTCCGGCTCACGAATTCGGTGGAGTTGACCAGGGCCCAGAGGATGTCCTCGAAGGCTTCGCGGCGGTTGCCCACGGTTTGCAGGTACTTGCCGCAGGTGCGGACCTCGTCGTCGTTGGGCGAGCGGGCGAGCACGCGGAGGTAGAGGGCCTCGAGCGCCGCGCGGTCGTTGGGGCTTGCGGCCAGGATCTCCTTCAGGACCGTGCTCCTCGGCCCGCGGATCGCCTGGTCGATCTGGGCGCTATTCATGAGGAAGAGGGCCTGCGGGATCGTGCCCAGGACCTCGTCATTGGGGACCGACGGGTCCACGCCGAAGGTCAGGTTGAACACGCCGCGGGGCCCGCCTCGCAGCCTGGCCGCGGCGGCCGCGACCTTCTGCGCGTTGGTCTCCTTGGCCTGCGGCATCCCCTTCTTGTTCAGGCCGGGCACGTCGTCGAACTTGAGGTTCAGGCTCTGCGCCAGCGAGTCCAGAATCTGGTCCGCGCGGAGCCGGCTCGGGCAGTTCGCGGCGAACGGGGTCTTGCCCGAGGCCGTGTCCACCGAGCGGAACTCGCGCTGATAAGCCTTCGTGTTCAGGATCGTGCGGAAGAGCCAGCGGACGTCGTATCCGCCGTCGGCGAAGCCCCTGGCCAGGGCGTCCAGGACCTCGGGGTTGTGGGCCTCGCGGGTCGGCCCGAGGTCGTCCACCGGGTTCACGAACCCGTCGCCCAGCAGGCTGTACCACACGCGGTTCACGAAGGCCTTGGCGAACCACGGGTTGTCCTGGCCGGTCACGTACGAGGCCGCGAGCCTGCGCAACTCGGTCGAGTTCAGCTTCGGGGGCAGGGGCGTCTCGGACGAGGCGAGGAAGAACCTGGGGGCCACGGGGATCTGGACCTGGGGGTCCTTGAGGTCGGGCATCTTGTAGGCGACCGCGCCCTTGCGCTCGGTCACGTCCAGGCTCGGGCCGTTCTCGGCGTTGCGGTTCAGGCGGGCGTTCAGGCCGCCGAAGAACGCGGCGAACTCGTGGAACTGCTCGCGCTTCCACGAGTCGGTCGGGTGGTCGTGGCACTGGGCGCACTGGATCTGCACGCCCATGAAGACGCGCGAGACCTCGCCGGCAAGCTCCACGGCCTGGGCCTGGTGGGCCCCCACAAGCACCGTCGCGCCGTTCTCGCCGGTGTTGCCCGTGGCGGTGATCAGCTCGGAGGCCACCTCGTCCCACGGGCGATTCTTCGCGATCTGCTCGGCCAGCCAGTCCTCAAGCGACGGGAACCGCACGAGGCCCGGGTTCTGCGCGGTGGCGTGGTACCGGATCACGTCCTTCCAGTACCGGGCCCAGTTGCGGGCATGGTCGGGGCTGGCGAGCAGGCTGTCGATCAGCTCGGCCCGCTTTTGTTTGTCCTTGTTCTGGCGGAACGCGAGCACCTGCTCGGGCGAGGGGAGCTTGCCGGTCACGTCCAGAGTGACCCGGCGGATGAACTCCTCGTCGCCGGTCACGCGGGCCGGGGCGATCTTGGCGTCCTTGTGCGAGGCCTCGAGCAGGGCGTCGATCGCATCGCTGTCCACGTCGGTCTTCGTGACGACCTTCGCGGGTCGCCCGGTGCGCTCGAGGATGTCGGCGGATTTGTTCTCGGTCGGGGCCTTTTCGCGGTCGAGGGAGGCCGTGAGCTCCTGGAGGTCGCGGAAGATGGCGACGGCCTCCTCACGCGCGGCTCGCTTCGCTTTCGGGTCGCCGGGGGCATCCTGCGCGGCCATCGCGGGAGCCGCAAGCAGCAAGCCCATCGCGATTTGCGGCCACCATCGCGTTCGCATTGCGGTCACGACCGATCTCCCTTCATCTGGAACCTGACGGAGCGACTACCCATGTAACCCCCGAGTCCCCGGAGGGTTTCGAGGAATTTTGGTAAGACGTGTCAACCGGGGATGGGAAGATCTTTCACGCAGAGGGGACGCGGAGAAGAGGGAGAGATACGGATTCCCGATCCCTGGCTTTCTCCTCCGCGTGAAGCGTCTTCCCGCTCAAAATCGCCGGCTTCAGCCCAGGATCGGCTTGACGACGTTTCCGTGGACATCCGTGAGGCGAAAGTCTCGCCCCTGGTAACGATAGGTCAGCTTCTTGTGGTCGATGCCCAGCAGGTGGAGCATGGTGGCCTGGAGGTCGTGGACGTGCACGCCGTCCCTGGCCACGTTGATGCCGAAGTCGTCGGTCTCTCCGTGGGTGATCCCCGCCCGCGTCCCTCCGCCCGCCATCCAGACCGTGAAGGCGTACGGGTGGTGGTCGCGGCCCCACTTCTTGCGGTCCTCGATCGGCCCTTGCAGGAACGGGGTGCGGCCGAACTCTCCGCCCCAGATCACGAGCGTGTCGTCGAGCAGCCCGCGCTGCTTGAGGTCTTTGACGAGCGCCGCGGAGGGCTGGTCCGTGTCCTTGCACTGGGTGTAGAGCTCGGTCGTGAGGCTCCCGTGCTGGTCCCACCCGGCGTGCATGAGCTGCACGAACCTCACGCCGCGCTCGACCAGCCTGCGGGCCATGATGCAGTTATGAGCGAAGGTGCCGGGCTCGCGGACCTGGGGCCCGTACATGGCGAGCACGTCCTCGCTCTCGCCGGAGAGGTCGGCCAGCTCGGGCACGCTGGTCTGCATCTTGAAGGCCATCTCGTACTGGGCCACGCGGGTGTCGATCTCGGGGTCGCCGAAGTCCTTCAGCTTCATCTCGTTGAGCCGGGCGAGGTCGTCGAGCAGCCCGCGACGCATGGAGCGCGAGAGGCCCTCGGGGTTCGACAGGTAGAGCACCGGGTCGCCGCTGCCCCGGAACTTCACGCCCTGGTAGCGCGAGGGGAGGAAGCCCGAGCCCCAGTAGAAGTCGTAGAAGATCTGGCCGCAGGTCGTCCCCTTGCTCACCGAGGTCATGACCACGAACGTGGGCAGATTCTCGTTCATCGTGCCCAGCCCGTACGACAGCCACGCCCCCGCCGTGGGGCGCCCCGGAAGCTGCGCCCCGCTGAGCAAGAGCGAGATCGCGGGCGCGTGGTTGATCGCGTCGGTGTGCATGCTCTTCACGAAGCAGAGGTCGTCGGCGATCCCGGCCGTGAAGGGCAGGAACTTGCTCACCGTGGCCCCGCTCTGGCCGTGCTGCGCGAACGGCTCGACCGGCCCGAGAAGCACCTTGCCCTTCGGGTTGCCGGTCATGGTGCTGAACCGCTTGCCCGCCAGCATGCTCTCGGGCGTGGGGGTCCCGTGCTTCTGCGCGAGCATGGGCTTGAAGTCGAACAGATCGACGTGCGTGGGGCCGCCGTTCTGGAACAGGTAGATCACGTTCTTCGCGCGAGGGGCGAAGTGCGGCAGGCCGGGCAACGCGGAGGATTGCGGGGCCGGGGCGGCAAGCCCGTCGCGCCCGAGCAGCCCCGCCAGCGCCGCGGTTCCGATCCCGCACGAGGTCCGGCCGAAGAATTCTCGCCGGGTCACCCGGTGGCCATGCGCCTGCAACGGATCCACGATGCGTCACTCCTTGGTCAGCGTCTCGTCGAGGTTCAGGATCGTGGAGCACACGGCGGCGAGCGCGGCATGGTCGAGGAGGTCGATCTAGGCGTCGCGCGGCGATTCGCCGATCGCCAGGTACCTCTCGGCCGAGGCGCGATCGGCGGCGAACTCGCTGCGGGCTCGCTCGAACCCGGCGGTGAGCACCCGAAGCTCCCCCTCGGTCGGCCTGCGTGCGAGCACCAGGCTGAAGCCCTTCTGCACGCGATCGGACGTCGAATCGCCGGTCGACTTCAGCACGCGCTGGGCCAGCGCCCGGGCGGCCTCCACATACGTGGTGTCATTCAGCGTGGCCAGCGCATGCAAAGGGGTGTTCGTCCGCGTGGGCTTGACCACGCAGGTGGACCTTGCCGGGCTGTCGAAGAACTCGGTCGGCCCCACGA
>JANOBY010000431.1:0-4037 GCA_031411935.1 Planctomycetales bacterium | reverse complement strand
GGAAGAGGGGACGGAGCAAATTTGCACCTTTCCCTGGCTGTGACGTGGGAGGTGCAAATTGATCGTCCCGGAGGGTGCGTTGCGATAGTGAGCTTGGGATAACCTCGCACTTGGCTTTGGCCGTCACCCGTTTACAAGCGGTGGTGCGCCCGGAGGCTGCGTGCGTGATTTTACGAAACGAACCCAACTTCTGCCGGTCATAGCGATGCGATTTGTTGACGCAAACTCAATGAAGGCAAAGGAAAACGCGGTGTGTGCCCTCGTTTTTCTTGTTGACGAATTGTGGTGTGTTTCCGCGTGGAAAACGTATTTTGACGCGTTTTTCCGTTTCGCGGACGCGGATACGCCGTCGGGTGACGGCGTATCTTGGGGCTCTCGGTTTTTGGGTTGGTCGTCACGCCGCTGTGGTGACCAGGTCGTCGGTGAGCCTTTCGAGGA
Organism: Planctomycetales bacterium; assembly: GCA_031411935.1. Lineage (GTDB taxonomy): Bacteria > Planctomycetota > Planctomycetia > Isosphaerales > Isosphaeraceae > JAQGHR01. Next base: position 3,599 of record JANOBY010000431.1, on the reverse strand, counting down.
CTTCCATGGTGAACTGGCAGGGGATGTCTTGCCTTGTCTTGGTGGTGTCGTCGAAGGCGACCCTCACGAGGTTCAGGCTTCCTGCCTTGTAGAGGCGGACCTCGTAGTAGGTTCGGCGGTTGTTCTTGGGGGTTGGCTTTCCGCTTCTGAGGAGGACCTGGCCTTGCTGGGCGTCGGCCTCGATGAAGCTGAGGGGTTCCATCAGGTAGGTGACTTTGGCCGCGATGCGGTCTCCCCAGGCCTTGAGGTCGTTCAGGTCCATCATCGGGTGGTTGGCGATGAAGAACTGGAGGGCGCGGCATTCGATCCCCATCGGGGTGGCGAGGATCAGGGGGACGTCGAGGATGTGGGCGCCTTGCTCGGCGTGCAGCGTGATATCTTGATCCGCCGCGCCGAGGGCGTTAGCCACTTCGGCGGCGATCTTTTGGCTCAGGCTCATGGCCGGTACCTCCCAAAGGGCGGATCGTGTGATCCGACCCGTCAAAAGACAAGAGGGTCGTCCTGCCTTCCACCGTGGTCTCCAGGTGGATCGGCCGGGTCCAGAGGCGGTGCAAGTGCCGCAGGGTGTCCTGCGCGTGGTCGAGCTTCAGGTCGATGCCGAAGTGCTCCTGCTGGAGGTAGAGCTCCCCCCGGTTGCGGTAGTTGCCGTCCTTCACGCGGATGATCGGCTGGCCGAAGTTCGTGAGCTGGAAGAGGAGGCGATCCTTGATCTTCTTGAACTCGCGGGACTCGATCTCGTAGGTCTCGCGCGAGTCGTTGTACTTGAAGCTGAACATGTTGTGACGTCGGCAGAAGTCCGCCGTGAGGAAGGTGTCAATAAACGTCACGTCGGAGTGGATCTTCCGGACCTCGAAGATCTTCTGACGGCCGAGGCCCAGGCCCCTGTCCCATCGGCGGCGGGTCTCGTAGTCGTCGCACTCCTCGTACTCGGGGCCGAACTGGCCGCGGTTCCAGCGCTCCTCGATGTCGCGCAAGAGCTCGATACCGAGCTTGTAGGGGTTGAGTCGTCCGGGGGAGGTGGCCATGGTGCCGGAGTGGTGGTCGGCGTAGTCGATGACCTCGGAGGAGTTGAGGATCTTGGTCGTCATGATCGTGGAGTGCCAGAACGAGGCCCAGCCCTCGTTCATGATCTTGGTCTGGCCCTGGGGGGCGAAGTAGTAGGCTTCCTCGCGGACGATGGACAGGACGTCGAGCTGCCACGGGGCGAGCGGGGCGTGTTCGAGGAGGAAGAGGAGGACGTCGCGCTCGGGGGTCTCGGGGAACTGCCGGGACTTCTGCTTCTCGGCCTCGCGCTTCTGGGCCTGCTCCCTGAGGAACTGCGGAGGGTTGATATACCCGTCCATGTAGTCCTTGCTGAGGAACTTGCCCCCGCGGTCGTTGTCGTCCTCGTCGGGCTTGAAGTCGTAGCGGCTGACCTCGTCTCGGCGCTTGATGAACGGGGCGTGGATGTCGATGAGGTTTTCGAGCGAGAGGCAGCTGTCGATGAAGCTCTCCACCACGTCCTCGCCGAAGCGCTCCATGTGCGAGCGGATCCGGTTGCCGTGGTTGGCCATCTCGTCCATCATCTTGCGGTTCGTGCGGCTGAAGCAGATGTTATTCTTGAAGAAGTCGTTATGACCATAAACATGCGCCATCACCAGCTTCTGATCGACGAGCATATTGCAGCGCAGCAGATAGGCATAGCACGGGTCGGTATTAATGACCATCTCATAGATCTTCTGGAGCCCATAACGATAGCCCTTGCTGAGCTGCTCGTACTCCATCCCGAAGCGCCAGTGGGGGTACCGCGTGGGGAACCCTCCGAGGGCGGCGATCTCCGAGAGCTCGTCGTAGTCGAGCACCTCGAAAATGGTGTCGTAGAAGTCGAGCCCGTAGGCGCGGGCGTGGCCCTCGATCTCGAGCTGGAGCTCGCGAAGGTCGGCGGGCAGGTTGTGGTCGTTCAGGGCGATCGACATGGAGGGGTCCCCGCGGAGGAAAATCCGTCAGATCAGGCCGTGTTCACGAACTTCTTGGCTTCCTTCTCGATCAAGGCCAGGGGGACGAGGAAGGGCTTCTTGGAGATCTCGAACAGGACCTCGCTGGAGCCCGGTTCGCTCTGGTACGAGCCTTCGAGGTCGCCGATGGGGGTCTTGGCGAAGAAGGTGCCCGAGTCGGGCGTGCCCTGGCAGGAGCCGAAGCTGCCCATCTTCTCGATGGCCTTCTGGAAGAGGGCCAGCCTGCGGGCCGGGTCGCTCGGATACGGGACGCGAAAGGTTGCCATGGAGGTTCTGCCCTTCGTTATGGTTTGGCCCCGGCAATGCGGGGCAAGAGGGTTTCACGGAGCCACGACGCCAGATCGTCGAGCCATTCGAGGTCGGTGTCTCCCTCACGACCCGGTCGACGGACCCAGGTCACGATCTCCTCGGCCGTGAGATGCGGAAATGCGCGGCTCGAGGCGGATGCGACGTAGTTTCCTGCCGGGTCCAGAACGCGAAACGTGAGGCCACGCTCGTCGCAGACCCAGAGTTCCGGGATCCCCAGGCGTCGAGAGACCTCGATGGCCTCGGCGGCGGAATGGCTGTAGACGACCTCGATCGCCAGGTCGGGGGGCGGGTCGACCGTCAGATCGATCTCCCTCTTATTGCGGACCCGGGCCGCACTTGCGAAGTAGAACGACAGATCGGGCTCGATTCCCGCTTGCTTCGGCTGATCCCTGTACGTGGTCGATCCCGCCGCGACGAAGGGCATTCTCAGGGCGCGGGCGGCCTCGACGAGGAACATGTGGAAGCGATCCTTGTCCCGCTCGTGCATGTGTCCCGGCGACATGAGCAGGAGATCCCCGTCGAGATAGAGCAGCCTGGGTCGGGCGCGGTTGCCCCGAAATGCGAGCACTCCTTCATAGCCGGCCCAGCCTACGCCGTTGAGCACGACGCGCTGGTCGTTCCCGGTCGATCCCCCGACGCGGTGAGACCGGGGCGTGGTTTCTGTTGCAGTTGCGGTCGCCATCGGTCGCTCCCTCAGGCCTCGCCGTGCGGAATTCGGGGAAGGATGGTCTCCTGGACCCAGCGCCGCAGGGAGCGGATCCAGTCGGTGTCGCTGCCCTGCTCGGGTGCGGGCTTCCGGACCCACTCGACGATCTCGGAAGCCGAGAGGAAGGGGAACGCCGGGCTGGTTGCGGAGATCAGATACTGGCCGTCGGGACCGAGCACGTGGAAGGTCAGGCCTGCCTCGTCGCAAACCCAGACCTCGGGCACGCCGAGCCTGCGGGAGACCTCGACCGCGGGTGCGGCGGAGTTGCTGTAGACGACCTCGATCGACAGGTCGGGCGGAGGATCCACCTTGAGCTTGATCTCCTTGTTGTTCCTCACGCGATCGACGTTCTTGAGGTAGTAGGACTGGTCGGGCTCGACGGCGGCGTCCTCTTTTCGGCGACGGTAGGTCGTCGACCCGGCCATGATGATGGGCCTGTCCAGCCCGACCGCGACCTCGACGACGAACATCCCGAACCGCTCCTTGTCACGCTCGTGCGAGTATCCGGGCGCCATCAGGTGGACCTCTCCGTCGAGGTAGAGCATGCGGGGCCGCCCGCGATCGCCGCGGATGCGGAGCATCTTCAGGTA
>JANOBY010000430.1:0-4645 GCA_031411935.1 Planctomycetales bacterium | reverse complement strand
GGTTGATGCCGAGACGCGGCTGAACCCGAGCCTGGCTGCCTCTTATTTTGGTGGAAGTTCGAGCAAGGTGAACACGGTCCTGCGTTCGCCATCGACCACGACCAAGACCACGACCACGAAGTTGGACCTTGCAGATCTGTCACCGAGTGACCGAATTCTCGTGCTATCCCAGGGGATCTGCCCGGTGACGGGCAAGGCTCTGGGCACGATGGGAACGCCCGTTGGCGTGGACCTGAAAGGGAGAATGGTCTTCGTGTGCTGCGATGGGTGTGTTGAGCCGCTCAAGGAGACCCCGGAGAAGTACCTCCCAGGCCTTAAAACCGCTCCTGCGCCGGTGCATCACCCATGATCGACCGGATGATACGCCTCTCGATCCGATACCGATTCGTGGTGATGGCAGCAAGCGTGATCCTGGCGGCGGCGGGATACGTGGCGATGAGGGATACACCCGTCGACGCGATCCCCGACCTTTCCGAGGACGGCGTGATCGTCTTTGCCGACTGGCCCGGCCATGCCCCCCGTGAGATCGAGGATCAAGTTACCTATCCGTTGGCGCTGGAGCTTCAAGGGCTTCGTGGGGTGAGGGTCGTCCGATCCTCGAGTGACTTCAACTTCGCCTCACTCCATGTGATCCTGGACGAATCGCTGAAAGTGGCCGAAGGGCGACAGCGGATCGCCGAGAGGCTGGCCAGGACGGTCTCGGCCATGCCCCCCGGCGTGGTCCCCAGGCTTGGCCCCGACTCCTCCGCCACGGGGCAAATCTACTGGTACACGGTTGAGGGCAAGGGTACCGATCTGGGCCGCCTGCGGGCGATCCAGGACTGGTACGTGAAGCCACAACTGGCGTCGGTCGCGGGCGTGGCCGAGGTCGCCAGTGTGGGCGGCTACCCGATCGAGTACCAGGTAGCCCTAAACCCCCCTCGGATGAGACTCCACGGCGTGACACCGGGGGCGGTCGTTGACGCGATCGCCCGGGGCAATGCCTCAGTGGGCGGTCATGCGATCCAGAAGGGGAACGCCGAATACCTCGTCAGCGGCGCGGGATGGCTGGGAGCCCCGAGCAAGGACGCATCCGAGATCGTTCGGGACCTGGAGGCCGTGATCGTTCCTGGCCCCGAAGGCCGACCGGTGCGGTTGAAGGAAGTGGCCATGATCGCCATCGAACCAGGCCCGCGCCGTGGAGTGCTGGAGAAGGACGGCAATGAGGTTGTGGGCGGCGTGGTCATGATGTCCTCGGGTGAGAATCCCCGCGAAGTCACGCAGCGGATCATCGCCAGAATCCACGAGCTTGAGGCGGGGCTCCCCAAGGGTATCACGATCGTGCCCTTCTATGACCGCACACCGCTGATCGACGGCGTGATCGGCACGGTGAGTCGGACCGTGATCGAGGCCATGATCACGGCGACACTGTGCGTGCTGGTGGTCCTCCTGCACGTGCGGACGTCGTTCGTGATCGCGATCACCCTGCCGCTTGCGGTGCTGGGTTCGTTCCTGATCATGGGTGTGTTGCGGCGACTGGGCGTTGTCGATATCCAGGCCAACATCATGAGCCTGGCCGGGCTTTCGATTTCGATCGGAGTCCTGGTCGACTCGTCGGTCGTTATGGCCGAGAACGTGATGCACCGGATTCGCGAGCATTTCGGCGACGAACCCGCGCGTGGGGATCTCCGCGCGATTGTCGTGCCCGCCTGCCTGGAAGTCGGTCGCCCGATTTTCTTCTCGATCCTGATCATGCTCCTGTCCTTCTTGCCGGTGTTCTCTCTGGGCGGGATCGAGGGGAGGATGTTCCGCCCCCTGGCATTCACCAAGACGCTGGCGTTGCTGACGGTGGCCGTGCTCGTGATCACCCTGATCCCGGCCCTCTGCACGATCTTCATCCGCGGTCGAATCCGCAGCGAGCAATCCAGCCCCCTGGTTCGCGGCGTGATCGAGGTGTACCGCCCCGTCCTTTCCTACCTGCTGGACAACCCCGGAATCCTCGCCTGGATCATGGGCCTCACATTCATCCTGGGGTTTGCGCCGGTGGGCAACCGAACGCTCCTCCTGGTCGCTCTATTCATGGCAATCCTTGCCGTGTCGCTGACGATCCAGGGCCGGTGGCGACGGGGTGCGGGCGTGATCTCGCTGATCGTCGTGGCGCTAGTAGCCGAATCGCGGATGACGCCGATCGCCCGGGAGTTCCTCACACCCCTGGATGAAGGCATGATCATGGACATGCCGATCACCGTGCCGAGGGCGTCGGTCACCCAGTCGGGCGATGACCTCAAGGCCCGCGACATGGTTCTGTGCCGCTTCCCCGAGGTGGACATGGTCGTCGGAAAAGCCGGACGCGCGGAGACGCCGACCGACCCCGCGCCCATGGACATGATCGAGACGATGGTCAACTTCAGGCATCGCGACCTCTGGCCCCGCCGAGCGCTGACCCTGGCTGATGCGCAAGGCATGACCTCGCAGGTCCTCGACGCGCTGGCCACCCAGAATTTGATCCGCAAGGTCGTGGACCGCAAGTCCATGATCGCCGCAAGTACAAGTGATGTGCTCAAATCTTTCGACATCCAGATGCGCGAGTATGCCTATCTCGAGAACGCCGAATTCTTGCGTGACAAGAGCTCGGAGCTGGGACCGATGGCGCATGAGGGGCTCTCGGCCAGCCAGCTTAAGCTCTGGCGAGCCCACATGCGATCGCTCGACGCCAACCTCGTTGCGAGGGGGGCGGCGCTGTTCGCCCGGCTCGCGATCGAGGATCTCCTGGGCCGAGCAGGTGCGAATGATCCAGAGGTCGCCAGGGCGATCATCGAGTTGCAGCGCAATCGCGAGACGGTCCCTCGCGTCCACCGCCACCTCGCAAGCCATCACGACATGAGCCGCCCACCGCAAGCCCCCGATCTTCCGCCGATCCCGCAGGTTGAGGGGCTCCAGGCTACGCTGGCCACCGAGTTCACCCGGAGTCTTGTGCTGTGGCGAAAGGAACGAATCGATCTTGTAGGGTTCGGTTCCGAGCTCGATCAGGCGGTCCAGATGCCGGGCTGGTCGAACATCTGGACCATGCCGATCCAGAACCGCGTGGACATGCTCTCCACCGGAGTGAATACCACCCTTGGGGTGCGAGTGCTGGGCCGGAGCCTTGACGACGTGGTGAATGCGTCGGAGTCGATTGCCGCCGAGCTGAAGTCTCTGCCGGGCGCGGCCGACGTGGTCGCTGACCCCATAAGAGGCAAGGGGACGCTGGAGATCCACCCCCATCGCGAGAAGGCCGCCCGACTGGGAGTAGCCATGGGAGACCTTAACGAAGCCATCGAAATTGCAATTGGAGGGAGGATAGCGGCCACCACCGTCGAGGGCCGCGAGCGTCATCCCGTCCGCGTGCGATACGCCCGATCATTCCGTGAAGACGAGGCATCAGCCCGCAAGATCCTGGTACCGACCCTCGCGAAAAACTCGGACGGTCAACCCCGGTTCGTTTCACTGGGTGAAGTGGCCGACGTCCGAATCGGTGAAGGACCCGCGACGATCAAGGGCGAAGACGGTCTCTTGCGCAATTATGTGAGGCTGAACGTGCGAGGCCGCGGTGTGGTCGATTTCGTTGAGGAGGCCCGCCGCGTGGTCGCCTCCCGCGTGAAGATCCCCACGGGTGTTGCCGTCAACTGGACCGGTCAGTTCGAACATGAGGCGAGGGCCCGCAGGACGCTCACGATCCTCATGCCGATCATCCTGGCCATGATCTTGGCGATCCTCTACTGGACCTATCGCGACCTGGCCGACGCGGCCTTGATGCTCCTGGCCGTACCAGGCTCGCTCGCTGGCGGGCTTTTCTTTCAATGGCTGCTGGGATTCCCGTTCTCGGTCACGGTCTGGGTAGGCTACCTTGCGTGCTTCGGCATGGCCTCATCCACCGGGATCATCATGCTCGTGTACCTGAGGGACGCAGTGAGTCGCGCAGGCGGCATCGAGTTGATGACGCTCGACCAGCTCCGCGTGGCCGTACAGAACGGCGCCGTGCAACGCCTTCGGCCCAAACTACTGACCGAAGGCACCACGATCCTGGGACTCGCACCGATCCTGTGGGCCGACGGGCCCGGAGCCGAGGTCATCCGACCGATGGCCGCGCCCGTGCTGGGCGGATTGTTGATCGCCGACGAGGTGATCGACCTGCTCTTGCCCGTCCTGTTCTTCCACGTCCGAAAGTCCCGTTGGAGGCATTTACACAACGAGGCTCAGGATTCGCCCGTAACAAAGTCGCTCCCTACAGCGACGGATCCGACTCTCCACCAGACCGAGCCATCGCACCGGCAGGTAGCCCCCAAGACGGATGGAGCTGAGGATCGGATAGGAACTGAACTGAAATCGAGCGAAACCTGAGACCACTTTCGCTTTGCCGTGATCGTTCACGGGGTGTAGGTCTGGTTACTTTGGCGTTGAGCGGTTATCTCGGTGTGATGACGTCTCAGCCGCCTCTACCTCCTAGTACTACAGTTGTAACTAATCCGGTGGCTCGGCCCCGCGCTTCTTGTAGTGACAAGGCCGCGCGAACGCCTGATGGGCGCGCCGCCACACCGACCAATCCAGGACCTCGTCGGCCTCAATCAGGCGTCCCCACAGCAGGCGAACCAGCAGCCTGCGGGCCTCGGGCACCGTCAGCGCGATC
>JANOBY010000429.1:0-3684 GCA_031411935.1 Planctomycetales bacterium | reverse complement strand
GCGACCGACCGGCAGTTGCACGTCGAGGAGGTCGAGGGCGGAGAGCACCGCGAGGCCGACTGGGCCGCCCGCTTCCCCCGCGTCCTGGAGTTCCTGTTCGCCGAGCCGATCCCTTGAAGCTCGCGCGAACCGATGAGTCTTCCTCGCCGGAGTTGACGATGACTCAGCCGGAACGACGACCGATCGCGATCCCGTTCCTGTGGGTGGTCACCCCGGCCGTCCACCGGGCGACCTTGCGGGACTTCTCGTCGAGGTCGCCGCGCATGGGCCGGGCGAGCTCGGTCGTTCACGGCAAGGCCGCGGCCCGATCCTCGGGGGCGAACGCCCCGACGTGGGCCGGAAGGTCGCCGCCGGCCCCCAGGGTTTGCAGAGGAGAGCCCGGCCCGGGGCAGAGGAACTTCGGGTCGCCGGGCTCGTACGACGCCAGGCCCGGTCGGGGACAGACCGAGGCCAGTGACGACTCCGCGGGCAGGTCGGCGGGACCGGACGGCTCCCACGCGTTGTGGTGGACTTTCCAGGTGCCCCGGGCCATGGCGGCCAGCTTGCCGTCGGCGTCGAGGCTGCTCGTCCTCAGGATCGCGTTGTTGCAGATGAGGATGCCCGCCTGCTCGGGCGAGGAGTCGGCGGCGCTCAACCAGGCCCGGGTGCCGAGGAACGAGTTGTTGGCGATCAGGATGCCGCTGCCCTGGCCGGAGTTCAGGTTGAGGATCACGCCCTTGCCCTGGAGGAACACGTTGCCGCGGACCTTCACGTCCTCGGCCGCCTGGAGCACGAGCAGTTGCTCCTCGTCGTTCTCGAACCGGTTGCCCTCGACCCTCACGTGGCGGACGGAGGCCCCGGACTCGTCGCCCAGGGTCAGGCCCCCGTGGCTCACGGCGAAGGTGCACCGGGCGACCGTGATCGGGCGGGACTCAAGCCCCGAGGCCCCGTCCCTCAGATAGACCTGGGTCCACACCGACTTCGGGTCGGACTGGAAGTGGTTCGCCTCCAGCGTGAGGCCCGCGCACGGGCCCGAGGCCGTGACCGCGAACCGGTTCAGGCCGGGCCGGAACTTCAGCCCTCGCAGGGTCACGCCCGGGATCGATCGGATCGTCACGATCGCCTCGCCGTTGGGCCGCGTGAGCGTGGAGCCCCGGTCGGACACGATCGTCAGGCCTCGGTGCCGGATCGGGTCGCTCAGGACGATCGAGCCCGAGTAGGAGTCGTCGATCAGGCGCAGGGTGGAGCCGGGGCCGAGCGACGGCGAGGCGAGGGCCGATTGCAGGTCGTGGCGCTCGGCCGGGAGCGACACGCCCACGGTCCAGTCGACCGCGGAGGCGACGGGGGGTTGGCCCTGATCCTCGGGCTTCGCCGGTGGCCCGCCGGTGGTGGATCCGCCGCTGGTCACGTACGGAAGCGTGAGCGCCGCGACCGTGGCCAGGAGCAGCGAGGCGATGGCCAGCGAGGGCCAGACCCACGCCGGAGGAGGAGTGACCTCGACATCCCCCGCCGCGCCGGGCACGGGCGGCAAGGTGTCGCCGGAGCGGAGCGGATCGGCCTCGGCGAGCAGCAGACGAAGGGCCGCCGCGACGGTCGAGGCCGAGCTCGGCCGGTCGTCGCGGTCCTTGCTCAGGAGCCTCATCACGAGCGTGTTCAGCGCCCCGGAGCAGCGGTGATGCAACTCGGGGGGCGGGCCGGGGTGGAACTCCAGCACCGAGGCCAACGCCTCGGCCGGGGACTCGCCCCGGAAGGGGGAACGGCCCGAGAGCATGGCGTAGATCACGCAGCCCAGGCTGAACAGGTCGCTGCGGGCGTCCAGCGGCTCGTTCCTCGCCTGCTCGGGGCTCATGTACGAGGGCGTGCCCATGACCTTATCGGGCGACACCGCGCACCCGACCGCAAGGCCCTCGATCGCCAGGCCGAAGTCCGAGATCTTGACCCGTTGCGCGCCGTCCTCCAGAAGGATGTTCGCCGGCTTGATGTCGCGGTGCAGGACGCCCCGGGCGTGGGCCGCGGCCAGTCCCTCGGCCACCTGCAGCGAGATCCGCAGGACCTCCACCATCTCCAGCGGGCCCCCGTAGCGGATCCGCTCCCGGAGCGATCCGGCCACGTATTCCATCGCCAGGTAGGGGCGATCCTGGGCCACGTTCACCTTGTAGATCGTGACCACGCCCGGGTGGTTGATCGCGCCGGCGGCGCGGGCCTCGCGGAGGAACTTCGCCCGCAGGCGACGGCCCAGGACCAGCGAGGGGTCCTGCACCTTCACGGCCACCGTGCGATTCAGGGCGCGGTCGTAGCCCCTGAGGACGATCCCCATCGCCCCCCGGCCCAGCACGCCCAGGATCTCGTACTCGCCCACCCGGCCCAGCGACCCCGCCCGGGTCGAGGGGGCGAGGAACGACAGGTCGACCTCGCGCTCGGACGGCTTGTTGCGATCTTCGAACGCCGTGGCCGTGCTGTCCATGCCCGTGGTCGACCCGGCCACGAGCGTGTCGGACGCCATGCCGAGCGTGTCGAGGGACTCGTCCATCGGGGCCTCCTGTCGCACCGCACTCGACGCGGTTCCCGGTCCGCCGGGCGGGCCCCGATGTTTCGGGGCAACAACGCCCGAGTTCAGGGGAGAGACACGCACGCACGGTGTCACTGGGCCGACACCGTCCGCCAGCCAGCATTATGACCCTGCGAAGTGACTCCCTGCAACGACTCATCCGGGAAATGGTCCCCCCTGCTCCCGGGGATCAACGCTCGCGGATCGCCAGGCCGTCGATCCAGACCTTCAGGGGGTCGCTCCCCCAGGAGTCCAGGCCCAGGGTGATCGACTTCAGGCCGCGCAACTCGCCCCCTTCGCGGGCCCACAGGCCGTCGCCGTTCAGCGGCACGGCGACGTAGGTCCAGCCCTCGCGTGCCTCGTTGTGCGAGGGCTGCGCCAGCAGGTCCTTCTTCGGCGTGAGCACAACGTTGGTGCCGTCCTCCGCGGTCAGCGTGACGACCGGGTTCGGCCCCTGCCACGCGGGCATGTTCGGGTTCTGGGCCCTGATCCAGAAGACCAGCGTGTGGCCGGGGCGATCGCCGGTCGCCTCGCACACGAGCCCCACACGCCCGCCTCCGTAGGGCCCGACCTCGGCGAGGATGCTGGCCTCGCCCACCAGCTTCGTCTTCGGATCGGCCGAGAACCGGACCTTCGACGCCGGGTCGCTCCACGACCACGCCGCCGCATCCGTCCCCAGCTCGTCTCGCCCGTCCACCACATACAGGTCTCGCCAGTCCAGGTCGGCCCTCTGCCCGTTGCAAATGGTCAGCCCCACGCGGTAGAAGCCGGGCTTCGCGTACACGTGCGAGACCGTCGCCTCGGTCGCGATCGTGCCGTCGCCCAGGTCCCATCGGACCTCGTTCGCCGCCTCGCTCTTCGAGGCGTCGAACGTGATCGGCTCGCCCACCCTGGCCACATTCGGCCCATCCAGATGGGCGGCCGGTCGGCCCGGCTTTCGCGGGTTCTGGGGCCTCTCGAACACGTTCGTCACGGTCTCGTCGCGCGAGAATCCTTCCTTCGTGTTGCCCGAGAGCGTGTTATCCGACAGGTCCAGCCAGTCCGCATATCGGGCATAGAGGCCCCATCGGTTGTCTGTCAGGATGTTCCATTAGAGGATCAAGTGATACGCCTACCACCCCTTGCCCTTCGTGCCCTCGACGCCGATCAGGGCGATC
>JANOBY010000428.1:0-12249 GCA_031411935.1 Planctomycetales bacterium | reverse complement strand
GCTTTTGACAGCCCCCAGAGCTCTTGTCTGTTGCGAGCCGCCGCCCGCCTGGGTCCCTTGCCCTGTGGCCTGCGTGGTGTGAACGTGCCACGCGCGGGCCTGACCATCAGGGGACCCAAAGTCGCCGTCAGATTTGCCCGTCATCAGCGCTTCTCATCCGGGGGGTCCGGTTCGCTGGTCCGGCCCACGAGCGAGGCGACCACGGCGATCAGCTCGGACGGGTCCACGGGCTTGGCCAGGTGGGTCTGGAACCCGGCCACCAGCGCCCGGCGACGGTCCTCCGACCGGGCGAACGCGGTGATCGCCGCGGCCGGCAGCTCTCGGCCGGAGAACCGCTTGCGGACCTTGCGGATGAGATCGTAGCCGTCCTGCTCGGGCATCCCGATGTCGCTGAGCAAGATGTCGGGACGGAACCCGTCGTCCATGTGCTGGAGGGCCTCGGCCGGGCCGTCGGCCACCTTGACCTCGGCGAGGCATCCCTTCAGCAGGCGGCGGATCATGTGGCGGGCGTCGGGCTCGTCGTCCACGACCAGCACGCGGATCCCGCGGAGGGTCTCGTTTCGGGACCTGGGCGCCGTCCTGCTCGGCGTCTCGGGGTTCGTCGCGGCCTCGGTCGACGATGCGGCGAGGGGCAAGGCCACCGTGAAGGTCGAGCCCTGCCCGATGCCCGCACTCTCCGCGTGGACGGTCCCGCCGTGCATCTCCACGAACTGCTTGACGATCGACAGGCCCAGCCCCAGGCCCCCGTGCCTGCGGGTAGTGGATCCGTCGACCTGGCGGAACCGCTCGAACACGTGCGGGAGGAACTCGGGCGGGATGCCCTGTCCGGTGTCGCTGATCGCGATCTGCGCACGCGAGCCGACCCGTTGCAGGACGACCCGGACCTGGCCGCCGCGGGGCGTGAACTTGGCCGCGTTGCTCAGGAGGTTCCAGGCGACCTGCTGGAGCCTCGCGGGGTCGCCCGAGACGGGCCCGGCCTGCGGGTCCAGGTGCTTTTCCAGGCGGATCCCCCGGGCGTCGGCCGCGAGCCTCACGGAAGAGAACGCGGCCTCGATCACCTCCGCCAGGTCCACCTTCTGCACGTCGATCGTGAGCTTGCCGGAGATGATCCGCGAGATATCCAGCAGGTCCTCGATGAGCTGGGCCTGCATCTGCGAGTTCCGCTCGATGGCCGCCAGCCCCTCCTTCAGGTCGTCCTCGTCGGCCTGGGCCGAGCGGAGGATGCTTGCCCAGCCCAGGATCGCATTCAAGGGGGTGCGCAACTCGTGCGAGAGCGTGGCCAGGAATTCGTCTTTCATCCGATTGGCGCTCTCGGCCTCGGCACGCGCCACTTCGGCGACCTTCAGGAGCCGCTCTCGCTCGGCCTCGGCCCGGCGGCGCTCGGTGAGGTCGAGCATCGAGCCCACCATGCGGACGGCCTGGCCCGACTCGTCGCGCACGATCCGCCCGCGGTCGTGGACCAGCACGTACGACCCGTTGGCGTGGCGGAAGAGATATTCGGCCTCCCACAGGTCGGGGCCCTGCTCGATCTTCTCGACGATGAAGGGGACCACGCGTGGGGCGTCGTCGGGATGGAGTTGCTCCGTCTTCCACGACGCGTCGGGCCGGATCTGCGCATCGGTGTAGCCGAAGCGGGTCCGCACGCCCTCGTTCCAGACGACCTGGTCGGTCAGGAGGTTCCAGTCCCAGATGGCGTCATTGGCGGCGTCGGCCACGAGCCGATAACGGACCTCGCGCTCGGCAAGCTCCCTCTCGGCCCGCTTCTGTTCGGTCACGTCGTACGACACGGCGAGCACCCCGCGGATCTCGCCCGAGGCCTCGCGTAGGGGCACGCCGTGGGTGGAGAAGTGGAACCCGCCGCGCTCGCTCTCCACGCGAAAGCTCCGGCCCTCCAGGGCGGCGCGATAGTGGGGCTCGGCCTGCGCGGCCGACGCGGGGTCCAGGGCCTCGAAGATCGTCCGGCCCTCCAGGTCCCGCGAGGTCAGCCCGACCATGCGCAGGGCCTCGCCCTCGGCCAGCCTGTACCGCAGGTCGTTATCGACCACGAACACCGCCCCGCCGGGGAGGTTAGCGGCAAGGGTCCGATACTGGGCCTCGCTCTCGCGCAACGCCTGCTCGGCGCGTCGGCTCTCGGCCCGGGCCTTCGCCTCGGCCAGCGCGCGCTCGACGGCCACGGGCAGGCGGGTGAGCCGGTCCTTGAGCACGTAGTCGGTCGCGCCCCGCTTCAGGGTCTCGACCGCGAGTTCCTCGCCCATGGTGCCCGAGACGAAGATGAAGGGGGTCTCGGGCTGATGGCGTTGGGCCAGATCGAGGGCGGCCAGCCCCTCGAACGTGGGAACCTTGTAGTCGGAGAGGATCAGGTCGTAGCGGCGGGATTCCAGCCGGTCCACGAAGCCTTTCCGGTCGAGCACACGCTCGATCGAGGCGCCGAGGCTCGACTTCTCGAGCCTGAGCTTCACGAATTCGGCATCGAGGTCGCTATCCTCCAGGTGGAGGATCATGATCCCGGGGGCGGGGGCGGGGCTGGGGGACGGAGCCTGGGGCTCGCCTGAATTCACCATCAACGGATCCGATCCGGGCGGAGGGAACCGGGGGGCGGCTCGTTGAGGACGGCCCAGAAGACCCCAAGTTCCTGGATGGCGTCGATGAAGTCCTTGAACCCCACCGGCTTGACCACGTAGGCGTTCACGCCCAGCTTGTAGCTGAGCACGAGGTCGCGCTCCTCGCGCGATGTGGTGAGCATGACCACGGGCACGGCGCGGAGATTCGGCTCGCTCTTGACCCGCTCCAGGACCTGGAGGCCGTCCATCTTGGGGAGCTTCAGGTCCAGCAGGATGACCGCCGGGTTCCCCTCGGGCCGGTCCAGATAGGGGCCCGCGCGGAAGAGGTAGTCGATCGCCTCCTTGCCGTCGCGGACGGTCACGACCTCGTTGGCCAGGTTGCTGCGCGCGAGGGCCAGAAGGGTGAGCTCCAGGTCTTTCGGATTGTCCTCGACGAGCAGGATGGGCTTGAGCATGGCGTCTTTCATGTCTCGCGAGATCGCCTGGGCAGGGTGAAGAAGAAGGTGGCGCCGAGGTTCTCGGCACCCTCGGCCCAGGTCCGCCCGTCGTGACGCTCGATCACCCTGCGGACATTAGCCAATCCGATGCCGGTCCCTTCGTAATCCTCCCAGCGGTGGAGCCTCTGGAACACGCCGAAGAGCTTGCCGGCGAACTCCATGTCGAATCCCACGCCATTGTCTTTCACGAAGAAAACATGCTCGTTGCCCTCGTCCCGGTAGCCGACCTCGATCACGACCTTCTCCGTCTTGCGGGTGTACTTCAGCGCGTTGGACAGGAGGTCGCGCACGGCCATGCGCAGCATCATGAGGTCGGCGCGGACCGTGGGAAGGGGGCCGACGGTCCAGGTGATGTCCCTCCCCTCCGCGTCGCGCATGACGTCGGTCCGGATCTCCCGAACGAGCACCCCCAGGTCCACGTCCACTTTCTGGAGCTCCGACCGGCCCAGGCGCGAGAAGCCCAGGAGCTTGTCCACGAGATTCCCGGCGTACTCGCTCGACTCGATGATCGTGGCGATGAACCGCTCGTCGTTGTCCGACAGCTTGCCGACGGCGCTCTCCCTGAGCAGCTGGGCATAACCCACGATGTGCCGCAGGGGGGCCCGGAGGTCGTGGCTCACCGAGTACGAGAAGGCCTCGAGCTCCTTGTTGCTGCGCCTCAGCTCGGCGTTCAGCGATGCCAGCTCCTCGGCCCTGCGCAGCACCGACCCGACGATCGTATTGCGCAGGTCGGTGACCCCCTCGACTTCGCTCGACCTCCAGGGCACCGAGCGGTCGCGGACGGTCTGCTTCCAGGTCTCGAACGAGGTGCGGGGGTGCAGCGTGACGACCCCGTCGGACTCGACCCGGGCCTTGGCTTCGGGCGGGCCTCCCCACTTGACCGTCTGGATCACCTCGGGGCGGAACCAAAGAACGAAGCTCGGGTGGAGCTTGGAGACGGCGATGGCCAGGAGGCCGCTCGCCACCCCCTTGAACTGCGACGAGGGGGCATACACGCCGGGCAGAGAGTCCGTGAGGAACACGTCCTGGTTCCCCTCCGCGAAGAGCCACGAGGCCAGAGCGCGCGTCTGTTCCTCGGTCGGCGTCTCGCCCAGCAGCAAACACTCCCCTTCGGTCAAGATGGCCGCACCCGTGGAGTCGGCAATGCCCAGCAGGTCCTCGGGGAAGTCCTTCAGCGCCGAGACGAAGTCGCCGCGGTCGGCCATGACCGCCACGAGCCGCGAACAGGCCGAGCGCACCTCCATGCGGCGCTCCAATCCCCGATTATGCTCAAGGCCCGAGAGCCTCAAGGCGAACACCCGGGCCATCAGGTCGCAGCTCACGCGGATCGGGAAATCCGCCGTCCTGGGCTCGCGATGGTGGAACGAGACGAGCCCCCAGAGCTCCCCGTTTCGCAAGATCGAGACCGACATGGACGAGGCGGTCTCCATGTTCTTCATGTACTGCAGATGGACCGGCGACACGCTGCGAAGGGTCGCGAAGCTCATGTCCAGCCTCGCGCCCGAGGCCCGATCCTCGGACGGGACCAGCGCCACCGGGCTGTATCCGGAATCGGGGATGATCCTCATCCGGTTCGTGCGATAAAGCTCGCGGGCCTGCGCGGGGATGTCGCTTGCGGGGAACCGATGGTGCAGGAGCGAGGGGAGACGCCCGTTGCCGTCTTCCGCCACAACCGTGCCGTTCCATCCCTCGTCGAATCGGTACACGAGCACGCGGTCGAAGCCGGTGAGTCGCCTGGCCTCGCGGGCCATGAGCCCGGTCAGCTCGGGGATCGAGGTCACGGCCTCGACCTCCAGCGTGAACCGATCGACCGTCGGGTGGAAATCGAGGATCGGCTTGCCGTCGGAGGCCTCCAGCTCGAGCACGACCCGGTCGCCGACGCGATGCCCGACCGCGTGGAACCTCCAGGTGCGCCCCCCGGCCTCGACCGTCACGATTCGCAGGAGTCTCGGCCGCGAACCGACTTCCATCCGCTCGATCCCGCGGGCGAGGTCCTCCGCCACGTCGTCCCCCAGGGCCCGGCCTAACGGCCGACCCAGGATCTCGTCCGGGCTCAGGCCCAGATACTCCCGGGAGTTCATGCTGACCTGGACCACCGCCAGGTCGGGCTCCGAGAGCACCATGAGGACCCCGTGGGGCTGGATGCTTGACGGCTGGTGGATCGGCTCGCGGTCGCAATTCGACGTATCCACGGCGAACGGCAGGGCCCCCGTCGCGTCTCTCTCCATCAACATCGCACGTCTCCGGCAACCTCACCACGACCGAGAACCCTGCCTCGGCCGCGAGCATCCCACGGGGCCCGCTCGCGACTCGGGGTATCCTCGACGCCAGAAACCCCTTTCCAAATTCAAAACCCGTGCCAAAACATGAGGAACTGGCAGGATTCTTCGGGCCTCACTCCAGACCCGCCGGGGGCGCTTTCCCGCCAGTCTATACCAAGCCCTATCTCGGTCTTCAATCATGGAAAAGACATGCGTTCTTTTTCTCGCACAAATGGGGATGCAAGCCGTTTCCCGACCGGCGCTTAGGGTTTGCCACCGCGGGGCGTATCGCATAGCCTGGGCGGGTCCGATCCGCCCGCAGGCCCGAAACCTCCCGAGATCGAGGACCCTCCGTGACCGCCCTCCGACGCCTCCTCCGCCTGGCCGCCCCGGGGATCTTCCTTGCCCTGCCCGTCTCTCCGGCCGCCGCCGAGGGCCCTCCGGCCCCTCCACGCGGATACGTGTGCGTGAAGGCCGCGAAGCCGATCGTCCTCGACGGCCGGCTCGACGACGAGGCCTGGCAGGACGCCCCCTGGACCGACGACTTCGTGGACATCGAGGGGGACAGGAAGCCCAGGCCCCGCTTCCGCACCCGCGCGAAGATGCTCTGGGACGACCGCGCCTTCTACATCGCCGCCGAGCTCACCGAGCCCCACGTGTGGGGCACGCTCAAGGCGCACGACTCGGTGATCTTTCAGGACAACGACTTCGAGATCTTCCTCGACCCCGACGGCGACAACCACGAGTACGGCGAGATCGAGATCAACGCCCTGAACACCGAGTGGGACCTGCTCCTCAAGAAGCCCTACCGCGACGGAGGCCCCGCCCTCAACGAGTGGGAGGTCCCCGGCCTGAAATCCGCCGTGAAGGTCCTCGGCACGCTCAACGACCCCTCGGACATCGACACCTCGTGGACGGTCGAGGTCGCCATCCCGTGGGCCGCGCTCGCCGGCCTTTCCCGGGTCGCCACACCTCCGCGAGACGGCGACCAGTGGCGCGTGAATTTCTCGCGGGTGGAGTGGGAGCACACGGTCATCGACGGGGGCTATCGCAAGGTCCCGGATCGTCGCGAGGACAACTGGGTCTGGTCCCCCCAGGGCGTGATCGACATGCACCGCCCCGAGCGCTGGGGCTACGTCCAGTTCTCGACCGAGGCCCCCGGAAAGGCCGCCTTCAGGCCCGACCCCTCGGCCCCCGCGCGCGACGCGCTCATGGCGATCTACCACGCCCAGAAGAGCCACCGCGAGCGCACCGGCAAGTGGGCCACCACGGCGAAGGACCTGGGCCTCGAAGGCGCCACGCCCCCGGCCGAGATCCGGCCCGTGGGCGACGGATACGAGGCCGCGATCCGGCTCGAACCGCGAGAAGGACGATCCGCCGAGGTCTGGACGATCCGCGAGGACTCGAAGCTCGCCATGCGCCCGGATCGACCCTGAGCCCGCGACCGGTCGCATCGACCAGGGGCAAGCCGCCGGAAATCGCCACGATCTCGAACCCGTTCGGGCGCGAGATCGTGAGCGTTTTCCGCGAGGCTTACGACTTTTTTCGGGTCCGCAACCAGCGACCGAGTCCGATCATCCCGCCGGTGGCGGCCATGACCAGGGAGGACGGCTCGGGCACCGCCAGGGGCGCGGCCCTCACGCTGAAGTTGTCCATCTCGAATCCGGTCCCCCTCAGGACGTTGCTGAATCGGACCTGGTCGATCTTCGTCCCCTTGGTCCCGTACGCGTTCACATAGACGAACTTCTCGCCGCGATCTTGCCCCAGGAAGTTGTCGTTGGGGTTGCCAAAGTACTGGCTGCTCAGGGCGGCCAGGGTGGTCGCGGGGTCGAGCGAACCGATCACCGACCCGCCCGAGAGGAACTGGACCTGGTTGCCGGCGTCGGCGGCCGACCACCAGAATCCGAAGTACGACTGGGCCCCGTTGAGCGTGAGCAGGGACGTCTCGGACCCGCTGGCGTAGCCCAGGCTCAGGTACTTCCCCACGCCCCCGGCCCCTCCATACCGGTTGGCCGCGGTGATCCTGCCCGAACTGCTGATCGTGCCGACCGCCGTGGTCAGGGGCCCTCCGAAATATCCCGAGGAGAGGCCATCGAACGTCTCGGTGGTCACGCCCGAGACGGACGTGGATTGCACCCCGGGATCCTCGAAGGTCAGCACCAGATCGGCCCTCGCCGGGCTTCCGATCAGGCCCAGAAGGACAGCAAACATTCCCGCGCGATAAACCATATGGATGTTCTCCGAGGGGAAAATTGTCCGGCCGCAACCGCCCTCGAAACTCCTGTCATTCCGGGGGGCTACCGGAAGGCTAGGTCGTTGAAGAGGCCGCGGACGGCTTGTGGTCCCGTGACAACGGGGCGGGCGCATCCCGATCCCGGGCGCCCCTCGTCCATGTCCCCGACGGGTCGGACTTTCCGGGCCGCCGGTATGGGCGTTGCGTCGACATCCCCGCATCCCCCCGATCCGCCCGGGGCCGCTTCACCGAAGGAGAGAGCATGAGCACCGATCCCCAGCGCACGCCGTCGCGTCGCGAGTTCCTGGCCGCGGGCGCGGCGACCGCCCTGGCGGCCAACGCCTCGGCCCAGCAGGCGGAGAAGCCGGCCCCGGTGGACATCCCCACCATGAAGGCGAAGACCGAGGCCCAGTCCGGCCCCCCGCCCGCGCCTTTGCCCCCCGATCGCCGAGTGGGGTTCGCGATCGTGGGGCTCGGCGAACTGGCCCTGGGCGAGGTCCTCCCCGCGTTCGGCAAGTGCAAGTTCGCCCGCCCCGCGGCGCTCGTGAGCGGCGACCGCGCCAAGACCGAGAAGGTCGCCGCCCAGTACGGGATCGGGGCCGATCATCTTTACGACTACAAGACCTTCGACCGCCTGGCGAACGACCCCTCGGTCCAGGTCGTGTACATCATCCTGCCCAACAGCATGCATCTGGAGTTCACCGTTCGCGCGGCCAGGGCGGGCAAGCACGTCCTCTGCGAGAAGCCCATGGCCAACTCGGTGGGGGAGTGCGAGGAGATGATCGCCGCCTGCGAGCAGGCCCAGAAACAGCTCATGATCGCCTATCGCATGCAGTACGAGCCCCACCACCGCGAGGCCATCCGCATGGTCCGTTCCGGGGAGTTCGGCCCCACGCGCATGATCGAGGCCCTGAACGGCCAGAACCAGGGGCCCGTCGATCAGTGGAGGCACAAGAAGGCGCTCGCCGGAGGGGGGTCGCTTCCCGACGTAGGGATCTACTGCCTGAACGCCGCGAGGTACCTCACGGGCGAGGAGCCCGTCCAGGTCAGCTCGCAGATCGTGACCGATTCCTCCGACCCGCGCTTCAAGGAGGTCGAGGACCGGATGAACTTCCAGCTCAGGTTCCCCTCGGGCGTGCTGGCCTCGTGCCAGACGTTTTACTCGGCGCACGAGTCCAGGCAGTGCCGCGTGCTCGCCGAGCGCGGGTGGATCGACCTCGACCCGGCGTTCGCCTACCACGGGCTGAGGATGCGCACGGCGACCGCGAAGGGCAAGTCCGACCTCATGACCGAGATCCGCCTGCCCGAGGAGGACCAGTTCGCCCTGGAGATGGACCACATGGCCCAGCGCGCCGCGAACAACGAGCGCCCGCACACCCCCGGCCAGGAGGGCTTGCAGGACATGAGGCTCATCGAGGCCCTCTACCGATCGGCGCAGGAGGGCAAGCCCATCGACCTGCCCGCCGTGGACGGGCTCGACACCACCCGCGGCCCCGCCCCTGCAACGGCTTGAACCGGGGATGGCCGTGAGATACGTTGACGGGCCTCCCCTGCCCGTCTTCGAGGGTCCACCATGCTCACGGCCACAACCCTTCTGCTCGCGGGGCTCGCGATCTCGCCCCCGCCCGACGACGACCCGGCCCCCGAAGCCCCCGCGATCCGGGCGTCGGTCCAGAAGGCCCTGCCCTTGCTCGTGGCGAGCCTGACCGAATACCCGAAGCACCGCGACTGCTTCTCCTGCCATCATCAGGCCGTCCCCACGCTCGCGCTGAGCACGGCGAGGGCGAGGGGCTTCGACGTCGATCCCGAGGTCATCGCCTCGGCGGCCGAACATACCGAGGCCGACCTTCGCGGGGCCCTGGAGAGCTACAAGAAGAACGAGGGACAGGGAGGCGGCGTGACCCGCGCGGGCTATGCCCTGTTCACGCTCGAAATCGGCAAGGTCCCGGCCGACGACGTGACCGAAGCCGTGGCCGGGTTCCTGCTCGCCCGCGACGAGAAGCGCGACCACTGGAAGCCCGCGTCGAACCGCCCCCCGTCCGAGGCCAGCGACTTCACCGCGACCTATCTCGCGCTCCGATCGCTCCGGGCCTACGCCCGCAAGGATCAGGCCGAGCGCGTGGATCGTCGCCGCGAGGGGGCCCGCAAATGGCTCGAATCCGCCTCGCCCAAGGAGACCGAGGACCGGGCCTTCCGGCTCCTGGCGATGAAGGAATCGGGCTCCGAGGACGAAGCCGTGACTCAGGCCCGGAAGGACCTGATCGACTCGCGAAACGCCGACGGGGGCTGGCCGCAGGTCGAGGGCAAGCCCAGCGACGCCTACGCCACGGGCTCGGCGCTCGTGGCCCTGCACCGAGGCGGAGGGCTCCCCACCGACGACCCGATCTATACCCGGGGGCTCGCCTACCTGATCGGGACGCAGAAGGAGGACGGATCCTGGTTCGTGGCCTCGCGCAGCAAGCCGTTCCAGCCCTACTTCGAGAGCGGATTCCCTCACGGGAAGGATCAATTCATCTCGATCGCGGCCACGGCCTGGAGCGTGACGGCCCTGTCCGACGCCTGCCCCAAGCCCTGATGGATTTTGCTCGCGGGGCGTTTTCGCGGAAGTCCGCCCGCCAGGCTCCGATAATTCGGGTGGACCCTCTCGCGAGAGGAAATGTGGGGCGGCCGCGTGGGCCCTCCGCCCATGGGACCCGAATCCATGTTTCAAATCCCGATCCAGGGCTCAGATTCGGCACGGGACGACACACCAGGACAGGCCACGCTCCGTCGAACACGCCAAACAGTGAATTTGCAGAACGAACAGTCATGACAGTCGTATTTTGTCACCCGACCCCATGAAAATGGGAAACCTGGGTGGACTCGCCATATCGAGCGAAGGTTATTTTCAGAGGAACCCAATTCGGCCGCGCCGGCCGATAAGCTGGATCATACGGATGGGATTCAGCAAGTACCTGATCCCCGCCGTGGGGGTGAACATGATCCTCCAGACCGACATGGGCTCGCCCGCGTTCCGCCAGGGGCTCCTGCCCACGGCGAGTCTCCTGTTCGATCACACCCTGCCCTTCGATATCGGTCCCACTTCCTCTACATCATGGGCATCGAGCACATCGAGTCGAAGAGCGTGCAGAACCTCGCGCTCATGAAGCTCTTCTTCCACCCCGGGACCGACATGAGCCAGGCCATGGCCGAGACCATCGGCCAGGTCACGAGGTCGCAGGCCTCCATGCCCCCGGGCACGGTCGCCCCGTTCGTCACGAGGTACGACGCCGGGAGCATCCCGGTCGGCTACCTGGTCCTCTCCAGCGACTCGCGCAGCCTGGGCGAGATCCAGGACGAGGCCCTGGTGAAGGTCCGGCCCCTGTTCGGCGGGCTTCCCGGCGTGATGTCGCCGCCCCCCTTCGGCGGGAGCCAGAGGACCGTGGTCATCCGGCTCGACCCCGACCGCCTGAAGTCCTACAGCATCACGCCCGATCAGGTGGTGCGTGCCCTGAACGACGGGAACGTGACGAGCCCCTCGGGCAACCTGCGGATCGGGGACACCCTGGCCATCGTCTCGTCGAACGCCCAGGCCCGGACCCTCGACGAGTTCGGCGACATCCCCATCCGCCCCGGCCCGAGCCCCAACGTCTACCTGCGCGACGTGGCCCGCGTGGAGGACGCCTCCGACATCCCCGCCGGATACGCGCTGGTCAATGGCCAGAGGGCCGTCTATCTGCTCGTGAGCAAGACCGCCGACGCCTCCACGCTCTCGGTCGTGCAGAGCGTGAAAGCCGCCCTGCCCCGCATGCAGGGCGTCCTGCCCGACGACATCAAGGTCAGCTTCGAGTTCGACCAGTCCCCGACCGTGACCGGCGCCATGTCCAGCCTCCTGAAAGAGGGGCTCCTGGGCGCGGGGCTGATCGGGCTCATGGTGCTGATCTTCCTGAGAAACCTGCGCAGCGTGCTGATCGTGGTCCTGAACATCCCGCTGGCCATCGCCGGGGCGGTCACGGCGCTGTGGATGACCGGGCAGACGATCAACCTCATGACCATGAGCGGCCTGTCGCTGGCCATCGGAATCCTCGTGGACGAGTCCACGGTCGAGATCGAGAACATCCACGCCAAGCTGGCGCACACGCCCTCGGTGGCCCTGGCCGTGAGGATGGGCAACAGTGACACGGCGGTGCCCCGCTTGCTCGCCATGCTCTGCATCCTGGCCGTGTTCCTCCCGTCGTTCTTCATGACCGGGGCCCCGCGCGCCCTGTTCCCGCCCCTGTCGATGGCGGTCGGGTTCGCGATGGTCAGCTCGTATGTGCTCTCCAGCACGTTCGTCCCGGTGCTCTCGACCTGGCTCCTGAGGCCCCACGCGCAGAACGCCCACGAGTCCGCCCGATCGGCGAGGTTCGCCCGCCTTTTAGAGCTTTACGCCGGAGTCGCGCGGCGACTGGTGAGGCATCGCGGGGTCGTGGCGGTGCTCTACATCGCGGCGACCTCCTACGCGATCGCGGGCCTGGGCGGTTCGCTCCCCCGCGAGAATTTCCCCCGCGCGGACTCGGAGAAGTTCCAGCTCCGCCTGAACGCCCCGACCGGCACGAAGGTGCTCGAGAGCAGGTAGGAGGAGATCATCGCGAAGCCGACGGCCAGCGAGAGCGGCACGAACAGGGCCTGGGCCGCGCCCTGCATGAAGAACGACGGGATGAAGACCGCCAGCACGC
>JANOBY010000427.1:0-8424 GCA_031411935.1 Planctomycetales bacterium | reverse complement strand
GCGACCCGCTGGCACGTATCGAAGGCGTGGGGGACATCAACGTCTTCGGGGCCAGCGATTACGGGATGAGGGTCTGGATCGACCCGATCAAGCTCCAGGCGCGCAACCTGACGACCTCCGACGTGTACGAGTCCATCCGCGAGCAGAACGTCCAGGTCGCCGCCGGGCAGGTCGGCCAACCACCCGCTCAGCCGAAGCAGGCCTTCCAGCTGACCGTGACGGCCCTGGGTCGGCTGAAGGACGTGGCGCAGTTCAACGAGATCATCGTCAAGCAGGTCCAGAGCGACAGCAAGAATCAGGGCGCCACGCGAATCACGCGAATCAAGGATATCGCACGCGTGGAGCTCGGTGCCCAGGTTTACGACGTGTGGTGCGACGTGGGCGGGAAGCCCGCCGCCGGCCTGGCCGTGTATCAGTTGCCCGGGGCCAACGCGCTCGAGGTCGCGAAGAAGGTTCGGGCCGAGGTCGAGGCCCGAGCGAAGTTCTTCCCGCAGGGCCTGACCTACTCGATCCCCTTCAACACGACCGAGTTCGTCGAGGAGTCGATCAGCGAGGTCTACAAGACCCTGTTCGAGGCCGGCGTCCTTGTGCTCATCGTGATCCTGGTCTTCCTCCAGGACTGGCGGGCCGTGCTCGTCCCGGCGACCACGGTGCCCGTGACGATCATCGGCGCGTTCGCCGCGATGGCGGCCCTGGGCTTCACGGTCAACACGCTGACGCTCTTCGGCCTGGTCCTTGCCATCGGCATCGTCGTCGATGACGCGATCGTGATCGTCGAGAACGCGGCGCACCACATCGACCACGACGGGATGGATCCCAAGACCGCCACCATCAAGACCATGGGCGAAGTCCTGGGGCCGATCATCGGGATCACCCTGGTCCTCATGGCCGTGTTCGTGCCGACCGCGTTCCTGCCCGGGATCACGGGGCAGCTTTATCGCCAGTTCGCACTCACCATCGCCGCCACCGCGGTCATCAGCGCGATCAACGCCGTGACCCTGAAGCCCGCGCAGTGCGCGAGCTACCTGCGCCCGTCGAGCGGCAAGAAGAACGCCTTCTACCGGGGATTCAACGCGGTCTACAATCGCCTGGAAGCCTTCTACACCCGGATCGTCGAGCGACTGGTTCGCTGGCCGATCGCCACGATGGGCGTGTTCGTCCTGCTCGTGACGATCACGTTCTGGTGGTTCACGCGACTGCCCACGGGGTTCCTCCCGGTCGAGGATCAGGGGTACGCGGTCCTCGGGCTCCAGTTGCCGGATGCGGCGTCCCAGGCCCGGACCCGTCGCACGGTCGCGGACGTCGAGGCCATCCTGAAGAAGACGCCCGGCGTGAAGACCTGGGTCATGATCGGCGGAAACTCCCTGCTCGACGCCACCACCGCGTCAAACGCGGCGACCATGTACGTCGTGTACGAGCCGTGGGAAGAGCGACTGAAGGAGGGCCACACCCAGGACCAGATCCTGGCCTCGCTTCGTCGGAACTTCCAGACCGTGCAGGAGGCGGTCGTCTTCGTGTTCGCCCCTCCGTCGATCCAGGGGCTCGGCGTGTCGGGCGGGTTCCAGATGCAGCTCCAGGATCGCGGGGGTGCGGGTCTGGTCGAGCTCCAGACCCTGGCCCAGGAAGTGATCCGGGACGGCTCCAGCCAGTCCGGCCTGCGGGCCCTGAACACGAGCTTTCGCGCGTCGGTGCCGCAGCTTTTCGCCGACATCGATCGCACGAAGGTGAAGAGCCTGAACGTCCCGCTGAACTCGGTATTTAGCACGCTCCAGGCCTCGCTCGGATCGTCCTACGTGAACGACTTCAACATCAACGGCCGAACGTACCAGGTCCGCATCCAGGCGGAGGAGCCGTTCCGGATGACTCCGGGCGACATCGGCCGTCTGGAGACGAGGGACGCGAGCGGGAAGATGATTCCTCTGGGCACGGTCCTGAGCGTGAAGGAGACGCTCGGCCCCCAGATTTTGAACCGCTACAACCTCTATCCCTCCGCGGCGATCACCGGCGAGGCGGCTCCCGGGTTCAGTTCGGGCGACGCGCTTCGGCTCATGGAGGAGATGGTCGATGCGAAGAAGTCTCCCTCAGTGGGTTACGAATGGACGGGGATCGCCTTCCAGGAACGCGCCGTGGGATCTCAGGCCCTTTATATCTTCGCCCTGGGGATCTTGCTGGTCTATCTCGTGCTGGCGGCCCAGTACGAGAGCTGGCTCCTGCCGGCCTCGGTGATCATGGTGGTGCCCCTCGCCCTGCTGGGGACGGTCATGGCGGTCGCGGTCCGCGGGATGGACAACAACATCTACACGCAGATCGGCATCGTGCTGATCATCGCGCTCGCGAGCAAGAATGCCATCCTGATCGTCGAGTTCGCCCGCGAGCTTCGCGGTCACGGCAAGTCCATCCTCGAGTCGGCCGTCGAGTCGGCGAGGCTTCGGTTTCGGCCGATCCTCATGACCTCCTTCGCGTTCATCCTCGGGATCGTGCCGCTGGTCAACGCCACGGGGGCAGGCTCGGCAAGTCGACGGGCGCTGGGAACGGCGGTGTTCGGTGGGATGCTCGCCGCGACCTTCCTGGCCGTGTTTTTTGTCCCCGTGTTCTATGTGGTGGTCCAGGGACTCGGCGAATCCAGGCGCAAGACGCCCCCGGCCGGCCCCCTCCCGCCTTCGAATCCGGGTCGCGACACGGCAGGTCCGATCGACACGGCGGCGCATCCGGTCTGAAGATAAGCAGAAAGCTCCCTTTTCAAGATATCCGCGTCCAGCTATTCTAAAGCTAAGAGACTTGGCCGGCGCCTCACAGAGGCGTCAGGCCTCGTCGGAAATTCTGCTCGACGGGGTTCGCCATGCGTTTGGAGGCAGTCATCCTGCCCGAACTGGGGACCGGTCCGCACGAGCCGATCGTGATCAGCCACTGGTACGCTGAACCCGGGGACGCCATCTGGGAAGGGGACCGGCTGGTGGAGATCCTGGTCGGTCCGGCCACCTTTGATGTCCCCGTTCCCGCGAGCGGGACGCTCGCCGAAATCCGTGGCTACGAAGACGAGCTCACCCAGGCCGGCGCCGTACTGGGTCTGGTCGCGGTCAACGAAGGAGACGACGCGCCCGCGGGCCCGTCGGTCACATCATCATCATGACCGCCATTCAAGAACTCTCGGCCGGCGTGATCCCCTACAAGGTCGGCGGTGACCAGTCCCTGGAATTCCTCCTCCTACACTCGGCCACCGTCCGCAACCCGAGGGCCAAGTGGGAATTCCCCAAGGGCGGGATCGAGGGAGAGGAGACCCCTCGCGAGGCCGCCGCTCGCGAGTTCTTCGAGGAAACGAATCTGACCGATTGGGCCTTCCGCGACGGTTTCGAACAGGCCCTCTCCTATACCTACATCCGTCGCGGCCGAAAGGTCCTCAAGACGGTCACCTACTACATCGTCGAGGTCCTGAACGACTCCTCGCTCGCACGGTCCTTCGAGCATGTGGAGGACCCCTACGGCCACTGGTATCATTGGGGCAAGTTCGACCAGATCTCCAGGCTCCTCTACCACGCGAAGATCCGGCAGCTCTTCGCCGAGGCCGACGCCTGGCTTCGTCACTAGATGGGCGATCGAATCCGGACCCGTCCCGATCTTGCAGGAATAAGCGGATGATGATCCCGGCCAGGCGCGGATGGTTCGTGGCACTTGAAGGCCCCGACGGGTCGGGAAAGACCACGCAGGTTCGCCTGCTCGCCGAGTCCTTGAAGCTCCAGGGGCATTCGGTCGTCGTCTGCCGGGACCCCGGGGGGACGACGGTCGGCGACGAGATCCGCAGCTTGCTCCTGGACCGTTCGAGCTACGTCCCGACCCTGCGCGCGGAGATGCTGCTCTACATGGCCAGCCGGGCGCAACTCGTGGATGAGGTGATCCGTCCCGCCCTGGCCTCGGGCGCCATCGTGGTGTCGGATCGCTTTCTCCTGTCGAACATTGCCTATCAGGGAAGCGCCGGGGGACTCGACTCGGCGGACATCCGCGAAGTCGGCCGGGTGGCCACGGGCGGGCTCGTTCCCGACCTGACCATCGTGGTTGACGTGGCTCCGGAAGTCGCAACGGCACGGATCGGCGTCCCTAGGGACCGGATGGAAGAGCGCTCGGACGAGTATCGGCGAAGGGTCCGCGAAGGGTTTCTCGCGGGGCGATCGGGCTACAATTCTCCCTCGGTGGTCGTGGACGGGGTCGGCGACCCCGAGCAGGTGCACCGACGGATCCGCGAAGAGGTTCAACATGCTCTGGGGCTCACTTCGGGGGCATGAGACGCAGGTCCGTGCCATCCGTTCGGCCATGCAGGCGGGCCGGATGCCGCATGCCTTCCTGTTCGTCGGGCCCGAAGGGGTCGGCAAACGTCGTTTTGCCCTGACCCTGGCCCAGGCCCTGCTCTGCGAGAGAAATCCGTCCACGCAGCTCGAACCCTGTGGCGTATGCCCGAGCTGCCTTCAGGTGATCGAGGGTTCACACCCCGACGTCCTCCAGGTCGAGAAGCCCGAAGACCGTCAAGAACTCCCGATCCGCTCCATCCGCGACCTGTGCCAGGACCTCGGCCTCAAGCCCATGCGAGGGATCCGCCGCATCGCGATCGTCGACGACGCGGACGACCTGAGCGACGAGGCCGCCAACGCCTTCCTGAAAACCCTCGAAGAACCCCCGCCCGGTTCCATCCTGATTCTCATCGGCTCGGCGGCCGAACTCCAGCTCGAGACCATCCTCTCCCGCTGCCGTCTCCTGCGGTTCGAGCCTCTTTCGCGGGAGGACGTGGCCCAGATCCTGCTGGACTCCGGCCTGACCAAGGATCATCAAGAGGCCCAACGCCTGGCCGACCTGAGCGAGGGGCAGGTCTCTCGGGCCCTGGGCCTCGCCGACGCCGATCTCGGCCCCTTCCTGCGGTCGATGCTCGGAGAACTCGCCGAGGCCGGACGCTTCCATTCGTTTCGTTTTGCTCAGAAGCTCGAAGCCTTCAGCAACGAGGCCGGAAAGGAAAGCGGCCCGAAGAGGGAGAGGGCCCGTCTCCTGATCGGCGAACTGGCGCGCTTCCTCCGCGCCGTGCTCTGGCAGACGGCGGGGGTGGAAAGCCCTTCCACGGATCCCGAGGACCTGGCGGCCATCCAGGCCCTGGCACGGCGCCTGGAACCGGAAGACGTCTTCGTGATGGCCGATCGGTGTCTCTCGGCCGATTACCAGGTCCGACGCAACGCGAACCGGGCCCTCGTGTTCGAGAGCCTGGCGCACGACTTCGGCCGGATCCTCGCGTCGCGATCGGTCTGAAGTCTAGGAAATCTTCGCCACGAGCAAGGTGCGGTCATCGGCGGCGGGCTGATTCTTCGTGAAATCCTCCAGGGCCTGCAAGACTTCCTGGATGAGTCCCTCGGCGCTCAGGTGGCAGTTTTCGAGCACCCGGTCCAGCTCGTCCATACCGAACATCTCGCCGGCAGGATTCGTCGCTTCGGTGATCCCGTCGGTGTAGAAGATGATCTGGTCGCCCGGAATAAAACTCTTCACGGCGGTCTCATAGGTGAGGTCGGGGAAGAGGCCCAGGGGCAGGTTGCTCACGCCGTCGAGCGAGCCGATCGATCCGTCCTCGCATCGCTTGAATCGAGGCGGGTTATGCCCGGCGCAGGCGTAGGTCAGCTCTCGGCGAGCGGGATCGTAGATCCCGTAAAACCCGGTCACGAACGTCCCCGACTCCATCGTGTATCGCGTGGCGAGTTGATGGTTCACGTGGGCCAGCAATTCGCCGGGGCCCGTGTGGGAACCATGAAATGCGTGGGCGATGCTGTGCGTGATCGCCATGATCACGGCCGCGGGCGTGCCGTGGCCGCTCACGTCGGCGATCAGGATCCCCCACTTGCCGTCCGGCAGCGCGAAGAAGTCGTAATAGTCGCCCCCCGCCCACTGCGACGTCTGATAATGGGCGGCCAGGCTCAGGGTCGGGATGGACGGGATCGTCTTGGGGAGCAGCGATCGCTGGATGTCGGCCACATGCTTCAGTTCCCGATCGATCGTCTCGTACATCCCCTTGAGCTCGTCGGACAGGACGAGATTATGCGTGGCGCGGCCGAAGAGATTGCTCATCCACACGTGGGCGGGAAAGATCTCCTCGTCGAAGGCGTCCGGCTCGTCGCTCATCCGGATCGTCATGTTCAGCGCGAGCCCGCGGTCGTAGTTGGGGATCGCCATGAGGGATCGTTGCCCCTCGAGGTAGGCGAAGGCGGGATCATCCCGGCTCACCTGGAAGTCGTTCAGGAGGCAGGGCTCCTCGCCGTAGATCAGTTCCCCGAGGATGCCTCCCTCCAGAAGAGGCAGGCGGGCCTTCTCCTTCCAGGGGTCGATCTCGGCCGACCAGAGGCTCGACCGGGTGATCCGGTACTGAGGGAATTCCAGGCCGCGACGGCTCAGGGCCAGGAAGCGTTCGGATCGGGTCAGCTTCCGGAGCCGTTCGGAGTAGGCGCGGACCATGGCCTGGGGCTCGGTTTGCAGGCTCATCTCGCGCATCATGGCGACGACCTCGCCCAGCCGTTCCCGCCAGTCGTTGCCGCCGGTACCGAGGAGGTCCGTGATCATGCGCGTCTCGGTGGCCATCCCGCACCTCGCTAATTTTATGAATCGTCGCTGCTATTCTAGACGCTGGAGGCAAGAGGCCGAAACGCGCGGGTTTCCGGTGTCCGGCGATTGGGGATGGTCGCGGTCGCGGCGGCGACTCGATCGGGTCCGCGTAGTGGTGTTCCTCGAATCTCGCTAGAATCCGTCGAAACCGGAGTAGCCGTCAGACGAGCGAGGCGGGGAATGAGCCAGACCCACGAGATGTCCATTCGCGTGCGCTATGCCGAGACCGATCGCATGGGGCTGCTCCACCATGCGAACTATTTCGTGTACTTCGAGATGGGGCGGACCGAGCTGCTCAGGGCGCGAGGGGTCTCGTACCGGGACATGGAAGATGCCGGCCATCTGCTGGTGATCATCGACATCGGCTGCAAGTTCCGAAAACCGGCGAGGTATGACGATCTCCTCACGCTCCGGACATTCGTCGAGAGGGTCACCCACGTGAAGATCGTCCACAGGTACGAGCTTTACCGCGAGGAGACCCTCCTGGCCCTGGGGCATTCCACCCTGGCTTGCATCGACCGGGAGGGCCGGCCCCAGGCCCTGCCGGAGCTCATCAAGGATTGAGCGAGGGCCCCCCGGGTCGTCGATCCTCGCGCGGGAGCCTCAGGCGCCCTCGACCGGTTCACCGAAGAATTGCGCGGCCTCCGCGGCAATTTTCTGGAGCGTCTCCTCGGCCTCCGCGTCGGAAATCCCCATGAGGGATCGCGCGAGATCGACCATCCGGTGCTCGTCGGCCGTGACCCTGCGGTCGGACACGATCTTCTGGATCAGGAGGGCGAATTCTTCGCGATAGGTCCGCTCGATCCAGTCGTCCCCGAAGTTCAGGGCATGGGCTTCCTGGTTCAGGTCGCTCCACTGGACCTGGCTGTCGGGCAAGCGGTCGAGGATCTTCTTCAACTTCTTTTGCCACTGGGTCCGGTCGAACGCCGAGGTCTCGACCGGGGCGGCCATCCGGCCGGGATCCGCGGCGGGGGCTTCACCAGGAAATTCGGGATGGGGGTCTCCGGACGTATCCCCGGCCTCCACGGAACCACGACTGTCCAGATCCAGACGGCTTGCCGCCGCCGCCCACCCGCGCAAGGTATCGAGAAAGCCCATGTCCCACCTCGACTCGTGAAAGGATTTGCGGAGTGATCAAGGGCAGGGGTTCGCAACCTTGCCCCCATAATGGACGAAAACCACCCGCGCAAGCTCCGCGCACAACCGGGTGCCCGTGTTGTCGATCGTCCAGCTCTGATCCTCATTCTTGTCGGTCAGCACGCAGAGGGCCACGGGGCCCTGCGGCGTGTCGAGAATTCCGGCCGCGGTTCGTGACTCATTGACCGCCCCCGACTTGAAGGCGATCTTCGTGCCTTGTGGCAGAAATCGCGGGAACGACTCTGGGTCCTCGCAGACCAGAAGGTGGCCCTTCATGGCCACGCTGGCCGTCTCGCTGACCAGACTCTTCTGTTCGAGCGCCTCGAGCAACCGCACCATCTCCCTCGCGGTCGTGCTGCCGAGCCCGAAGGTCTTGCTCCGATCGGGGAAGACCGAGGTGTCGCGGCGATAGACCTTCGAGTGGATTTTCGTGTTCGGATAGCCCAGGGTTTCCATCGTCGCGGCCGTGGAGCCGATGCCGATCTGGTCGAGGACCAGGTTCGTGGCCGTGTTGTCGGAATAACGGATCATGAGCCGGACCGCATCCCGAAGGGGCATGGTCACGCCCTCCGAGAAGTGATCGGTAAGAATCCCCGAGCCCGGCACCTTGTCGCCCTTGCTCAGGGTGATCGTCTTGTCGAGCGAGACGGTGCCTGCCTCGGCCTG
>JANOBY010000426.1:0-2391 GCA_031411935.1 Planctomycetales bacterium | reverse complement strand
ACAAGGCCGAGCACTACACGCCAGCGACCGTCGAGGCCGTCCCGGATCGGATCGAATCCCCTCCGGTGCCCGGCGACGAGCAGGATCTCCAGTCGCTCTTCGCGGAGCTCGAAGCGATCGGGACACCCGAGGAGCGGCGGGCGACTCATCAGTACCTCATGAAGGCCCTGGCTGAATCGCGGCGTGCCGAAGGGCGGGAATTCTGATGGATCGTCGCGTGGTGCTGGATAGCGGGCCCCTGGGCCTGGTCACCAACACGTCGGCGTCGGCGGAGAATCTGCGGGCCTGGGCCTGGCTTTGGACTTTGCCCCGGGGGACTCGGGTCGTGGTCCCTGAGATCGCCGACTATGAAGTACGTCGCGAGCTGATTCGGGCGGGAAAGACGGAGGGTCTCGCTCGGCTTGATACCATCGGTCGGCGACTGCAATACATCCCGCTCACCACGCAGACGATGCGACGCGCGGCCGAGCTTTGGGCCGAGAGCCGAAATCGGGGCCGCCCATCGACCCATGGTGAGGCGATCGACGCCGACGTGATCCTCGCGGCACAGGCGCAGGAACTCGCGAGCGAAGGTCGGGAAATTATCGTCGCCACGACGAATGTCAAGCATCTGGCCCCGTTCGTCGACGCTCGGCTCTGGCAAGATATCGTCTGATACCCGCGAGACGCACCCCATGCTCACCGGAAACCTTGTTCGCGTTCGGGTCTCCAAGTCGCGGGTGATCCCGCTTTATCTCCCTCGCGAGGATCCCACGTGGCTTGAGGTGGCCGAGAGCCTGCTCCTGATCTTCCGCGAGGGGGTGGGCTCGACCCGAGGCGAGATCGAGGCCGAGATCGACGCCATGCTCGGGGACGACCCCAAGACGCTGGCGCATCGCGGGCTGGCGAAGGTTTTGGAGGACCGCGCCGAGTTCGAGATGGTCGCCGACGTGAAGCCCGAGGTCCTGCGCGAGAAGGTCTTCTCGGCCGCCGCCGCCGAGCGGTTGCGCCTGAAGGCCGAAGGGCGGAGGGAGCCGTTCCGCCGCGACGTGATCCTCACGCGGGTGGGCACCGAGCTGGGCGTGGACCCTCAGCAGGTGGCGTCGTCGCTGTTCGCCGACCTGAAGGACGAGGCGCGGATGCTGTCGTTCGGGGACCTGAGCGCGCAGAGGCTCGTGGATCGGTACAACGTGGCCCTGGCGCAGTCGGTGCTCCTGCGATCGACCCTGCTCACGGCCGAGGTCCGTCGCGAGAAGCCCGCGCGGTATCGGCAGCTCTTCCGCTGGCTGAAGTTCCACCGGCTCTTGCACCGGGTCGAGGGCAGCATGTCGAGCGGCTACACGATCCAGATCGACGGCCCGCTGAGCCTCTTCCAGTCGACGAACAGGTACGGGTTCCAGATGGCCATGTTCCTGCCGGCGCTGCTGCTTTGCGGCGACTTCCGGCTCGACGCGGAGTTGCAATGGGGGCCGCGCAAGGAGCCCAGGACGTTCCACCTGGAGTCGGGCGACGGCCTGATCTCGCACTATCAGGACTCGGGCACGTATGCCCCGCCCGAGCTCGCGGCGTTCGTGGCGAGGTTCCGCCAGGTCGCCCCCGCGTGGGAGGTGAGCGAGGCCTCGGAGGTGATCGAGCTGGGCCGCGAAGGGGTGTGGGTGCCCGACTACAAGTTTGTTCATAAGAAGACGGGGACCGACGTGTTCGTGGACGTGGTCGGCTTCTGGAAACGGTCGAGCCTGGAACGCCTGGTCTCGCTCCTGCCCCAATTCGGCCCGCCCCGCTACGTGGTGGCGATCTCCGAGAAGCTCAAGGTCGATGAAGAAGCCCTGGGCGAGCTGAAAGGGCCGATCCTCCGGTTCAAGGAGATCCCCAACGCCGTGGAGCTGGCTTCCCTGCTCGACGGGTTTTTGGGGCGGCTTCTTTAGAGCGATTCCCGCTCGGGCGTAGCGGCCTTCAAGTAGGGCGGGCGTCCCTGTCCAATGGCACTTACTTTAACGACTGCTTATGGGGTTAGAAGCATCCTGAGCAATCTGGGGGAGACAATTCGCCCCTCACAGTTCGGGAAACGACTCGCCCAAAGGTCGCAATCTGCCAATCCTCGCATCAGCGAGGATTAAAGTAAGTGCCATTGGGCAGGGACGCCCGCCCCACTGGGATAAGGGTGGAGGCAAGCGGGGAGCGTTGTCCGCTCACATGCAAGCAGAGAGGCCCCATGGCCTTGTGGGATCGAGCCGCATCAAATCCTGAGCATCCGCCTCTCGGCGGGGTCCAGGTCTCGCCACTGTCCGGGTTGGAGGTCTCCGAGCGTGATGGGTCCCACGGCCACCCTTACGAGCCTCAGGGTGGGGTGCCCCACGGCGGCGGTCATCCTTCGGACTTGCCGGTTCTTGCCTTCTCTGAGGATGAGCTCGA
>JANOBY010000425.1:0-45383 GCA_031411935.1 Planctomycetales bacterium | reverse complement strand
GATTTCCCGGATCGGCCCCTCGTCCCGGCGATCGAGGGCCCGGGGTCGTCGCGATACTATCGAGAGGTGGGAGGCATCCGTGCTCCATCCTGGCTCGTTGACAATCCGGACCCTCGCGACGTGTACGGACGATAACCAAAGGTCCCGCTTTTCGTGGAAACGTGATTCTGCAGAACGAACCCAATTTCGCCTTGGTTTTGGCCTCGAACGCCGAAAACGAAGCCAATAACGAACCCAATTTGGGGGCAAACGAACCCAATTCGCCGGGGCATCCTCGCGGCGGAGATCGTTCCGCCCGCCCGCCGAGCCGGACGGCGATCCGGGGCGGATCCCTCGAGAATCCGGGGCCTCCGGGTGCGTGTGCGGTACGCCGATTGCTTCAGACCCCCTTCGTACCACGTCCAGCGGCCTATCCCGTTCCACCGAGATGGCCTCCGCCCGAGGCCGCGAGCATGGAGTTCGACTGGAGCGAGATCTTCCGGCCCGACCAACCGTTCCTGGAGACGGTCCTCCGCGGGTCCCTGACGTACCTGGGCATCGTCGCGATGATGCGGGTGGGGCTGAAGCGTCAGGCCGGGTCGTTCGGGCTGGGCGACCTGCTCCTGATCGTCATGATCGCCGACGCGTCGCAGAACGCGATGGCGGGCACCCACCAATCGTGGCCCAACGGGATCGTGCTGGTGGCCACGCTGATCGGGTGGAACTATGCCCTGGACTGGGCGAGCTATCGCTCGGCCAAGTTCCGCTCCCTCCTCGAGCCCGAGCCCCGCACGCTCATCCGCGACGGCAAGGCCCTGGACCAGAACCTCCGTCGTGAGCAGATCACCGAGGAGGAGCTGTGCTCGGAATTGCGGATGAAGGGGTACTCCGACTATGCTCAGGTGCGCGAGGCCCGGATCGAGTCCGGCGGCAAGCTCAGCATCTTGCCCGCCGAGGGGCACGGCTCCGGGGCCTCGATCCGCGACGGAGAGCGCACCGCCGGGCCCGGCCTCTCGGAGCGCGACGCCGCCTTGCAGAGCTTCCTGAGGGCCGCGGAACGGCTCGACCGGGTGGTGAGCTGGCATGAGCAGCGGATCGAGGAGCACCGGGAGTTCGTCAAGCAGGCCCGGCAAGAGCTGAAGCGCCACGGGGTCGTGCACCCGAGGAAGCCCCCGGCCGGGGCCGAACCCCAGGACGCCTCGCCGCCGAATGGTGAATCCTAAGCCCTGGTCGCTCGCGGGCGAGCCCATCGCCCCAGGCGCCGTCATCAACCTCAGAAAATCAAGCCTCCCCATGGCCATCGAAACGATCCCCCTGTGCGGAGTCCTAAGCCTGAACAAGCCGATCGGCGTGACCTCGCGCGACGTGGTGGACCGGGTCTCCCGCCCCCTGCGCAAGGTCAAGGTCGGCCACGCCGGGACGCTCGACCCGCTGGCCTCGGGCGTGCTCGTGGTATGCGTGGGGGCCGCCACCCGGCTCATCGAGTACGTCCAGCGCATGCCCAAGACGTACACCGCCACGATCCTCCTGGGCGCGACCAGCGACACCCTGGACGCCGACGGGACGGTCACCGAGAGGCTCGATCCACCGGTCCCGAGCGAAGAGGCGATCCGCGAGGCCCTAGGACTCCAGGTCGGCACGATCCTGCAGATGCCTCCGCAATTCTCGGCCCTGAAGGTCCAGGGCAAGAGGGCCTACGACCTCGCCCGCGAGGGGAAAGCGGTCGAACTGGCCGCGAGGCCGGTCGAGGTCTACCGGGTGGATCTCCGGGCCTACGCCTGGCCCCGTCTGGAGATCGAGGTCGAGTGCGGGAGCGGCACCTACATCCGGTCGATCGCCCGGGACGTGGGAGAGGCCCTGGGCTGCGGAGGGCTGATCGAGGTCCTCACCCGCACGAAGATCGGCCCGTTCCGGATCGAGGAGGCGCTGGACCCCGACACGCTCACGAAGGAGACGATCCCGGGCCTGCTGCGTCCGGCGGTCGAGGCCCTGGCGGCGCTTCCCCAGGTCGTGATCGACGAGTCCGCCCTGTCCCGGATCCTCAAGGGGCAGGCGATCGCCTCGCCCGGGCTCGACCTCTCGGGCGAGGTCGCCCTGATCGGGCCGACCGGAGAGGTGGTCGCCGTGGGGGAAGTCACGCCGGCAGGAATCGCCCCCCGGCGAGTGCTCGCGGCGGCCGGTCCCTGAACTGCCCCTGCGGCGACGCCCCCCTTTATCTGCCGGGCAAGAGTCCCACCCCGACCGCCGTCCCGATCAGGTCTCGCCACGCCGCCGTGGTGGACTTCGACAGGTTCTCCGCCTTGACCGGATTGGCGAAGAACGCCGCGAGCGGGTTGAACGTGGACGGGACCTTGGCCATCTCCTTGCTCAGGAACGGGTGGTCGGTCGCGAGCTGCTTGACGAGGCCGAACACGTCGCCTCCGCTCTTGAAGAAGTCGAAGGACGTGGCCAGGCCCGCGTCCAGGGGGCCGCTGCTCGCGTGGTCCTGCCGCAGGCCCGTGCGGATCTTGTTCGTCGGGTCGGTGATGTAGATGTTGTCCAGGAGGATCGCGTTGAATTCCTCGTTGCTGGTGTAATGGACCAGGCCGCCGGTGGTCGCGGAACGGTTCCGTTTGCCGGAAACCCGGCGGAACGCGTGCACGAGCTCGTGGAACAGGACCTCGTCGGGAAGGTTCGCCCGGTTGGAATTCGGCCCGCCGTGGCACGCGGTGCCTCGCTGATACACGTGGGGCGAGAAGAGCACCATGGCCCCGTACGGCTTGCCGTCTTTCGCCGTGCCGGTACGCTCCTCGGCGCTCGCGTTGCAGGCCCCCGACAGGCCGTCGTACGGGGAGATCGACACCCATTTGCCGAAGAACTTGATGCTCTTCAAGAGCACCTTGCCCGCGTCGGTCCCCGCGATCCAGGTGATCTGGCGACGGACCGACGCCTCCCAGTTCGCGGACATCTGCGCGTTGACCCAGGTCGGCCGGATGTCGAGCATGTAGTTCCATTCCAGACCCATGGCACCCTCCCGGTGTGACCGGTGGAAGTGGGCCTCCTGCCCCCGCTCGGTCGATCGACAAGTCGAACGCTCGTCGCCTCGCCGGAGTGTCTACGCGGAGTCTCGGGCGGGGGGACAGCCATTCCCGAAGAGTCGAAATCGTGGAGGCCGCGCAGGCAATTCCGGGAGCGGACCGCGCCCCGGCGATCGTCGACGCTGCCCGCCCCGATACTCTGGAAGGAGGAGCCGCGAGGCCCCGCACCGGCTCGTTGACAAAGCGGAGCATCAGGCAGGACGCGGCGGAACGGATCGCGCTCTCGCCCGGAGGTCGCTCCCGAAAAACGCGATGGGTGGCACCGACGGGGAAATCTCCCGGGGATCCCGTGGTCCGACCGCAAGAAATCGAATCCGAACGTCGCCGAACTTGCGGGCCTGCAAGTCGCCGGCGAGCCCGGTCGCCGGTGGCCAGCCGAAGAACCCTCCCCCAACGCGGCCCAGGATCGGCAAAACCCGGAGCTTTGGGCGAAGTCGCGGAAATTTGCGAACCGATGATGGAGAACGAGCGAACCATGGAGGGGGATCGGGTGTCGATCGGACACGGGCCCCCGCCGTTGACGGGGGCGGCACAGGCCCCCTAGAATCGCCAGGGTTGTGCAGCGGATCTTCCTTCGAACTCTCCCCCTCACCGAGGGCACCCATCACTTGACCCAACTCAAGAGCACCGAGCGTCTTGATCGTCGCGAGAAGACCATCCTGGTCGGGGTCCTGCTCGACGACGGCGACTATAACCGCGACGATCCCCTGGACGAGATCCGGGGGCTGGCCAAGACGGCCGGCCTGATCATCGTGGGCAGCCTCCTCCAGAGGCGACATCAGCCCGACATCGCCACCTACATCGGCTCGGGCAAGGTCAACGAGCTGAAGGAGCTGGTCGAGGCGCACGAGGCGGACCTCGTGGTCTTCGACAACAACCTCGGCCCGGCCCAGACACGCAACCTGGAGAAGCTCCTGGGCGTGAAGGTGATCGACCGCACCGAGGTCATCCTCGACATCTTCGCCACCAGCGCCCGCACCCATGAAGCCCACCTGCAGGTCGAGCTGGCCCAGCTCCAGTACGCCCTGCCGAGGCTCAAGCGCATGTGGACCCACCTTTCCCGCTACAAGGGCGGGATCGGCGTCAGGGGCCCCGGTGAGAAGCAGCTCGAAGAGGACCGCCGGCTGGTCAACTACCGGATCCAGGACCTGAAGGCCAAGCTCCAGAAGGTGCAGGACCGCAAGGAACGCGAGGTCGCCGCCCGGGGCGACGTGCCCACGGTCTCGCTGGTCGGCTACACCAACGCCGGCAAGAGCACGCTCATGAACGCCCTCACGGGCGCGGACGTGCTGGTAGAGGACAAGCTCTTCGCCACGCTCGATACCCGCACCCGCCGCTGGCAGTTCCGCGGAGGCGGCCACGTCCTGCTGTCGGACACGGTCGGGTTCATCCGCAACCTGCCCCACGAGCTGGTGGCGTCGTTCAAGGCCACGCTGGAAGAGGCCCGGCAGGCCGACCTGCTCCTGCACGTGGTCGACGCGTCGAGCCCCGAGGCCGAGAAGCAGATCACGGCCGTCAAATCCGTCCTTGAGGAGCTCGGGCTGGCCGATCACCCGACCCTGCTCGTCCTGAACAAGGCCGACAAGGTGCCCGACCGCTCGTTCCTGGACGTCCTGAAAGCCCACCACGACGAGTCAATCGTCATCAGCGCGGCCAAATCCGACGGCCTCGACCGCCTGGAGCAGGCGGTGCGCGAGGCCATGCAGGAGAGGGCGCTCGACGCCCAGATCGAGACGAGCGTGGGCAACGGCCGGGTCCTCGCCTACCTCGCCCAGCACGCCCAGATCCGCGACCGGACCTACGACGAGGATCGCGTGATGCTCGACTGCCGCCTGCCGAGGCGATGCATCGACTTCCTCAACGAGAATGGCGCGAACGTGAGGACCAACGGGCAAAGGCTCTACGCCTGACGGCAGGCCCATCTTCCCCGATCCCTATGGGGCCGATCCCACGGGGATCGGGGGATAGGTCCGCCCTCAGGCTTGCCTGTCGAGTGCAGGGGATCGGCCCTCGGTGTCAGGTCGGGGCCGCCTCGATCCGGTCCCTCGTGAGGTTGTAACAGGCCATGAGCACCCGGGGGGCCGTCCCCTGGAATCGCGAGGCCGCATCGACCAGCGAGGGATTGACGAGCACGTGATGGAACGCGCGGCAAAGCCGGATGCGGCCGTCGAACCTCCTCCTCCAGGCGTTCTGAAGCGCCTCCTGGGCCCTGGTGGTCATACCGTCACTCGCCAGGGCGGCGAGGACCCGAGGCGCGAGCATCTCCGCGCCCAGGAGGGCCATGGTCATCCCCTGCCCGCCCAGGGGGTCCACCGTGCCCTGGCAATCGCCCGCGTACACGATCCCCGGGACCCGGGGTGAGGAGACCTCCACGCGTACGCCGGCGACCGTCTTCCACGGGCCGGCCGCTGAGGACGTTTGAAGGAGCTCGTGCAGGAAGGGGTTGCGCGCGAAATGCTCCTCGGCCAACGCGTCCAGGTCGCCCCGGTGGCGCTTCAGGATCGACTCGGGCAGGAGCCCGCACAGGTTCGTGAGGCCGCCCTCGACCTGCGACGTGCCGATATATCCGCCCGGCACCATGTGAAGGGCCACGGCGTCCTGGGTGTCCGGAGGCTCGGCACCCCGGAAGTGTCGCTTCAGGCCAAAAAGGCCGGGCCTCCACCAGCTCCGGGTGCGGGTGGTGCCGGTCTGCTTGACCAGAGCGGAGTGGCGGCCATTGGCGGCCACGGTGATCGCCGCATCGAACTCGCGGGGGGCGTTCGCCAAGTCCCGGGCGATCAAGCCGACGACCCGGCCCTCCTGGAGTTTCGGGCCGCTCACGCGCGTGCTCTCGAAGACCCACACGCCCGCCTTGCGACACTCATCGACTAGCAGGCTGTCCATCGCCGACCGGCTCAGGCCGAGGCCCGGCCGTCCGCTCTCGCCCGTCACATCGGCTCGGAGGGACCGGCCGCGCGGGGTCGTCAGCAGGACTTGCCGGATCTCGCGGACGCCCGCATGAGTCAGGGATGCACACAGCCCCAGGCGTTCGAGGGCCGCGGCCCCCTCGGGGCTCAGATACTCGCCGCAAAGCTTGTCGCGGGGGAACTGTCCGGGGTCGACGAGGGCGACCTTTGCCCCGGCCCTCGCCAGGCGCAGGGCGAGCGACGAGCCGGCGAGCCCGGCGCCCGCGATGGCCACGTCGAAGTCCAGGCGATCCGCGTCCACCGAACCGGATGACATGAAGAGCGTACGCCCCCTTGTTCGAGCGTGCCGTCCGGCCCGCACCCCCCACGAGGAAGGTGTAGGCAGGGGAATCGAGCAAACAAGGGGCCGACCGCTTCAGGTAGACTCTGTTACTTGGCCTTCTTGGCCACCTTGCCCGAGGCCCGGAGGTCCTGGAGCATCTTCTTCTGGGTCTCCACCAGGAGCCCCTCGCATTCGGTCAGCTCCTGGACCTCGATCTCGTCAATCTTCGCCTTCAGGGCGTCAATCTCCTGCTGGTGCTTGCCCCTCACGGCGTAGATCTTCTCTCTCTGCTCGGGAGTCAGGCCAATCTTGGCGAAATACGGGGGGACGCGGCGATAAGCCTTCGCCTCGCCGACCGTTTTGGCCGGACTGCTCGTCGCCTTCTCCTTCTCGGGATCCTGCGCCGCCGAGGGGACGGTGCCCATCAGCGCGACCATCGAGATGCCCAGCAGTACGCCGCCTGCGCGCGATCGAAACGTCATCGTCAGAGCCCTTTCTTGGAAACGTCATCGTCGACAGAAATCCAGCGGGAGTGACCTTATCGCAGAGGTCGCTCGCAAGCAAGCATCCTCTCCGACATTCGCGAAGAATAATCCGGAGGAGTCTTCACCGACGTCGCGATCCGACCAGCGCCAGCTGGAACCCGGCATAAGGCCGGACCTGCCAGAAGAAGGCGTCGAGTCCGGACGCGGTCCGGAGCAACTCGGGCCGGGTGAATCCTCGCAGGACGGAGAGCGGGCCGTCGTTGCGGACGAGGCGGTTACTCGTGAACACCCGGCTCCAGGCCACGAAGCCCCCGTAGGCGAGCCAGTGGCGGCGGATGTCGAGCACGATCACGCGATCGCGGGCCACGCGGGCCATCTCGGCCACGAGGCGTCTCAGGGCCTCTCCGTGGAAGTGGTGGGCGAACTTCACCGCCATGACCACCTCGACCGAGGCATCCGGAAACGGCAGGCGCAGGGCGTTGCCCAGGATCACGTCGCGAACACCGGCCTTCGCCAGGAGGACCGCCGTGGGGTCGAGGTCGACCACAATCGGCGTGGACAAGATCCCCCTCTCGCCCAGGATCCTGGCCGAGAACGAGGCGAGATCGCCCGATCCCGAGCCCACGTCCAGCACCTTCATCGCGCCGGGGGGAGGCCCGAACTCGCGTATGTACCGGTCGAGCTCGCGGGCGATCGGTCGCCGGCCTCCGAAGAACTGGCGGTTGACCTTCTCGAGCACGCGATAGGCGTCGGCAACCTCGTCGACGGGCAGGCCGGGCTCGTCCATCAACTCCGGGTCGTGGCGGCGCTCCGGAGTGAAGGAGAAGGCCATCAGCGCACGACGGTAGGTTCGCCGCGCTGCTGGGGCTTCTCGGCCGAGGTCATGGCGAGGACGCCCAGCACGGCGATCCAGAGGCCGAACAGGGTCAGGACCAGGACGAATCGGGACCGAGGGCTCATGGCAATGATTCCGCGAGGGCACTCAGGCGTCAGGCCACATCTTCAAGGGTCATGACGAAGTTCCGACGGAACACGTCCTCGAACTCGTACACGTTGTCGAAGTCCGATCGCGAGTCGCTGGGGGTCTTCTCGAAGTCCCCGGAGGCGATCAGGTTATAGACGATTTCGCCGATGTCGGAGGTGGAGTGGATGCCCCACTGGGCGAGCACGGCCATGCTCATGAGCCCGTACTGGCGGAGGGCCAGCTCCCTCACGCCCTCGCAGAGTTCCAGGCCCGTCACATGCTGGGAGAAGCTGGGCGTGCGTACGCGACGGGAACGGGCCGAGGCACGCGCCTGCTTCCTGAGAAACTTCGTGTGTTCCAGCGCCTCGAACACGAAGGCGTAGGCGTGGACGGTGTATCGGGAGTCACGAGCGAGGACTCTCTCCAGATCTTCGCGAAGGCTCATGGGTCAAATTCCCTTTCCCCACTCCCCTGGATCAGGCACCGAGCGTTCAGAGGTCGGTACGATCGTCGTCATCGTCCCTGCGATGCGGACGCGGTTTCTTCTCGACACCGAGAATCTCATCGGGGCCCACCACGACCCGGCGGCGATCGTCGAATTCGACCACAACTTTCTGGGCGAGGATTTCCAGGGCAAGAACCCGGCCTTGACCACGGGATGTGATGACCTTCGAGCCGACGGCCGGTAGGTCGCGCTCGAGGGCCTGGTAGGTATCAAACTCATACCTGAGGCAGCATTTGAGCCTACCACAACGTCCTGATATTTTCGAGGGGTCCAGGGTCGTTTTTTGCATCTTCGCCATCCTCATGGACACCGGGGGCATCCGCGAGAGGTGGGTGTTGCAGCAGACCGGCTTGCCGCAGTCGCCATAGTCGGCGAGGATCTTGGCCTCGTCGCGGACGCCGATCTGCCTCATCTCGATGCGGGTCTGGAAGGCGCGGGCGAGGTCCTTGACCAGCTCGCGGAAGTC
This sequence comes from Planctomycetales bacterium, assembly GCA_031411935.1. GTDB lineage: Bacteria > Planctomycetota > Planctomycetia > Isosphaerales > Isosphaeraceae > JAQGHR01. The sequence goes on along the minus strand of JANOBY010000425.1, from coordinate 36,679 downwards.
TACACGCTTCTCGGAAAGGTAATAAAAGACCATGCGCTCGCCGCCGAGGATGGCCTCGACGTCCACCAGGTCCATTTGCAGGCGGCGATTGGCGATGAATTCGCGGCAGGCGGCGAACCCGTGCTTCTGCTTCTCGGGGACAGAGGCGTGGCGGTCGAAGTCCTCGTCCGAGGCCGCGCGGAGGATGTTGCCGCGGATCGGATTCTCGAGGAAAAGGGCCGTGCGGTCGGTCGCCGGGCTGAGGACCTCGCCCATCTCGTGGCCGCGGTCCGTGCCCACGACCACCATCTGGCCTCGCGGATGGGGAAGCCCGTTCAGCCCACGAAATTCGCCGAGGAATCTCATGAGTCCATAGCGGACGATGTAAGTCTGGGACATTGTTATCGCGTCGCCTTTCGGCGTGGGAAGTTTCCAGCGAGAAGGAGCGGCCCCCGGGGAGGCCGCCCTCAGTATACCGGCTCCCCCCGGCCCATCCTACCAGGATGCCATGCCCGACCCTCGGCCCAAACGCGACCGCGCCCCGGCTCCTCCCCCGAGCAAGGTCTGCCCGGCGTGTGGCCGCCCCTTCACCTGGCGACGCAAATGGAGCAAGGACTGGGACCGCGTGGTTTATTGCAGCGAGCGGTGCCGCAAATCGGGCAAATTGCCCTGATCGCGAAGTCCCCGCTCAGTCGGTCCCGCGCCCGATCACCAGGGCCGAGTTCTTCGAGCCGAACCCCATGCAGTTGCACAGAGAGATCCAGGCCTGGGCCTCGCGGGCCACGTTGGGGATGTAATCCAGATCGCACTGGGGATCGGGCGTGTGGAGGTTGACGGTCGGCGGCAGGTAGCCCCCGTTCATGGCCAGCAGGGTGGCCACCACGCCGGCCGCCCCGCAGGCGCCCTGGGGGTGCCCGATCATGCTCTTGGTGGTGGACATGGGGATTGAGGCCGCGACCTCCTCGCCCAGGGCCCTCTTCACGGCGGCGGTCTCCACACGGTCATTCAGCTCGGTGCTGGTGCCGTGCAGGTTCACGTAGTCGATCTGCTCGGGACGGACCTCGGCATCGGCCAGGGCGAGCTGGATGGCGCGCACGGGCTCGTCCAGGTCCACCGAGAGCGCCACGCGGTGCCAGGCGTCGCATGTGCTCGCGTAGCCAAGGACCTCGCCCAGGATCTTCGCCCCGCGTGCCAGCGCGTGGTCGCGATCCTCGAGGACGAGCATCCAGGCCCCTTCCCCCAGCACGAACCCGTCGCGGTCGAGGCTGAACGGGCGGCTGGCGCGGGTGGGGTCGTCGTTGTAGCGTCGGGAAGTGATCTTCATGAGATCAAACCCGGCCATGATCCCGGGCGCGATCGGCGCGTCGGCCCCGCCGGTCAGGGCCAAGGGGGTCTCACCGTACCGGATGCTCCGGAAGGCGTAGCCGATGGCGTCGGTGCTCGAGGTGCACCCGGTGGAGATCACGTGCGAGGGGCCCCGCAGCCCGAGTCGGATCGAGATCTCCGAGGCGCTGTTGCCGTGAGTCCCGGCGGGAAGGGTGAACACGTTGGCGCGCTCGGGATGCCCCGAGAACCAGTGAGCATACATGGACTCGATGAACTCGGCCCCTCCCCCGCCGGTCCCGAGCATCACGCCCAGCCTGCGACGAGTGTCCAGGTCCAGGGAATCGGCGGCCAGGCCCGCTTGCTCCAGGGCCTCGAGCGCCGCCAGGATGGCCAGCGGGACCATGCGGCTCACGCGCTTGAGCTGCCGGGAGTCCATCGCCTCGCTGAGGTCCAGCCCGCGGACGACACCGGCGACCCGGCTCTTGAGCTTCGCAGTGTCGAATTCCTCGATGGCCTTCACGCCGCTGCGGCCCTCGCGATTGGCGAGGTCGAACGCCACGCACCCACGCCCGTTGGGGCTGACCGCCCCCAGGCCGGTGACCACGACACGTCGAAGCTCGATCTGTCGCATGCACGCTCCTGGGGAGGCGACGGCGGGCGGGCCATCTGGTCATCATAGGCTTGCGGCAACCCGGACTGCGAGGCGGTATCGCCGAGATTCCCCTATCGCACGGTCGGCACGCTTCTCATAATACCCTTCATCAGGCCTGAGCTTGGACCGGGCAATTCTCGGGCCGCCTCGTACCTCTTCGGAATCGCGACGATGCTGAGCAAGGATTTGCTTGACCTGCTGGTCTGCCCTCTGGGCCATGCCAAGTTGGAAGCCGAGGGCGAGTCGCTGGTTTGCACCCGCTGCGGCCCCCGGTTCGCGATCAAGGACGACATCCCCAACATGCTGATCGAAGAGGCCACGCTCCCCCCCGGATGCGCGGGCCTGGGCGACCTGCCCTGCGTGAAGGCAGGTGAGGCCCGCGTCGATCTGGGCTGATTCGCCAGATCGATCAGGGAGCGGACGGCGGAGTAGGCACCACGGGTGGTGCCACGGGGACCGCGACGTGGGCATCCAGCCAGGCCTTCAAGGCGCCGGCCTGCGCATGGACCTGGACCACGTGGCCTTTGCCGAACTCGACAACGATCGGGCCCACCGCGGTCGCGCTGGAGAGGTCGCGAACCTGGGTGACCCGATCGAAGTTGAGAATCATCTGGCCGATCTTGACCAGCGTCATGGTTGCTTCTTTCTGGAGAAGGCGTGACGAGGGGTGAATTCTTATCGAGTGACGTTGCGGGCCGCCGAGGCCGGGATCGCGTAGCTGAATTCCGCGTCGAGGTTCACGCGGAGCTCGGGATGTCGCGACTTCGTGTCGAAACTCCCCTGGCGGATCCGGGACATCGGCCCGAGGCACAACCCGCCGAGCGATGACCCGTCGAGCGTGTTCTGAACGATCGCCGCGAGGCGGTCCAGCGCCTGGTACTGGTCCTGGGGATCATCGAGCCGGACCGCCAGCGAGAGCAGGTAGCCAACCCTGCGGATGGACGAGCCCGGAGCCGTGTCGGGATCCTCCTGCCATTGCCTGGGGATCACGAGGGCCATCGGGGTCCGATCCGCGGGGATGTTCGCGAACGACTCCACGGGCTGGAGACTCACGTCCGAGAACTCGGACGTGGCCTGAAGCGCGGCGACGATCGCCGCGAACACGTCGCGGTCGCGGTAGGGATTCACCGTCACTTCGGCGCCCGGCACCGCGGAGGTGTTCTGGTGGGCGAACAGGAAGACGAGGAACCCCATGATCAGACCTCGATATAGGTAAGGTGCCCGGCCACAAGGGCCGTGCTCGACAGGTTGAGGTTCAGGGCTTCGCCGATCGCCGTCTCGAATTGACCGACCGGGCTAAACGCCGCGCCCACGCCCGAGTTCGCCACGAGCGACATGGGGCCCGTGAGGTCGGTGGTGGCGCTGCGGAACTTCAGGGCGACCGCGCCCGAGGTCACGACCGAATACTTGAGGACGCGGATCCGCTTGCCGGCCACGGCCGCGACCAGGAGGTTGTCGCCCAGCGTGTTCCCCGAGATCGAGGCAAATTTGGGCGTGAGCGCGGCCGTGCCGCTGTAGATGATGCCCGTGGCCAGCTGCGAGATCACCCCACCGATCGTGCTGGTGCCGCTGGCCATCGAGACCGGGACCGGGTTACCGGCGGTTACGGCCGACCCCGCCACGTTCAGATTCGAGAGCGTCGAAACCACGCCCGAGACGCTCACCGTGCCCGAGACGGGCTGGGTGGCGGGGAAGTTGCCCACGCTGACCGAGCCCGAGACGGGCTGGGTGGCGGGGAAGTTGCCCACGGTTACGGGCTGGGTGGCGGGGAAGTTGCTCACGGCCACGGAGCCCGAGACGGGCTGGGTCGCTGCCGAGCCGTCGACCTTCAGGGCGGTCATGTTGGCCGCGCCCTGGACGGTGAGCACGTCGGCGGCGGGAGTGCCGGCGGCGCCGATGGCGGGCTGCTTGGCGGCGGTGGCGGCCCCGGTGGGCAAGGGCAGGACCGCAGCGGTGATGGCCTGGGTGGCGGGGAAGTTGCCCACGCTGACCGAGCCGGAGACGGCCTGGGTCGCGGGGAAGTTGCCCACGCTGACCGAGCCCGAGACGGGCTGGGTGGCGGGGAAGTTGGAGACGCTGACCGAGCCGGAGATGGGCTGCGGCGTTCCCCCGGCGATCCCCTGGACGGAGAGCACGTCGGTTGATGGCGTGCCTGACGTGCCGAGGGCGGGCTGCTTGGCGGCAGTGGCGGCCCCGGTGGGCAAGGGCAGGCTCGCGGCACTGACGGGCTGGGTGGCGGGGAAGTTGCCCACGCTGACCGAGCCGGAGACGATCACCGAGCCGGAGACCGGCTGAGTCGCGGGGAAGTTGCCCACGGTCACCGCCTGGGTCGCCGGGAGATTGCTCACGGCCACGGTGCCCGAGACGGGCTGGGTCGTGGGGAAGTTGCCCACCGTGACCGAGCCCGAAACCGCCTGGATCGCGGGGAAATTCGTGACCGAGATCGGCATCGGATTGGTTACCGTGACCGGTCCGTCGTCGATTCCGGCGGCGCCGAGATAGATCTTGGACACGGGGATCTTGAACGTGCCGATGTCCTCGGTTTTGATCACGTCTCCGCCCGCGCCTACATTCAACTGCGTGTTATCGGCCATCGTTCAGAACCCCAGATAAGGAATGATGATCTCGCTGCTCGATCGCTGCTGCTGGATCGGTCCGAAGTCCGGGTAGCCGGTCACGGCGAGGCCCGGCCAGGAGGACGGTGTGGCGGTTCCGCGAAGCGCGGCGCCTCCGCCCGGCGTGTTGTTCAGCGACCAGTCACCGGCCGTCTTGTCCGTGAACGGCGAGGCCGTAAGGACCACGTCGCGGACGTTCGTGTAGGCGCCCACGCCGTTGGTGGCAACGGCCGTGGTATCGTCGACGTTGTTCCGGGCGCCCAGGGCGTTCAGGTAGTAGGCGTTGCCGTCGTACATCGGCTGTGCCGGGAAGGCCCCCGTCGAATTCAGGCCGTAGCCGCCGTTCTCCGAGAAGATGTTGCCGAGGGTGAGGCTGGCCCCGTTCGCCATCCCCGTGTGCCGCACGCCGTCGCGGCCGTTGCCGTGGATCAGGCTCCGGGTCAAGATGCCGCCGCCGGCGAAGGAGATGCCGTCGGTGTTCGCCCCCGGATTGTTGACGACGACGCAGGCGTCGACCACGGCGCCGACGCCGCCGAAGAACATCCCCCCGCCCGAGCAGTTCCGCACGTGGCTATTGAAGACGGTGAGGTTCGTGTTCGTGCCGTGGATCGCGGCGCTGCCGCTGGCGGCGGTGCCGTTGACGAACTCGCAATGCTGCACGCGGCCGCCCGACCCCGCCGCGCTGATGCCTCGGCCGGAGAACCCGGACATCCGCACGTTGACGACCGCCGAATTGGTGCCCAGGATGATGAAGCTGCTGGAGTTGCTCGACCCGGCGACCAGCTGCAGGTTCTGGATCAGGAGCCCGCTCGAGGTGACCCCCGAGATGACGCTGGCGATCGCGGCGTTGACGGTCAGGGTCGGGCGGTTGGCGTTGTCGGGCGAGCCGGGATAGAGGTCGCCGCGGGTCTGGTAGTACCCGGACACCGTCGTGGGTGGGGCCGCGGCCGAGGGCGTGTGCGAGGCCACGAAGAGGGCCGTAGCAGTGATCGGATAATTCCCCGCGCGGACGAACGCCCTGTTGGAGGCGGCCATCGCCGAGGTCAAGGCCGGGAGCGTGAGCAGGCATCCGCCCAGACGCCCTGATCCGCCGGTCGCCGGAGTGTTCACGACCGACGCGACCGGACGGTCCATCGTGGCCACCCCCGCGCTGACCGACATGATCTCGTATCGGCCCGCTGCAAAGCCGGTGCTGGCCGTGACGTTGATCACGTTGCCGACATGGGCCGCGGTGAAGGGATTGGCGGCGCTGGTCAGTTCGGTCGTGTTCGTTCCGATGACCAGATCGCTGAAGATGACCTGGGGGGTATTCTGCTGCGAATAATCGATCCCGGTCGCACCCGCCCGGAACGCGCCGCCGTTGGCGTCGCTTCCGGTCGTGCGTACTTCCCAGACCGCTGTTGGCGAGATGGGCATGCGTCGCGATTCCGTCAAGGGAGCCGTCGCGGCGATTCTCTCGCTCGCCGGACTCGTTCATGGCGAGACGGTCGTCGTCTCGGAGGGGATTCAGCGAGTCAAACGCGTGGAGAACCTTGACGAGCTCCCGTCGCCCGAGCGTGTCTGGACCACGAGTCGGGCCAGAAGTTCATCGAGCTCCACCTTCATGGCCAGGGCCTTGGAGGCGAATGTGTCGCCGTTTTCGCCGCCCAGGTTGCGGCTCATGGCCAGATACTGGCCGTGGAGCACGGATAGGACGATGGCCTCGCGCACGTCGCGAGGGTCGAGCAGCGAGTCGGAGCCGTCTGCGGAGAGGCCGAAGCGTCGATCGAACTCGACGCAGGCTCGCTCGATTTGCGGGTCGAGCGTGAGGATCAGGAACTCGACCGCCGAGAGCCCACCGGACAGGACCGGGGGCTGGCCTTTGCCGGCCTCCTGGCCCTTGCGACGGAGGGTGACCGAGGTCCCGCTCACGGACTCGACCGCGAACGACTCGCCCGGCGGCTTGAACTGGGGGGCGGGGTTCAAGATCTGCACCACGTGGCCGGGTGCCACGCCCATGGCCGCGAAATTCCGCGAACTCGACCGCAGGGTCCAGAGGTCAGCGGCCGCGAACGAGCCGTCGAGGCCCGCGGCGATCTTCTGGTCACGGGGGCATAACAGCGCGAAGTCGGCCGGGGCCCGCAGGGCCACGTCCTCATCGCTGGCGTAGAAAGATTTAGCCATGTTTGCGCGAGGCTCCGCGGGTATCGGACGGCGGTGAGGCCGACCGGGTGCGACGGGGGAGGGAAATCTCGTCGCTCACCGCGCGGCCCGCCCGCAGGTCGGCCAGCATGAGCTCCGAGGCGCGGTGGGCGACCCGCAGTTGGTCGGACATCTCCTGGGCCTTGGCGAGGATGCCGGCCACGTGCCGCGGGTCGGCCTCGGCCGCCTGGGCGCACAGGTTGGACATGGCCGCGAGGATCGGGTCGCGACGCGCGGGGCCGGCGGCCTCGGGTCGTTCGATCTCCGCCGCCGCTGCGTCCAGATAAGCGGGAAAGCCGGGGAAATGATAGCGAGACACGATCGCGGACCCTCGTACGGTGGCCGTGGGGACGGGGTTTTGCCTGGGACGCGGCGGGTGCGGCTTCGGACCCGCCACGTCCCTGACTCATGGCGACGTCGGGCCGAGGATCAGGTGGCCGAGAAGGCGGTGATGCCCTCGACCCACGCGTGATGGCCCTGGTTCTCGACCTCGAGGGCACCTTCGGCGATCCAGTCGCCTTCGAAGGCGTCACCGCGCGAGCCGCGGGGGCTCCAGAACTCGTTGCGCTTCATCCGCATGCGGACCTCCGACGAGGTCAGGCAGATCGCGGTGAAGGGCTTCAGCAACGGGGCTTCGATCAGCGACACCCCGCCGAGGAACGGGGCCTCGAAGACGTCGATCGGGGTGCCGAACACCGTGCTCCCGGCGCTCACGCGCTGGGCCGCGTGGCCCCACGTGGCCAGGCCGGTCATGAAGTTGGTCGAGACGATCAGCACGTCGGGCTCGCCGCCGCCCACGCGGCACTTCTCCAGCGTGTCGCGGATGAGGTCGGTCGGCTTGTAGGCACCGGCATTGGTCGGCGCGGTGACCACGTTCGAGCCCAGCAGCGTGCGGAGGCCCTTCTGCTTGGGGCGGCTCGCGACCGCGGGGTCCTCGCCACGACCGTAGTACGAGGAGTACTCCATGTCGTCCATGAGGTTCTGCAGGGCGTCCATCTTGCTGTGCTCGAACGGGGTGTTCAGGCCCGAACGCGCCTGGTAGCCGAGCGACCCCTGGAGCGACCCGCTGACCTGGACCGGGTGCTGCCAGGTCTGGCAGAACTGGGCCACGCCGGTGGGCTTGAAGGCCACGCCGTTCTGGTTGATCTCGCCGCCGGTGCGGCTGTTGCCGATCAGGGTCACGGTCGCGCCGCTGGCGGCGGTCGAAGCCGTGGTGCCTTCCGCGGCGCGGCGGATGGCGACGGTGTTGACGTTGTTCAGGTTCGGATCGAAGGTGTTGATCTCCACACGCTCGCCCGAGGGCAGTTCAAGTACGTCGCCGACCATGAACGAGCTGGCGTCGGTCAGCGTGATGTTGCCGTCGCCCACGGCGACGGCGGCGGCCAGCTGGGCCGAGCGGGCCCGGAAGTTGCGGTTGACCATCGTGAAGGTGGTCGAGCCGGCGGGCAGGCGGGGCACGCGGGTCACGAGCGGGCAGCGGTTGACGAACCAGTTGATCGCCACGACGTGGACGTCGTTGCGGATCTGGGCCTGGTTGTCGAAGGCCCCCTGGATCCCCTGAAGATAAGCGTTGGGCATGTGAGACGAGGCTCCGCGAGAGGTAAAGAAATGGAAACGGGCGAGTCGACTCGCTCGCCATGCGCGGCGAGGACCGTCCGTGACTTCGCGTTCCCTCGGCGGATGCACCAGGCCGACGGGTCGTCCGGCGGCTCACACAGCTTCCTCCTGGCGACGTCCGCCTCAGCGGCGTCGCAGGCCGATCGGCCCCGAAGCCGGGTCGGCCCGGTTGGCGGCACCCTCGCGCCATTGCTGCACGACGGCCTCGCCCAGGGTCCTCGGCACTATCGGCGTGCCGGGCGTCTGCGTCCGTCCGGTTCCCCGGGTCGCCACCCCGCCCCGCGACGTGGCCGGGCGGAAGTGGGCGTATTCCGGATCCTCAAGGCGGTCGGCGATCGCCCTGGCCACGCTCCGGCCATCGCGGGAGGTGACCTTGAGCTCGCCGTCCGTCTCGAAGACGTCGAAATCGTCGCGCCAAAGCTTGATGAGCTGCGACGCGGCCCCCGGGACGAGCGATCGCCCCGCAAGAGCCGTGGCGAGCTCGCGGTCGCGAACCGCCTCGCGAAGCGTCTTCTCTCTCGCCGCCAGCCTCGCATCGGGCTCGGCCTGGGCGGGGAGAGTCGCCGCGACCGGGGCCGATGCGGGAATCGGGGCCGGAGCGGGGGCCGAGGCCGCTTCCTTGGCAGCGGACGATCCGCTGGCGGCCCTGGCCTGGAGGGCCTCGAACTCCCATCTCGAGATCGTGATCAGCTCCTCGGCGGGGGCCGGTTCCAGGCCCGTCGGCTCGTCGGCTAAGTGTCCTGGCGAAGACGGTTGCATGATATCCTCTTGCTGGGAACTCTCGTCGAAGTGGGGCGAGCCGTCACCGAAGGCCCGGACCGGGCCGCGAGGCGCGGATCCCGAAGCCTGAGCTTCAGGGGGCCGGGCATAGAGCCTGGCCCGTTAGGACTGCGTGCCCCATCGGTGCACATCCTGAATCAGGACCCGTTCCGGGAGGGCCTCCGCCGGGTTCGCGGTCCGTCGGGCGAGGTAGGCCCCAATCTCCACGTCGCACTCCGCGTACTGGGCGTCCGAGAGGCCCGGAAGGCACAGACGCACCATCCGCGAAAGCATCAACGATTCGGTCCGGGGCAACGCCCCGGCGCGGGACACCAGCGTCTGGAAGTCGGCCGTGCTGCTGGCAACGTCCCCCGCTGTGAAAAGATCGAACTCGCCGGGATAATTGATCACCAATTCGCATGTCGAGGGGAGCGACGCCTCGCCATCGCCCAGGACCAGCAGGGCGAGCCCGGCCATGGTCATCTCGGCGCGTTCGAGCACCTTGGCGATCTTGGCAAGGCGGTTGTTGCCGTCGCAGTGATCGAACCGCTTGGCCAGCCCCGATTGCGTCTTCGAGTCCCGCCCCGAGGGCCGGACGAGGGCCGAGTCCCGGTCCACGTCGTCGCGCAGGTCGGCCTTGTTCTTGCGGATCGAGTCGGCACCTTCCTTGGGGAACTCGACCACGTCGAACCCTTCGTAGGTGGTCGCCCCGCCCTGCACGTTCTTCTTCTTGGGCAGGAGCCAGCTCGGCCCGACCGGGATCGCGCCGTCGGCCTGGACGTAGTCCTCGGGGCCTTGCAGCAGGGGATGCGCCTGCGTGGTGTCCGAGAGGATCAGCTCCGAGTCGCGGTTGTAGTACTCGCGCTGACGCTCGGCGATGCCCTCATATCGGGACTGGCCCACGTTCTTGCAGCGCGGCTTCTTCTGATCGAAGATGCGGACGATCGGCACGCGACCGAACGGATGCGGGGAGCAAGACACGACCTCGCCGTCGGCGTCGAGGAGGGTCGAACCCTCGGCGGTCCAGTGGCGGTAGAAGATCCGAGGTCCCTGGTCGTCGTCGTGGTACTCGCGGACCAGGCACTCGGTGTAGCGGCTGCCGGTCTCGTCGAGCCTCCACCAGAGCATGTTCTCGGGGAGGATGGTCGTGGCGATGCACCGATCCAGGCCCAGGCGAGCGAGGTCCGCGAGGGTCTCGACCGTCTCCCCCTCGGGCACCGGCGGGTGGTCCATGCAGATGTCGATCTGGCCGAGCGCCAGCAGCAGAGGTGCGACGACCTCGCTCATCCAGTGGTCGATCGAGGTCCCCGACCCGTCCACGTCTCGCCACCACGCCACGATCGAGTCGGACCCTATGCGGGTGACCTCGCGGGCGTAGATGCGGGCCAGGTGCGTCTGCACGGCCTCGGCCACGAAGGTCGGGACCGGGGTCCTCGCCTTGCGCAGCTCGTAGTCGTCGTCGGTGGTGATGTTCGAGGCGACCTCGCCCGAGCCTCCGGCCATACCATCGACCGAGGGCATCAAGCCCGCGTCGCGGAGGTCGGGATATTCGCGCTTGTGGCGGATCAGGTTGCGCACGGGAAGCCCGCGCCGATCGTAACCGTAGACCGCGTGGCGGTAGCGTTCGCCCCCTTCGAGGGAGTCGAGCAGCCATCGCCATCGAAGCTGGTGCTCGCTCCACTCGACATGGCGGCGGCGGATCAGTTCCTGAGTTGCGGTATCTCGGGGCATCAGAAGACCTGTCGGGCTGGGACCCTGGTGAGGGTCGGTCGTGGAACACGGCCTTGGGGAAAGAGGTCACGCAGGCCCCCTCGCAGCGCGTCCACAAGATCCTCGTGCGGGTGCTGGGGGTCCTCGGGGTAGTCCTGAAACTGGCCGCCACGCCGGGCCCGGCGGTAGTTTCCCATCGAGCGAATCAGCCGCTCGCATCGCGGGTGGATCCGCAGCCGGGGCCGACCGTCGGCCGGGCTCACGAAGGACTCGACGAGGGCCAGCCCGTCGGACACCGAGGCCATGGGCCATCGCCGCAAGGGCCGGATGCCCACACGCTCATACTCCGCGATCACCGTGGGGCCGACCGGGTTGCGGGACCCTCCCGCCGGGTCGGTCGAGACCACGTCCATCCGCCCGTTGCAGTGCACGCGGGCGACCTCCAGAATCGCGCGGGCGTTGGCCTCGGCGGTCTGCCCTTCCGAAAGGTAGTCGGCGAAGACCCGCACCTCGTCGGTGAGCCCCTCGGCCGTGTGCACCGGCACGACCTGGAAAAACACGGCGCCGGTGAACACCCCCGAGTCGATCGCCACATGGACCGGCCGGCCCGGCTGGTACTCGGCGTCGGTCCCCACGTGGGACGTCAGAGCGAACGAGGGGAACCAGAGCCCATCAGCCCGCGGCCCGCGGCAGAGGTAGTCCGCCTCGAAGGTGCGGGTCGAGGTCGAACGCAGCTTCTGGACCAGGGCATCGATGGCGTAGTGGCCATTTGCCCGCTTGGCCAGGGGCGGCCCCCCGTCCGAGACCCCATGGCAGTAGGGCTTGAGAGGACATTCGGGGCATTTTTCGAGCTTCGCGCCCGACCGGGAGTCCGGGCACCTCTGGAGGACGTCGAAGGCGCAGAAGGTGTACAGGGGGAAGTCGCCGGCCCGTCCGCGCTCGACGAGCTCGGACATGGGGCCCCCGACGCGGTGCCAGGTGGATGTCATGAGGACCGAGGCCGGGGACCCGTTCCGTTCCATGCACATGCCCATCGCGGCCTCGCGCAGATCGACCGGGATCTCGTCCACCTCGTCGAGCTTCAGACTGGCCACGTGCGGGCCGCGGACGCTCGTGGGGGAGGCGGCCAGGATCGCGACCTCCGAACCGTTGTAATACAGGGCCTGCGTCTTGAGCAGCTTCGCGATCGAGCCCGCGTCCGAGCCAACGGGCCCATGGCCTTCCCAGACCGTTTCCCGCAAGGCCTTGTAGACCTGCTCGGACTGGGCCTTGCTGCCGCCCAGGATGCGTGTCCCGTGGCGCGGCGACCATCGGCTCGTGAGGTGGGTGTCCAGGGCCGAAAGAAACGACTTGCCGGCGCCTCGGGACCCGAGCACGAGCGCAAGAGGCGGGCGGTTGAAGTACATCTCCGAGAAGAAACCCCAGGGCGTGTCGTGGCCGGGGCACACCGGGGCCGTGGCGATCCTCACCCCCGTGAACGCCCGGACCCAGTCGTGGAGACCGGTCCGGGTGATGGGGCGAGTGTTCGCCAGCTGCTTCAGGTCGACACGATTGCGAGGGGGCATGAAACCGATCGGCTCGGATGAAAGAATCTTGTCCCGCTAATGAGATCATCGCGGGCGAGGTCCGGGCCGATCATTCCAAATGTCCGCGAGGCCAAAATCCTCGCATGGATCAGGCGGCGCGTCGGGTCTCGCGAGCCTCATCCAGGGCGATCGCGCACAGGGCCGCCACACCCAGGAGCACCGTCACATAGAAGGCGAGCAACGGGCCCGCCGACTCGGGGAGCCCGGCCTCCTGCGGCGTCACGGGGCCGACCGGGGCCAGGGCACCCGCGGGCACGATGCGGGACTTCTCGTTCAGGCCCAGCTTGACCCGACTTCGTGGTCGTGCGCTTCCTGGAGGAGTCAGCAGATCCGCGACCACCCGCTCGACGGACGTCCGCCGGCCCCGGAACGGCCCGCGCCCCACGGCGTCTCGCTGCACGAGCCAGCGCACGCGGGCCGACGGATAGGACTGCCTCAACCTCAGGACGGACGCCACCACGCGGGGATCCGCCAGGATCTTTTCCAGGGGGGCCGAACCGGCAAACAGGTGGTCGGGGCGGGAGGCCACGAGGAAGGCTCGCACTCGCCCGACCCACGCCCCTCCGCCGATCCCGGCCGAAGCCACGGCGAGGGTTAACAGGGCGTCTCGCCTCGCGGGCAGTCCGTCGTTGTGAGCCACCCAGGCCAGCCGGAGGTCGTTTTCCGACGACATGGGGCCTCCTTTCTCCTTCGAATCGGGGACCTTGCGGGCAGTCCATCGACCCGCATCATTAAGCTATCGACCATCGGGGCGTCCCAGCCCCGATCCTTTTTGGGGTTTTCGATCGCGGGGCCCAGCCACTATCCTTGGGACCCTATTGAGAAGGTGAACTGGGAAAGGACGCTCCCCGATGCGAATCCTGATGGTCACGTCGTTCCCGATCCCCGGCGAGTACGACGGAACGGCCATGCTTCCGATCAAGATCATCAGAGCCCTCAAGACGCGCGGGGTGGACGTGGTGCTCGCCCACCTCAAGGCCCGTCGCCCCTGGGGCTCGCCCTCACGAGGCGATTTCGAGGGCACCCCCTCGTTCACCTTGCCCCCTCCATCGTGGTTCACCGGACTTCGTGCGATCCGCCAGGAGTTCCCCTTCGACCTCGTGCACGCCCAGCATTACGGAGGGGCCACGCGGGCCTATCCCGCCTGCTCCGTGGGCAAGTGGCCGATGGTCTACGAGATCCATTCGCTGCTCGGCGAGGAAGTCGAGCGCGACCGCCTGGGCCGCGGCCTCGTCTTCCGGGCGAACGTGGCGCTCGAGCGTCAGGTCTGCAAGCACGCCGCGGCCGTGATTGCGCTGGGCGAGCCGGTGAAGAAGGTCGTGATCGAGGAGAAAGGCGTGCCGGCCGACCGCGTGACGGTCATCTATCCCGGCATCGACCTCGGCGAATATGAACGCCCCACGCCCGCCGTGGCGATCCCCGGCGTGAACGACGATCAGCCCGTGATCATGTACGTGGGATCCATCGTCCATCCCAACCAGGGCGTGCCGATCCTGATCGACGCCCTGCCCCGCGTGTTCGCCTCCAGGCCCGATGCCCGATGCGTGCTCGTCGGAGGACCAGCCGACGCCGGCGTGGCCTACCAGAAGCAACTGGGCGAGCACGCGGAGCGGCTGATCGTCCTCACCGGCCAGACGCCCGAGCAGGTCGTCTCGCTCACCAGGAGGGCCAGCGTGCTCGTGCATCCCCGGCTCGCGTGCAAGGAGAACTACTCGGTCCAGAGCAAGATCGCCGTCTATCTCGCGGCCGGGCGCCCGATCGTGGCCACCGACTTCGGCGACTACAAGCAGCTCCTGGGAGAGTCCGGCGCGGGCCTTCTCACGCCGGTCGCCGCCGATCCCCTGGCCGATGGCATCCTCCGGGTTCTGAACGAGCCCGAGCTTGCGAGGAGCCTGGCCGCGGCCACCCACACCGTGGCCGCCGAGCATTTTGGCATGGACCGCAACATCGACCGCTACCTGGAGGTCTACCGCAAGGCGATTGCGGACGGACCGAGGTAGGGCCGATAGCGAGCAGAAAGCGGCGGCCTTTCCGTCGATCACGGAGGACTGCGGCCGCCGGCCGAACGTCTGGAGGGATCACTTCGCCCCGGGAACCTGCGCCCTGGTCAGGGCCTCGACGGCCTGGCTCAACCTGTCGAGCCTGGCATTGAGCTCCTCCATCTTCCGGGTCAGTTCGGCGGCCTCCGTGGCGGGGTTCGGCACCACGGCAAGGTTTTGAGCCGTCTTGAGGGGATCCGCCAGGCGGTACTGCACCGACGCCTCGGACCTTGTCAGGGCGTCGGGGTTGGCAAGGACGGTCACGAGATTGCCATCCATCCAGTACAATCGATCCCTCGCTTGGATGTCCTGGAACAGCCAGTTGGACGGGGTTGCCGCTTTGCGGACCTCGGGTGTCGCCGTCAGATCCAGGGGCTTGCCTGCGCGAAGGATCTGGAGCCTGGCGGGCTTGCCCTCGGTGGCCTGGATGGCGGCCCTCAACGCATCGACATCGGGCACGGGCTTGGAGTCGAACCCCAGGAGGATGTCATTCTGCTGGAGCCCCGCCTTTGCCGCCGGGGAATCCTTGGCGATCTCGCCGAGGATCAGGCCCGTGCCTTGCGGGACGATCAGTTGAGCGCGGAGGGTCTCATCCACAGGGTTGGCGGGCGTGCCCAGGTAATACTCGGGCTTCTCCTGGACCACCGGCGCGAGCCTCACGCGGACTTCGGGCTGCACCTGGAGCTTGATCGTCTGGCCCGACCTCATCAGGGTGAGCGGCAAGACGGTGGGCGAGTCGGGGCGCGTCGCCTGCTGCACGGCGCTCGTCAGGTGAAGGATCAGCTCCTCGGCGGTGTGCAGCGGCTTGTCGCCGAGGGAGAGGAGGATATCGTTCGACTTCAGGCCGCAACGCTCGGCATGACTCTGCGGGGCCACGCTCGAAACCACCAGCCCCTGGCCTTCCGGCAGGCTGAGTTGCAGCCGCAGGGTCTCATCCGCCGGGATCAGGTCCGCGCCCAGACCCTCGGCGCCCACAGGTCGCGTCACGTCGAGCCACGAATGGGTCGTCTGGAAGTTGCGGAAGGACTCATCACGCGTCGGGGTGTGGCACGACATGCAGGATGCATTCGCGAAGTGGGTGGTGTTATCCAGATGCAGACGAGGCTTCGAGAGGCGTTCGGAACTTTCCGTCTTCCCGTCCGCTTGCGGACTCTTCGCCCCGGGACCGTCATCGGACGCGGCGGCCGAGAGCAGGAAGATCAACGACGCTAGTCCTGCGCAATTCATGAGACGCTCCATCGTAAAAGACGAGGAATCAGACGGCACGGTTCCCCACGAACCGGACCTTCACTTGCTCGACGGGCACGCCCACGGGGCGACCGTCTCGGGTGGAGCCGGGCACCAGGATCACCCGCTTCTCGACCTGGTACCCCTCGCGTTCCAGCCGACCACGGGCATAGCTGGGCGAGGGCGTGGGCGGGACGTTGGGCTCGACCGTCGCGGCGACGGGTTGTGGGGGCATCTCGAGAGGACGATGGTTCCCGACGATGGTCGGGGGTTCCCCGGAACTCGTGGGTCTCGTCAACCAGCCCAGGCCGAAGGCCACACAGAGCATCGCGGCCCTCGCGATCCACACGCCTCGCCAGGGAGCTCGACGCCTGTTCGGGGCCCCGGTTCGCGAGGGCGGATTTCCGGCAGACTGACGTACGACGGGGTGAGTCAGGATGCCCCGATAAGGGGCCATCGCGCCCCGCCAGGCCTGGGCCTCCAGGAAGGCCAACCCGCACCGCTTCCAGCCGTCGGGCTCGGTGTCGAGCCTCCCGAGCAGGATTCGTCTCGATGCCTCGTCCAGCTCGCCATCCACGAGCAGGTCGATCGATTCGCCAAACCGGCTTTCGTCGTCGTGGGGGATCATTCACACACCTCGATCACTCGGGTCGCAACCAGGGCCCCTCGCAGCCGAGCCCGGGCGCGGTGCAGGCGGGCCTGGACGGCGGGCAAGGTCAGCCCCAGATGGTCGGAAAGCTCGCGATAGGACCAATCTTCGAGATACTTCAGCAGCAGGATCTCCGCGTCTCGGCGGGGCAGGCGATCGAGCGCGGTGCGGACCAGGCCCGCCCGCTCGTCGCGGAGGAGCCAGTCCAGCGCGTCGGCCCCGCCCTGCTCTTCCTCCTCAGCGAGCCGATGCTCCGCATATCGGGCCATCATCCGATGCCGACGGCCTCGCCCTCGGCGATACAGGAGGGCCTGATTGACCGCGATCCGGTGCAGCCAGGGGGCCAGCTTCTCCCGGTCGCCGATCGGCGAGCGTTGCGACACGGCCGAGGCCGCGACCTCCTGCATGACCTCCTCGACCGCGTGACGGTCCCCCACCCGGGCCAGCACCACCAGCCGCAGCCAGCGTCCGTGCTCGGCCAGGGCCGCGGCCCAGTCAATCGGATCATGGGGTGTCGTCTGAGTGTTCGTTCGGCTCATCACGACAGGATAGTTGCCGGAGGCGTCATCATCGTGCGGTCTTTTTCTCCCTCGGGCCGCGATGGGCCGTTCCGGCATGCGCGCGGCCCCGGTATGATCGCCGTGACCCTCTCCCCGCCCGGCCCGAGATTAACCCTTCGCACCGCCTTCCGGGAGCCTCGCCATGAAACTCTGGGTCGCCTTCGGGCTCCTCGGCCTCCTGCCGTTCGCCTCACATGCCCTGGCTGCGGACGATGCCCCCGCGGCCGGTCCTCGGGGAGAGGACGCCGTCCTCGATCGCTTCTTCCGGGACTTCCTCGAAGAGAGCTTCCGCGCCCAGCCCGTGCTCGCCACGCAACTGGGCGAGCACAAGTATGATCACCTCCTGGATGATCTCTCCCCCGCCGCCCGCGCCGCCAATGTGGCCCGGATGCGGGCGACCCTGGCCGACCTGCCCAGGAAGGTTGACCGGGCCAAACTCTCGGCCGACGGTCGGATCGATTACGGCATCCTCGAGCACCATCTCAAGCGGGAGCTCTGGCTCGACGAGCATTTCCGACCCTTCGAGGACGACCCCCGCACCTACGGCACCTACCTGACCGACTGCGTTTACGCCATCCTCACCCAGTCCACCCTGCCCCGCGAGGTCAACCTCCGGAACGTGATCGCCCGGATGGAGAAGATCCCCAGCGTGGTGGACGTGGCCAGGGCCACGATCGGCAGCCCGCCCCGGATCAAGACCGAGACGGCGATCCGCCAGGCCCAGGGGGCGATGGAGTTCTACAAGGCCGAGATCTTCACCCTCGCCGGCCAGCCCCCCGGCCAGGGGGAACTTGGCGACAAGGCCTCGAAGATCGTGAGCGCCCTGGATCGCCACGTCGACTTCCTCAAGACCCAGGTCCTGCCCCGGTCCACGGACTCCTGGCGGATCGGACCCGCGCTCTTCGCCGAGAAGCTGGAGTATGAGCTCGACGCCGGCCTGAGCGCCGCCGAGGTCCTGGCCGAGGCCGAGGCCGAGGCCGACCGGGTCGAAGCCGAGATGGCCCTGATCGCCCGGGTGCTCTGGGCCGAGATGTTCCCCGGCAAGCCCGTCCCCCTGGACGACCCCGCCGGCCGACGCGCCATGACCTCCGCCGTCCTCTCGGTCATCGCGAAGGATCACGGGACGCCCGAGAGCCTGGTCAGCGACGCGAAGGCCACCGTGGCCGACATCAAGCAGTTCATCGCCGCCAAAGACATCCTCGCCCTGCCCGAGACCGACCGCTGCCGGATCCTGGAGATGCCGGAATTCAAGCGGGGCGTGTCCGTGGCCTACCTGGAGAGCGCCCCTCCGCTCGACCCGCAGGGGGCGAGCGAGTACGCCATCAGCCCTCCGCCCTCCGACTGGGACGCGAAGAAGGTCGAGAGCTACCTGGGCGAGTACAACTCGGCCATGCTCAAGATCCTCACCATCCACGAGGCCTATCCCGGCCACTACGTGCAGCTGGAGTACTCCAATCGCTGCCCGAGCCTCATCCGCAAGGTCCTTTCCTCGGGCACCTTCGCCGAGGGATGGGCGGTCTACACCGAGCGGATGATGCTCGACCAGGGCTTCGGCGCGGGGGACCTCCGCCTGAGGCTCCAGCAGATGAAGTTCTACCTGCGGGCGGTGGTCAACGCGATCCTCGACAACAAGATGCACGCCGGATCCATGACCGATGCCCAGGCCATGGACCTGCTCGTGGGCCGCGCCTTCCAGACCGAGGGGGAGGCCCTGGGCAAGATCGTCCGGTCCAAGCTCTCGTCCTGCCAGCTCTCGACCTACTTCGTCGGCCGGGTCGCCTTCCACCGCCTCCGGCAGAACGTCCAGAAGGCGAAGGGGGACGCGTTCTCCCTGGGGCGCTATCACGAGGCCGTGCTGAGCCACGGCACCCTCCCGGTGAAGTATCTGCCGGAGCTGGTGAAGTAAGGACCCTCGCCCGGACGGATCGGGGTCGCCCATTCGCCGCGGACCCCCTGGCCAATGGGTTCGTTTTCCTCTCGAAGCCCCAAAAATGGCTTCGTTTTGGGTTCGTTTTGGGTTCGTTTTTCCGTCGTGAGGCGACGGTTCTTTTCCGTCACGAGCTCCAAGTCGTTACTGGTGAATCCCATCCGCGTGATCATGCGTTTCGGCCCGAAGGCCAAATTGGGTTCGTTCTGCAAATTCACGTTTTCGCGAAATCCCGGGTCCCTGGCCGTCCTGGGTCGCCCGTCCCGATGGTCCCGATTGTCAACGAGCGGGCGAGGTGCTCAACGGCCCCTCGCCTCCCGATAGTATCGAATCGAGCCCCGGCCTCGATCGCCTGGGGGCGGGCTTCGCTCCGGAATCTGTCCGCTGGGCCTAAAAATTCAGGCCGCTCAGCGGGATGAGATCGTCGTCCGTCGAGATCTCGGGCGGGGCCTGAGGCGTGGGCACGACCTCGGCGGGGGCCGGCGGGCTCGGCCGGGGGGGAGGCGGCGCGTCCTCCTCGAAGCGGTAGAGGAGCGGGCCGATGGCGATCTCGTCGCCGGCGTGCAGCTGCGATTCCTCGGCGCGCTGGCCGTTGACCCACACGCCGTGAAGGCTTCCCAGGTCGCGGATCGTGAGGCGATCGTAGGCCAGGGCCAGGCAGCAGTGCCGCCGCGAGATGCTCGGCAGATCGAGCCGGACGTCGCATTCGGGATGACGCCCGAGGAGCAGGACCGGACGCTGGAGCGAGATGGTGGGCGCGGAGCCGGGCGTCAGTGGGACGAGTCGGGCGGACATGCTTCCGGATCCTCGCCCGAGTCCTGCGGCATCTGCACAATCACCTGGATCCGGCACTTGTCGGCGACCGACGAGGGCAGCAACTCGCGTACGGCCGCGGCCAGGGCATTCTCGTCGTTGAGGACCGGCGCCGCGATCACCTTGTGGCCGCCCGGCGGGGTGCCGATCAGCGGCGAACGGATGCGATAGTTGGGTTCGCGATCGCGGTTGGAGCTTGAGGGGTGGATCTGCGAGCCGTTGCGCTCCGACAGGGGCTCGGCCATGGTCATCTCCTGCCCCACCCCGTCGTCGAACCGGTAGCGGATGTGGGCGATGGAGAGTTCGTCCCCGGGCCGGAGCCGCCCCTTCTCGACCCTCTGCCCGTTGATCCGGATCCCGTTCGTGCTGCCCAGATCCTTGACGATAATCTCGCCCTTATCCGGCGTCATGATGCAGCAGTGACGCCGCGACACGCGTATCGAATCCAGACGCGCGTCGCATTGGGGATGGCGGCCCACCACCAACATCTCGCGGTCGAGCGCGATATCCGACCCTTCATCCAAGGCCACCAGGCGTACGGACATGGGGCGTGTCCTGGACCGATGATGTGACGGTCACGTTATAGCGAAGACGCGGGGCGGTAAACTCATCATAGAACCGGCAACGTATCCAATTCTACTCGCCTAGCTGAAGATCCTATTCAATTTCGATACCGGGGACAGGTCCGGGACGGAAAATCTCGGATTCGCAAACCTTTCCAGCGTTCAGGCCCGCGATTGTTGTCGTGGTGGGACAATCACGTCAACAAGGTTTTGGGCGATTCCTACCAGCCGAGGTTGCAAAAAAACGCTTCGAGGCGGTCGGCCAACCCTCGAGTCAGGATCGGCCCTTCGGCCCGATGGCCGTGAAGAAACGTTAACGTAAGGGCGACACGCCCGACACGCAAGCAGGAACCGAGGATTTCCGATCCTGCTTATGCGTTTCCGACGGCTCGGCCAGCCAGTCCACCGCATCGGCCAGGGATTCCTCGACCGGGCGGACGCTCAGGCCGAGCTCTCGCAGGCTGCGCGACGCATCGAAGTGCATCGTCCTCTGCGTGAGCCGCACGCCGGTGACCGTCGCCTGGGGCGAGCGTCCCGTCACGAGATCCGCCCAGAATTCGCTGAAATAAGCATAGCACAGGGCCACCGGAAAGGGGACGGAATTCCTGGGAACCGGGATCCCCGTCAGGGTCGAAAGCCTCTCGAACAGGCCCGAGAGCGTGAGGTTCGCCCCCCCGAGCAGGTAGCGGACCCCCACGCGGCCTCTGTCCTGGATATGGAGCAGGCCCCGTGCTGTGTCGCGCACGTCGATTAAATTAAGCGAACAATTCAGAATTGCAGGAATCCTGCCCTGCGCGAAGTCGCGGATCAGCCGCGAGGGGGGGGAGAGCCCGCGGTCTCCGGGCCCCACCGGCATGGTGGGGTTGGCGATCAGGATCGGGTGCCCGGCGCGGGCCCTCTGCCTCGCCGCGTCCTCGGCCCGCAGCTTCGACAGGCAATAGGGCCCCACCGCGTCGGCCTCGGTCACCACCACGTCCTCGGCGATCGGGCCGACCCGCTTTGCGCAAGTGAGGATGCTTTCCGTCGACACATGGACGATGCGACGAGCGCCCTGGGCGATCGCCGCGTCGAGCACGTGCACGGTCCCCCGATGGTTCACGGCGTCGAACTCGCGGCGGTCGCGCACCCACAGGTTCGGATTGGCGGCGAGGTGGAAGACGGAGGTGGCCCCGCTCATGGCCGAGCGCACGGCCTGATCGTCGCGGATGTCGGCCCAGGCGACCTCCACGCCCGCGGGCAGGTGCCCCACGGCCGCGCCCGGACGCTCGATCACCCTCACGCGGTCCCCCCGGTCGGCGAGCAGGTCCACCAGGTGGCTGCCGATGAACCCCGCACCACCGGTCACGACCGTCAACCCGTCCATGGTTGGTCCCCTGTCCCGACGCTCATGCCCCGACCTTCGGGCGCGGATCATCGCCGAAATCGGCACGCAGGGGGAGGCCAGATGCGGCGTTTTTCACGGCTTCCGCACGCGGAACAGGTCGCGATCGGGGCCCGGAGCGGGCATGGGCTCGAGCACACCGGCATCCACCCATCGGGCGAAGACCTCGGGCTGGACGAAATCCGTGAACCCATATCCGCCCGGCTTGCGATGGCGCGCGATCTCGGGCCAGTCCACATAGATGTGCGTGATGCCGCGGTCGAGCAAGGCCCGGCGGACCTGCTCGGGGGTGCGGTCGCGGGCGAGGGTTTCCAGAATCTCGTCGTCGAACACCGTGTTGAACACGACCGTGTGGTCGAGGTGGAACACCGCCGCCTGGCCCACCAGCAGCGGCCTGGCGTCTGCGGGGAGTTCCCGGTCCATTTTCGCCAAAGGCGCATTGAGCAGGTCGGGGACGCGCCTCCGCAGGGCCGAGAGGTCGCCGGTCCACTCGTTGAACGCCGTGAGCGGCGTGGTCGCGTAGGCGAAATTCGTGACCGTGACCAGAAAAAGCACGATCCCGAGCCAGGCCGTCCAGACCCGGCCGCGGGTCCAGTCGGCCCCCAACCCGGCGAGCACGGCGAGAGGAGGGAGCACGGGCAGCCAGAACCGATCGAGGCGATGGGTGAGGAAGAACCAGGTGCCGAAGATGGATGCGACATAGGCCAGGAGCCAGGCCTCTCGGCGGCGTGAGCCGCGACGCAGAAAGGCCAGCGGGGCGAGCGCCAGGTAGAGCCCGGATTGCCAGTCGGACCGGCCCGCCACGTCGATCACCCCGTCGCGGAAGGCCGACCAGGAGGGGGGCTTCGCGCCGTGGGCGGCCTGCCACTTGGCCTCGCGCTGGGGGCTCCAGGGCTGTCCGCCGAAGAGCCCGTTCTGGAGCGGATACACGGGATTGCCGGTGTCCACCACGTTCTTCGCGAGCCACGGCCCGATCACGACCGCCACCCCGATCGTGAAGCCCAGAACGGCCTTCGGCGACCGCGAGGCCAGGGCCGCCAGGCCGAACGGCACCACGGCCGAGATCAACGCCGGGTATTTGCACGCCATGGCCCCCCCGGCCAGGGCCCCCACGAGGCCCCATCCCCGGGGCGAGTCGGCCCGAAGCGCGGCCCAGATCAGCGCCGCGTGGTAGTAACACATGGGCCCCTCCACGTAAGGCAGGGCCGCCAGGCGGAAGACCCAGGGCGTGGTCAGGTAGGCGACCGCCGCGACCCATCCGGCCCGGGGCGAGCCGATCCGCGAGGCGGCCAGGCCGATCATGGCCGCCGCCATGGGCGCGTGCACCATGACCACGACCTGCCCCACGAGCGCCCCTCGCCACCAGTCGCCCAGGACCACCATGCCCAGCAGGTGCAGCATCTCCACGCCGAAGGGCATGCTCGTGTACACGTTGTGCGGCTGGAAGGCGATCCGCCCGCCCAGATAAGACTCCTTCGGCCCCTGCACGTGGTATTCGAGCGCATCGAAATCGATCGTGGGGAGCATCGCGGCCAGCAGCATGAGGATCACGAAGGGCGCGGTCACGGCGAGGAAGCCCAGGAAGGGCAACACATTGCGCCGATCTTCATGGCGATCGTCGGCTCCCGCCGGGCCGACCCAGGTCGAGGCCGCGAACCACCCCGCGAGCAGAACAAGAAGCCCCCGGATGGGCATCGCCAGGAGCAGCCCCGCGCGGCCCAGCCCCAGCGTGAGGAGCCCCAGCGCGATCATCCCCAGCCCGAAGCTCAGGGGGACGCGCTCTTTCCACGAGAGGGCGGATCGGACCCGCAGGCCGCGCAACGCCAGGTCGCCCAGGCCGAGCCCGGCGAGCACGATCAACGCCGCGGCCAGCAGGATGGGGCCTCGCTGGACGAGGTTCCCCGGCTGGTCGAGCTCGCCCGCGATCTGCCCGATCCGCGACTGCGCATACGACACGCCCGGCACGACCTGGGGGAAGGTGCGGGAGAGCAGATAGAAGCGGTAGATCCGCCCGCCGATGTTCCCCGAATTGGGAAGGGGTTCGGCGAGCCACCAGCCGAGCCACAGGCCCTGGAGCGCCACGAGCTCCGCGAGCAGGAAGGGGTACGCCGCGGGGCGGCCGCCGGGGCTCAGGCTCGTGCTCATCTTGGCCAAGCGAAAGGCTCCACGCTCGTCGTTGCCGGCAGGTCTCGATCACGATGACTATCGCGCAAAAGCCCCACCGCGTCGAGGGATGACCCCTCGGCCTCCGGTCGTAGGTCCAGGCCAAAAACCCTTCGCCGGGGGTTGACAATTCGCTACGACCCGCCGAAGATAGATTTCGTTGAGATTGAGTCTCAGAATCATAGGATAGGATTTGTCATGGCTCGCACGCGAAGAGGCTTCACCCTCATTGAACTTCTGGTTGTGATCGCGATCATCGGCGTGTTGATCGCTCTGCTGTTGCCGGCGGTGCAGGCCGCTCGCGAGGCGGCCCGTCGCATGCAGTGCACGAACAACCTCAAGCAGCTTGGACTTGCGATTCACAATTACGAGGCCAGCCTGGGCACGTTCCCCCTGGCCGGGACGGCCCGGCTCATCCCCGGCGGGGGAGTGGCCTATGGCGGATGGAGTGCCCATGCTCGCCTCTTGCCCTACCTCGAACAGACGGCTTCATTCGCGGCGGTCAACTTTTCGGTCAGCTACAGCCACCCGTCGAACCACACCATCGCGCGGCATGTCGTCTCGGCCTTCGTCTGCCCGAGCGACCCCAAGAATCAAGAGTTGGTGCAGCATAGCTTTGGCCTCGCGGCCCCGACGAACTACGGCTGGAACATGGGCGATTGGTACGTGTGGGGAGGATTCAAGGGGATCGACAATCGGGGGGCGTTCCAGGTCAATCGGGCGAAACGGCTTTCGGACATCTCGGACGGCCTGAGTCAAACGGTCGTGGCCGCCGAGGTCAAGGCCCAGCAAATTTACCTCCGGGACTTCTCCGGCGGGCTGGCGAACGTGACCACTCCGAGCCCCGTGCCCGGGCCGGACTCGGATCCCCACGTGGCCGCTCCCGAGTACAACGCGGGTGGCTCGCTGCAGACGACGGGCCACACCGAATGGGTTGACGGCCACGTTCATCAGACGGGCTTCACGACCGCGTGGCCGCCCAACAAGCGGATCCACCGCGTGGGATCCCCGTTGGCGGACCTGGATCTCACCGGGATTCGCGAGCAGAATGGCGGCCCGACCTATTCGGCCGTGAACGCCCGGAGCTACCACCCCGGCGGCGTGAACGTCCTCATGGGCGACGGGAGCGTCAAGTTCGTCAAGGACTCCATCAACGGCGCGACGTGGCGAGGCCTCGGCACCATCGCGGGCGGCGAAATCATCGGTGCCGACGCCTATTGATCCTTCCTCTGGAAGGTCGACCCGATCGCGCAGGGCCCGGGAGGACACGCTGTCTTCCCGGGCCTTTCGCATTTGGCCGTCAGATGGTGGGGCCGATGTGCCAGGGGGCGAATTCTTCCTCGCCCACGCCCGAGACCTCGCTCTTGGTCGTCCGGCCGCTGGCCACCTCGAGGATCAGCTCGAACATGCGACGGCCGGCCGACTCGACGGACTCGCCGGCGAGGATCGTCCCGGCGTTGTAGTCCATGTCGTCGATCATGCGGTCGTACATGGGGGTGTTGGTCGCGGCCTTGATGCAGGGCGTAGGTTTCAGGCCCAGCACGCTCCCTCGCCCGGTGGTGAACACCAGCACGTTCGCCCCGCCCGCCACCAGGCCCGTGGTGCAGGGCGGGTCGTATCCGGGCGTGTCCATGAACACGAGGCCGGGCGTGTCCACCCTCTGGGCATACGGGACCACGTCCACCAGGGGGGTGGACCCGGCCTTGGCGAGGGCGCCCAGCGACTTCTCGTAGATGGTGGTCAGGCCCCCGGCCTTGTTGCCCGGCGACGGGTTGTTGTTGATCACCGCGCCGAACACGCCGGTGTACCATTCCCACCACTTGATGCGTTCGACGAGCTTCTCGCCGACCTCGCGACTCACCGCGCGTCGGGTGAGCAGGTGCTCGGCCCCGTAGATCTCGGTGGTCTCGCCTAGGACGGCGGTCCCCCCCTGCGCGATGATCATGTCGGCGGCCACGCCCAGCGCGGGGTTGGCGGTCACGCCCGAGTTCCCGTCCGACCCGCCGCACTCCAGCGCAAGGTGAATCTTCGACGCCGGTTGCGTCGTGCGGGTCCAGCGGTTGGCCTCGGGCAGGAGCTTGTAAACGGCCTGGACCGCGGCCTCGACCGTCTTGGTGATCCCGCCCTGATCCTGGATATTCAGGACGTTAGGGCGGTGAGCCTTGGGGCTTGCGGACGTTTCCGAGCCCTTCATCACGAGGTTCTGAGACTCGACCAGGTGCCCGGCCTGCGCGACCTCGCAGCCCAGCCCCACGATCACGTAGGCGGCCACGTTGGGGTGGTTGGCGAACCCGGCGAGCACGCGCTCGAGCATGGCGTGGTCGGGCCCCTCGAACGGCTGGCCGCACCCTTGCTTGTGGGTGATGGCGAAGATCCCGTCCACGTTGGGATAGTCGCGCTGCCAGGCCCCGTCGCGGAACCGGTCGGCGATCGCCTTGGAGGTGCTGGCCGAGCAGTTCACGGTGCTGATCACGGCCACATAGTTGCGGGTCCCCACGCGGCCGTCGGGCCGGAGGTATCCCTGGAACGTGCGGGGCTCGCCCATGGGCGGGACCACGGCCTGGACCGACCCGTGGGCGTAGTCGCGGTCGAAGAGGTTGGCCTCGATGTTGTGGACGTGGACCCAGGCGCCGGCGGGGATCGGCACCGAAGCAAACCCGATCACCTGGCCGTACTTGCGGACGGGTTCGCCAACCTCCACGTCGCGCACGGCGACCTTGTGGCCCAGGGCGATCGGCTCGCGGACCTCGATCTCGCGCTCGCCCGCCCGGAGGACCGTGCCCCTGGGGATCGGCTCCGAGGCCACGGCCACGTCGTCATCCGGCCTCAAGAGGACCGCACGCCTGTCTGTCTCCGCCGTCGCCATGACACCGCCCCCGAACCTATCGGTCACGACCCAGGATCTCGGGCCGAAACGGCCAGTCTAAAGGCCCCCGAGGGGTTTGGGAATGGCTCGTCCCTTGCAGCCGTCCCCCGGCTACAATAGGGAGAGGCCCCGAACACGGGCAAAAGTTCGCACCCATCGAGGAGCCTCGCCATGCCCTCGCCGTTTCCGGGGATGGACCCGTACCTGGAAGATCCCGCGCATTGGCCTGACCTGCACCACCGCATGATCTCATCCGCGAGCGATCTGCTCGTCGATCAGCTCAGGCCCAGGTATCTGGTCCGGATCGAGGAACGGGTCTACGTGTCGGATGATGGTGGGTTCTCCACGTCGGGCCGGCCCATTGTTCCCGACCTTCACATCGCTCCCGGTCCATCCTGGCAGGATCCAGGATCATGGGAGGATGCCGGGACCCGGGTGATCGAGCCCATGCGGGTCACGACCTTGATCGAGACCGAGACGCGAGAACCTTACCTGCAGATTCTGGATCGTGAAGATCGGTCGATCGTTGCCGTGATCGAGATCCTCAGCCCGGCGAACAAGGTCGTCGGCTCGCGAGGGGCCGACAGCTTCGAACAGAAGCGATGGGAGGTCATGCACTCCCGGAGCCACTGGGTCGAGATCGATCTCCTGCGCCGCGGGCATTCGCTGACCCCTCGCCATCGTGTCGGCCCGCTGGAGTATCTCGTTCACGTGTCCAGGGTTGAGGATCGTCCCGAAGGATGGATCTGGCCGATTCGGCTCTTCGACAGGTTGCCCACCGTGGCCATCCCGCTCAGGGCGGGAGACCCCGACGTGAAGCTCCGCCTGCAGCAGGTGCTGGACACGGCCTACGACCGGGGCGCGTACGATCTGGTCGTGGATTACCGGTCGCCCCCCGCGGTGGCGCTCGTTGCGGACTGGAACGAGTGGGCCGATCGGCTGCTCCGCGAGCGGGGCTTGCGATCGTAAGACTCGCTGCGTTGCCCGCATGGACGCCTCGGTGTATGCTTGCTCGCCTTGCGGTCGGGGACGTTGCCAGTCCAGGGAGGCGAGGACGACGATGATCACGTTCACCTGCGAATTCTGCTCGCGGAAGTACCGGGTCGATGACGGCCTCGCGGGGCGCAAGGTCAAGTGCAAGGAATGCGGGACCGAGCTGGCGATCCCCTCGCCGGGCAAGGCGGCCCCGGCGGCTTCGGCCCCCAAGGTGGACCTCTACGGGCTTGACGATCAGGACGAGGCCCCCCTGCCCCCTCCTCGCCGGCCGGGCCTGGCGCCCGAGGCCTCGCCCTCACGCGGAGGGTCGCGGCCGAGGTCGCGGTCGTCCTCCGAGAATGAGTCCCAGCTCCAGAAGGTCGGCTTCTCGCTGATGGTCGGCGGCGTGCTCGCCTTCGTCCTGCCGCTGGTCGGGCTTCAGATCAAGGGGCTGCACGCGCTCTCGCCCGAGGCGCAGATGGGCGGCGGGGTCGCGCTTTTGATCCTGGGCGGGTTCCTGGCGATCCTGGGCCGGGTCGGTTTCCTGAAGGGGATGGCCTGGACCGTCGGGGGCGGGGTCGGCCTGGTCGTGCTGATCCTGGTCGCGGCGAGCTTTCGCGGGCCGCGGGCCCCTCGAGGGGCGCCCGGCAACTTCGGCCCCCCTCCGGGCATTCCCGGTGGCGGAGTTTTTATGGCCACGGCCAACTCTTCGAGGCGGGTGAGCATCACCGGCGGTCGGGCCATGCCCGGCCGGGGGCCGGGCCAGTTCGGCGGGACGGGCGGCGTGTCGTTCGAGATCGACTACCGGCTCGACCCGTCGGCCGCGGGGCTCTATGACCTCTGCATCAAGAGCTCGCGAGGGATCACGCGGATCGTCCCCCCGGTGCACCTCATGCCCTCGGGCACGGTGGGCGTCACGGTCCCGCAGATGGACCGGAATGAGGGGCCGTTCGAGGCCCACTTCGAGCGGCAAGGGTTCGGCCCCGACGCCGGGGGCCAGGAGCCCGCCTCGGACTCCGTGACCCTCACCTGGACCGAGACCCCCCAGCCGGCCCCGAACAACCCGTTCGAGAACATGCCCGGCCCGCCCGGCAACATGCCCGGCCAGCCCGGGTTCCGGCCTCCCGGGATGCCTGTCGGGCCGTTCGGCCCGCGCGGCCCTCGTTGACCCGGGGGGCCGGTGCCCCGTTGCATTTCGCCCGCCCGGCGAGATAATCGCGTGTCCGGCGAGGGGTCCGCAATCCTTCGGACCCCTCGCCCCCCATCACCGAGTGCCCGGAGCGGTCGCCTTGTCCATCGTCGTCGAGGATTACCACAAGATCTACGGCGAGACCGTGGCCGTCCAGGGCGTGACCTTCCGGGTCGAGCCGGGCGAGGTCCTCGGGCTGATCGGCCCCAACGGGGCGGGCAAGACGACCACCCTGCGGGCCCTGGCCGGGATCCTCACCCCCACGCGGGGCCGGATCCTCGTCTCGGGGCACGACATGGCGACCGATGCCGTGGCGGCCAAGCAAGCCCTGTGCTACGTGCCCGACGACCCTAAGCTCTTCGACACCCTGACCGTGTGGGAGCACTTCCGGTTCATCGCCTCGGCCTACCGGCTCGATCCCGCCTGGCCCGAACGCGCCGAGGTCCTGCTCGAGCAGTTCGAGCTGACCGAGAAGCGCGGGGCGCTGGCCTCCGAGCTCTCGCGAGGGATGCGGCAGAAGGTGGCGATCGGCTGCGGGTTCCTGCACGACCCCTCGGCGATTTTGCTGGACGAGCCGCTCACGGGGCTGGACCCTCGCGGGATCCGGACCATGAAGCAGACGGTGCAGGCCCGGGCCCGGGACGGCGCGGCGGTCATGATCAGCTCGCACCTGCTGTCGCTGGTCGAGGACCTCTGCACGAGCGTGCTCATGTTCCACCGGGGCCAGGTGATCCTCAGCGGGAGGCTCGACGAGCTGTCGCGCAAGGCCGCCGAGGACGGACGTTCCGAGTCCCTGGAGGACCTCTTCCTGAGGCTCACCGAGGAACAAAAGCCCGAGCCGGCCCTCGACGCGGAGGGGTTCTGACCGTGGATCCCGCGCTCGTCCTCCTGCTCCGCCTGCGGCTCTGGGGATGGCTCCGCCGCATGGGCCGCAAGCTCGGCACGGCCAAGGGCCTGTTGCTCACCGCCGTGGGCCTGATGATCTTCGCGCCGTCGATCCTGGCCGTGTTCCTCGACCCCAAGCCGCGCGGGGCCGCGATGCAGATCGAGGGCTTCCAGCGGTTCGGGCCCGTGCTCCTGCTGGTCTACTGCCTGAGCACCCTGCTGTTCTCGCCCGGCGACAAGGCGTTCGCCTTCAGCCCGGCCGAGATCAGCTTCCTGTTCCCCGCGCCGTTCACCCGGCGCAAGCTGCTGGCCTACAAGATCGGCGGGAACCTCGCGCTCACGCTGCTCATGGGCATCTTCATGAGCTTCGCGTTCCGCCAGAACACGCGGTTCTGGCCGTTCGGCTACGTGGGGCTGGTGCTGGCCTTCTCGTTCCTGCAACTCTTCGCGATGGCCGTGACCCTGGCCGGGCAGGCGATCGGGGCGCGGGCCTCGACCCGCCGCAGGCAGCTGGCCGTGGCGCTGATCGTGGTCCTGGTCGGGGCCACGCTCGTGTCCGTGGGCTGGAGGTCGCTGGCCGGGCTCACGCCCCTGGAGGCGCTCAAGAAGCTGGAGGCCACGCCGGCCGTGCAGGTGGCGCTCGCCCCGTTCCGGCCCTTCGTCCTGGCAATCTCGGCGGGGCGGCTCTGGCCCGACTTCCTGCTCTGGGCCTTTGTGGGCTTCGCGATCAATGCCGCGCTCGTCGCGGCGATCCTGTTGCTGGACACCCAGTACCTGGAGGCCGCCGCCGCCAGCAGCGAGCGTTTCTATGCGAAGCTCGAGCGGATGCGCAAGGGCGGCCCGTCGGTCTCCTCACGCAACCCGAACAAGAAGTGGAAGCAGGTGCCCGCCCTGCCGTGGTGGGGGGGCGTGGGGCCGATCCTCTGGAGGCAGGTGACCACGGCGTATCGCGATTTCGCCCGCGTGCTCGTGGTGCCGATCACCATGCTGGTCCTGGCCGGCGTGGGCATCTACGTCGCCCGAGGGCATTTCCACCTCCCCCTGGGGGGCGGGGATCCGGACGTCGTGATGGGCTTCGCCGGGATCATCCTGGGCACGGTCCTGGTCATGTCGCCGATCGTCAGCTTCGACTTCCGGAGCGATTTCGAGCGGATGGAAGGCCTGAAGACCCTGCCCCTGTCCCCCTTGCAGGTGGTCATGGGGCAGCTCGCCACGCCCGCGGCCCTGATCTGCGCCTCGCAGGCCCTGGCCTTCGCGATCCTGGCCGTGGCCACGTGGCCGGTCGCGCCCCTGTTCTGGGGGATCGTCGCGTTCGCGATCCCTCTGAACGTGATCATGCTCGAGGTCGAGAACCTGATGTTCCTCTGGTTCCCATCGCGCCCGATGGCCCACACGCCGGGCGACGTGCAGGCCATGGGCCGCATGATGGTGATCATGATAGCCAAGATGCTGAGCCTGGCCCTGATCACCGGAGTGGCCGCCGGCCTCGGGCTGCTGGCCTATCTCGCGGGCGGGTGGGTGGCGTTCGTGATCGTGGCCTGGCTGGGCATGATGCTCAGCGCCTTGCTGATCATGCCCCTGCTGGGCGTGGCCTTCCAGGCGTTCGACGTGGCCAGCGACACGGTGTCCTGACGCGGGGCCCCGGAGATCGGATCAACGGAAGTTGGTGTACCAGAACACGCCGATGGCCACGAGCGTGATCCCCCCGAGCAGCACCACGCGCAGGCGGCGCCTCTGGCCGCGATGGACCTCGTACCGGGCCTCGTCCAGATAGAACCGGCCGGGCGCGGCCTCGCCGATCACCCCGCGGGCGACGAACCGGCGCAGACGCCTCGCCTCGATCCATCGCAGCTCGGGCATCTCGACCGCCCTCGACGCCGAGGTCGCCCCCGCCTCGCGAAGACGCTGGACCAGCCGACGCTCCGCCCGCCTGACCGCCGCAACAGCACCCACGCTCACAGGCCACCTCCGGGGAATCTCGCTCGAATCGCAATCGCCGGTCTACCCTACCGGTGCCGTTCGGTCCGCTCAAGGCTCTGCCCCCGGCGTCGATCCAAACTCGCCTTGACCCTTCGGGCGTCCCTACGCACAATGCCGCCCGTTTCCGGAGCACTCGCACCGAGCTTCGCGGTACCACCCGTCGTGACTGGACTTCTTGAATTCCGCCGAGGCCTGTTTCGTATCCAGTCCGGTTCGGTCAGGAGGACTCTCGTTGTGATGCATCGTTCGACCGCCTTGCTGGGGATGATCGTGGTTGCCGTGGGGGCCGCCCTGCCGGGCTCCGCGCAGGCCGGTTCCATCCTCACGTTCCAGTTCAAGAACAACACCGGCGGCCCGGTGTCGCGTGCCGACTTCTCGGTCATCCCCGCCGGATCGGTCAAGGCGCCGATCATCGGCAACGACCCCGAAACGGGTCTGCCCCGCACCGCCAGCCCGGTGACCATCGACGCCGCCCGATCCAGCGGGTTCGACCCCGACAACTTCTCGACCGCCCTGGGCACCGGCACGAGCGTGCAGGGCCTCCGCCTGCTGTTCGGGCAGAAGCAGGTGATCAAGGACGGCCGGATCGTCTTCGAGCCGGTCTTCGGCCCGAACGGCGAGGCGCCCCGCTACCTGGACAACGGCGGGACCGTCACGTTCGACCTGAGCCTGGACCCCGCGTTCGAGGGGCTGCTCACCCTGCGGTCGCTCACCCAGGGGATCGACAACCCCATCATCGTCGCCTCCAGCGGGACCGGCGGGGGCAACGGGGGCGGATCGGGCGGCAATCCCCCGCCGAGCATCCCCGAGCCGTTGTCGATCACCCTCTGGTCGGTCGCGGCGGGCGTGGGTCTGCTCAAGGCGCGACGGCGGGCCGCAACCGCGGCTTGACCCCGCGTGAGGCAAAAAGCCATGATGGGAGCCCATCGGTCCGGGATCGCAGGCAGGCCGCCTCGGTCCCGGGCCTCGGCCTACCCCGATCCCTCCGCCGGGCCCACGACGTGAAGGTCTTGATCACCGAGGACCAGATCCGCCAGCGCGTCCAGGCGCTGGGCCAGCAGATCGAGGTCGATTACCACGGCAAGCCGCTCACGATCGTGGCGATCCTCACGGGGAGCCTGATCGTGCTCGCGGACCTCATCCGCCAGATCGGCCTCCCTCTGCGGGTGGCGCTCTTGCAGGCCAGCAGCTACAAGGGGGCGACGACCTCGGCCGGGGCCCTGATCATCAACGAGGCGTTCGCCCCCGACGTGGTGGGCCGCGACGTGCTCCTGCTCGACGACATCCTGGACACCGGCCACACGCTCTCGACCCTGGTCGAGCGCATGAAGGATCGCGGGGCGAACTCGGTGAAGACCGCCGTCCTCCTCCGCAAGATCGGCCGCCAGGAAGTGCACCTGGAGCCCGACTATTGCGGGTTCACCATCCCCGACGCCTTCGTGGTCGGCTACGGCCTGGACTTCGACGACGACTACCGGCACCTGCCCTACGTGGGCATCCTGAACGAGCCCGAGACGTGAAGGCGACGTGGTCGGTCTTTTGCGGGCCCCGGCCATGATCGGGGAGGGCCGAAGACGCGTTCGGCCCTGGGCCATATTCCGAAGGGCCGAAACAAGGCATACTACGAAACCCCACTTCGCGACGAACCCCGGAGACCCCTCGGGCACGCCGGCCTGAGCCCGACCGGGAGTGCGTCGCGACCCGCGTTTGCGTCGGCGAATTTCTTCTGAGGCCACCCTGAGTGAAGATCGCGCTCGTCACCCGCCGCTACCCGCCGCTGATTGGCGGGGCCGAGAAGGTCCTCAGCTACCTCGCCCCGGCGCTGGCGAAGGAGGGGGCCCGGGTCACGGTCGTCACGTCGCGACCGCCGGGACCGTTCTGGGCCCCCCCATCGACCGACGTGCCCGTGGTGAGGCTGCCGACCTCGTGGCTGCGGTTCGTGGGCACGTCGCTCTACATGCAGTCGCTCAACCACTGGCTGATGACCCACGCCCCCGACCTGATCTATGTGTCCATGCTCAAGCATGACGCCTTCGTGGCCGTGAGCGTGGGGCGCAAGCTCAAGATCCCGGTCGTGCTCCGGCCCGAGGGCGCGGGGGCGACCGGCGACCTGGCCTGGCAGCGCTGGGGGCGATTCGGCGCGCGCATCGGCAAGCGTTGCAAGAGGGCCGACGCCTTCGTGGCGATCTCCCCCGCCGTGCATACCGAGCTGATCGTCGCGGGTTACGACCCGGCGAAGATCCACGACCTGCCCAACGGCGTGCCCGTGCCCGACCAGGCGTGGGAGCCCGAATTCCCGATGGCCACCCGCTTCCGCGCGGCGTTCGTCGGGCGGCTCGCCCCGGAAAAGGGGCTCGACGTCCTGATCAACGCCTGGGCGATCGTGACCCGCCACCAGCCGCAGGCGCACCTCACGCTGATCGGCGAAGGGCCGCAGAGGCGCGACCTGGAGACCCGCATCCGCCTCCTGCGCCTGGATTCCTCGGTCCATCTGATCGGCTCGCAGGAGGATCCGCTTCCCCTGCTCAGGCGCATGAACCTGTTCGTCCTGCCCTCACGCGAGGAGGGCATGAGCATCGCCCTGCTCGAGGCCATGGCCCTGGGCCTCCCCGTCGTGGCCACCGACATCCCCGGCAATCGCGGCCTGGTCGACGACGGCGTGCACGGGAGGCTCGTCCCGCCCGAGGACCCGCAGGCCCTGGCCGAGGCGATCCTCAAGCGCTGGTACGATAACCCCGAGGCGGTGCAGATGGCCGAGGTCGCGCGACGTCGCGTGGTCGAGAACTTCTCGATCGAGGCCGTGGCCCGCAAGCACCTGGACCTGTTCCGTCGCCTGGTTCGCGGGTCGGACCGATAAGCCTGTTCCCGAGGGCCTTCCCGTGCTCAACGTCCTGCAACTGATCCCCACGCTCGACCGCTCGGGGGCCGAGAAGCAGATGGTCCTGCTGGCCAAAGGGCTGCCCCGCGACCGCTTCCGCGTGGAGGTCGCCGCGCTCACCCGCCTCGGCCCGCTGGAGGGCGAACTCCGCGAGGCCGGGATCCCCGTCACGCTCATCGGCAAGCGGCTCAAGGCCGACCCCCTGGCGCTGATGAGACTCTCGCGCTTCATGAAGGAGCGCAGGTTCGACGTGGTCCAGACCTGGATCTTCGCGGCGAACACCTACGGGCGGATCGCCGCCCACAACGCCCGCGTGCCCGTGGTGATCGTGGCCGAGATGGCGGTCGATTTATGGAAGGGGCGCGGGCAGCTGACCGTCGATCGCCTGCTCTCGCGATGGACCGATCGCGTGGTCGGCAACTCGAACGCGGTGTCGGAGTTCTACCGCAACGCGGGAATCGCGCCCGGGAAGCTCGCGGTGATCCCCTCGGGCATCGGCGACGAGGAGCCGCCCCCGGTGGACCCGGCCGAGGTCCGCCGCTCCCTGGGGTTCGCCGCCGACGCCCCGATGATCCTCTTCGCCGGACGGCTCGCCCCGCAGAAGGCGGTGCACGACCTCCTCGCCGCCGTGGACATCCTCCAGCACGTGATGCCCGCCCTGCGCACCGTGATCGTGGGGGACGGCCCCCTGCGCGAGAGCCTGGAAGCCCTCTCGCACGACTTCGGCCTGCGCAACGCCGTCAAGTTCCTCGGGCATCGCGAGGACGTGCCCCGCCTGCTCGCCGCCAGCGACCTTCTCGTCCTGCCCAGCCTGTACGAGGGGCTGCCCAACGTGGTCCTCGAGGCCATGAGGTTCCGCAAGCCGGTGGTCGCCACCGCCGCCCCCGGCACCACCGAGGTCGTCCACCACGGCGAGACCGGCCTGCTCGTCTCCATGAACCGGCCCATCGAGCTCGCCCGCGCCCTGCAGCAGGTGCTCGAGGACCGCCCGCTCGCCCTCCGCCTCGGCGAGGCCGGCCGCAAGCGGGCCGAGGGGGAGTTCCGCGTGGACACGATGGTCGAGCGGTTCGCCTCGCTGTATGAGCAACTCGCGAGCGAAAAGGGAGTTATGGTATAAAGAGGGCCGGGGCCACACCCAGCCCTCGGACCAGGAGGGATTCTCCATGTCTACCGCGACCGAGAGCTCCGGCCCGCTTTCGACATCGGCGGCCTTGACCGAGGCCGGTGCACCCCCCTTCCCCGTGAGGCGATTCTCGGTCGAGGAATATCACAAGCTCTGCGAGGGCGGCTTCTTCGACGAAGACGACCGCTACGAACTCCTCGAAGGATGGATTGTGCCTCAGATGACGCGGAATCCTCCCCACCAGGTGAGCATCGAGCTGGCCGTCGAGTTGCTGCGTCCGCTGCTTCTGGACACGGGCTGGCACGTGAGGTCTCAGGGATCCGTCGAGACGCCGGACAGCGTGCCCGAGCCCGACGTCGCCGTGGTCCGGGGCTCGATCCGCGATTACATCAAGCGGCACCCGGGGCCCGAGGATACCGCCGCGGCCATCGAGATCGCCGAGTCCTCGCTCGCGAGGGATCGGGACACCAAGAAACGCATGTATGCCCGCGCCGGCATCCCCGTGTACTGGATCATCAACCTAGTCGATCGCGTGGTCGAGGTCTGCACCGACCCCACCGGCCCCGAGGAGTCGCCCTCCTATCGCTCGACCCGCGTCTCTCTCCTCGATGAGGCCGTGGGGCTGGTCATCGGCGGTCGCGAGGTCGGGCAGGTCGCGGTCCGGGACCTCCTTCCCTGATCGGCGCTTCCTCCGTCCTTCGGGGAACACCATGAGACTCCCTCTCCGTGCCTGGGTCGTGGTGGTCGCGCTGGTCCTGGGGGCCGGCGCGAGCCGGGCCCAGCTTCCCGCCATCCCGTCCTACGCGTACCCGGCGCAGTCGCGGCCGGTCCTGGTCCCCGTCCCCACGCGGTCCTTCGTGGTGGCCCCGGCCCCTCGGTCTTCGAGGCGTCTCTATGTGGCGGCCCCGGGGGTTGTGCGTTATGCTCCGCGGGGGTATCCCACGACCGTCACGCCGTCCCAGCGCTATCGGCGGGCGATCCGCGCCGGCCAGGATCCGAACTGGGCGTCGGGCCGGGGCATGCGGCTGGACAAGCC
>JANOBY010000424.1:0-1706 GCA_031411935.1 Planctomycetales bacterium | reverse complement strand
TGGAGCTGATCAAGCCGCTGAAGCTGCCCCGCGGCGAGCGCACGGTGTTTGACTCCGCCGACGTGTTCTTCACCATCGAGAACGGCCAGGCCACGCTCAACCCGATCAAGTTCACCAGCGACATGATCAGCCTCCAGGGCTCGGGCACGGTCAGCTACCTGCGGGTGCTCGACCTCCAGTTCATGACCGGGCTGGGGCGCTCGGAGAAGTTCAAGTTCACCGGCCTGGGCGCCGCGGCCCTGAAGCTCGGCGGGCAACTCCTGGTGATCCACGTGAAGGGGTCGGCCGACCAGCCCAAGATCACGCCCGAGGTCCTGCCCTCGGTCACCCGCGGGGCGGGCGAGGTCCTGCGCAAGCTCGGCGACCGCCGCGACCGGCGCTGAGGCCCGCGGATGCCCGTTGTGAGTTTCGACAATCTCCGTCAAACTGGGAGGATCGTCGCACCGTCCTCATCCCCCGTGCAACCGGAGACTTCCGCATGAACCGTCGCCCCTGGAAGATCGCCCTGGCGCTCGCCGCGCTGGCCGCCGGATGCGGCGAGGACCCCGCGAAGCCCCCGGCGGGCGACACGGCCCCCGCCTCGCCCGACAAGCCCGCCGCGCCCGACAATCCCATCGAGCCGAAGGCGGCCGGGGCCCCCGCGGAGCCGGTGGGCGAGAAGCCCGATGCCTCCCTGCTCGCGGCCCGCGACGACCTGGCCGCCAACCGCCTGGACGCCGCACTCGCCAAGCTCGACGCCCTCCTCAAGGACAAGCCCGACGACCGCCGGGCGCTGGTCCTGTACGTCCAGGCCACCCAGTCCAAGGGGGCCGATCTGGCGCTCCGCGGCGGAGACCGCAAGGGCGCGACCGCCGTGTTCGAGAAGTCCGTCGAGGCCGTGCGAAGCCTGATCAAGGCCGGCGGCGAGCTCTCGGGCAACGAGAAGCAGCTCATCGCCATGGCCCTGTACAACCAGGCGTGCTCGCTGGCCATCGAGGGCAAGGCCGACCCCGCCATGGGCGCGCTCAAGGAGGCGATCGACCGGGGCTTCCAGGAGAAGGACACCTTCGCCACCGACGCCGAGCTGGACTCCCTGCGTGGCAGGCCCGACTTCGACGAGCTCTACGCCAAGCTGGGCATCAAGAAGCCGCTCTCGGTGGCCGAGAAGATGAAGGAGAACAAGCCGTTCCCCTTCTCCCTGTCGCTGACCGACTTCGAGGGCAAGCCGCTGACCACCGAGGAGCTCAAGGGCAAGGTCGCGATCGTGGACTTCTGGGGCACCTGGTGCCCGCCCTGCCGCGAGGAGCTGCCCGTGCTCGCCTCCCTCTACCAGAAGTACAAGGACAAGGGCCTGGAGATCGTGGGCGTGAACTGCGGGGAGCAGGAAGGCCCCCAGGCCAAGGCCAAGATCGTGAAGTTCCTGTCCGAAAACGTCCCGTACCGATGCGCCCTGACCGACGGCAAGGCCGAGGCCCAGGTGCCCGACTTCGAGGGCTTCCCCACCACCCTCTTCCTCGACCGCACCGGCACCGTGAGGCTCAAGATGGTGGGGTTCGACCCCGCCCACAAGTCCGACCTCGAAGACGCCGTCAAGCTCCTGCTGGACGAGAAGTAACGGCCTCGGCCGGGAAGAGGTCGCGGACGTGACAAAGGAAGCCGGCAACGACCCCCTCGCCCGAGAGGGGGTCGTCCTGCTTCAGGCGGGCGGCCGACCCGTCGCCCCGGAG
>JANOBY010000423.1:0-7652 GCA_031411935.1 Planctomycetales bacterium | reverse complement strand
TCCCCTCGTCGCCGGGCACGATCCAGACGTTGCGGTACTGGACCTCGTTGGAATGGTCCTGGAGGAGGATCGGGCCGGGCTCCCCTTCCTTCACCCCGCCCACTCCGCCGGGCGTGGGGGAGATCTCGGCATCGTCGATCGTGGTCACTCCGTTGTGCTTAACGGTCACGCGGGCCTTTTTCGTGACCTTGTCGCCGTCGAGCTTCGCCTTGGTGAACACGATGTCGTAGGTCTGCCACTGGAGGGGGGGCTTGCACACGTTGTACTTGGGCACGACCTGCTGGTAGATCCCCCCGCAGTCGTTGCTCTGGAGCTTCAGGCCGTAGGAGTCGAGGACCTGCAGCTCATAGATCCCGTCGAGATACACGCCGCTGTTGCCTCGGCCCTGGCCGGTGGCCTTGGGCATGTAGGGCGTGCTGAACT
Source organism: Planctomycetales bacterium (assembly GCA_031411935.1). Classification (GTDB taxonomy): domain Bacteria; phylum Planctomycetota; class Planctomycetia; order Isosphaerales; family Isosphaeraceae; genus JAQGHR01. The sequence continues at coordinate 7,229 of JANOBY010000423.1, read as the reverse complement.
CGACGTGCATGGTGAAGCTGCCGAACTTGTCCTTCGTCTGGATGTCGCCTGTCCCAGGCTTGACCGTGAAGAATCCGTGGGTGACGGGCCAGGGGGCGTCCTTCGCGTCGCGGGTCGTCCAGGCATCCAGGCTCTTGCCGTCGAAGAGGGCCTTGGCCCCTTCCGGTGGCCTGGCCCCCAGGGTTTCATCGGAGGGTTTCGGGTCGCCCGGAACGAGCAGGCCGAGAACGGCCGTGGCTGCCAGCAAGGAGAAACGCATGGGGGAGGGCTCCGCAAGGTCGAACGAGGCAGGCACGACGAAGGCAAGGGTTGCAGTCTAGCAGACGCGCGGAGGATCACAAGTCACTATCGGATCACGAGGCGAGGTCGATCTCTCGCCTCAATTGACGGTCCCGGGTGAAGTAACGTCCCAGCCTCATGCGGAGCAGGAGCAGGGTCGTGAGCGTGATCGTGGCGGTCATCGCCAGGTACACGAGGATCTGGTAACGGATCGCGTCCTGAACCCGCGCCCCGGCCAGGATCTGGCCCGTGGTCATCCCAGGGATCGAGACGATCCCGGCGATCGTCATGTTGTTGATCGCGGGGGTCAGGGCCGCCCGCACGGCATTCCTCAGGGCGGGCAGGGCGGCTTGCCGAGAGGTGGCCCCCAGGCTCAGGCGAAGTTCCACGAGGTCGCGATCGGCGTTCAGGTCGCTGTGGAACCGCTCGGCCGCGAGCGCGATCGCGGTCACGCTGTTGCCCAGGACCATCCCGAGCAGGGGGACGACCACCCGGGGCGAATACCACGGGTCGTTGCGCAGGCCCCATTTCAGGGCAATCGCCATGACAAGGGCCGTGACGATCGCCAGGGCCGTGAAGCTCTCCACCTTCAGGGCCCATCCGCTGCCCTTGAGCCGCTCCCCGACCGTCTGGGCCGACACGAGCAACATGATCAGCGCGATCACCCCGACCACGCCCACGCTGTCGGTCGAGAACACCCACTCCAGCACCAAACCCAGCAGGACGAGTTGCACGACCAGGCGGATCAGGGCGACGATCATCGGCCGGACCTGGCCCAGGCCGCGCACCGCAAGCACGATCAGGCCCAGCCCGATCGGGACAGACGAATACGCCAGGCCCATCCAGGAGGGTGCCAGAACGGTCACGAGCCTGTCCCCCCTCCTGATTCCCAGACCGAGCTTTCCGATCGGGCCAGAACCTCGCCCAGGGGCCCGACCTCGACGACCGTCCCGCGTTCCATCCTCACCACGGTGTCGCCCAGCCAGGGGGCATGGCCCCGGTGGTGCGTCACGGCGATCGTCCGCATTCCGTGCATTTCAGCACGCCGGTCGAGCGCGTTCGCGACCAGCCGCGCCGATTCGGGGTCGAGGGCCGACGTGGGCTCGTCCATCACGAGGATCTCCGGGTTTCTCCCGAGCGCAACCGCCAGGGCGAGGCGTTGACGCTCTCCGCCCGAGAGGCCCCCCACATCGCGCGTGAGCCAGCCTTCCGGAAGCCCGACCTCGACCAGCGAGGCGGTCAGACGGTTGGAATCGGGCACCGTCTCGCCTCGGACCTGATACGGGTAGGCCAGGTTCTCGGACACCGTCCCGGGTAAGGCTCGCGGGGCCTGGAAGACCAGACCCACGTGGTCGCGGACCTCGGAAATGGCGATCTCCTTCAGCGGCAAGCCTCCCAGGCGGATTTCCCCGCCTTGGGGGTCATCGAGCCGATTCAGGACCCGCAGGAGAGAGGACTTGCCGGCGCCCGACGGCCCGACGATCACATAACGACGCGAGGGCTCGAAGGTGAGGTTCACGCCCGAAAAGATCGTCGTGCCCCCCCGCCGAAGCTCCACCTCACGAAGTTCGAGCGGGAGGCCGCGAGTCCATTCGGCCCCGGTGGGGCGTTCGGGGCGGATCCGGAACGGCGAGAGAGAGAGCATCAAAGGAGGGGTCGCGCGAGAGGGTGACGGGGGACTGCCCACTCGGGGTGGGGCGGCTTCTCCGATAGAATACGCGAATCGGCCGGCCTCGTCGTCGGGGCGGGCGAATTCTCGGAGCACTTCTCCACGCGGGACGGGGTCGGTATGCCACTGGACTTGCTCACCCGACTCGACCCCCTGCGACGAGTCCGATGCCCGTACTGCTTCGAGCGGTTCCCGGCCTTCACCATGCACTTCCGTTGCGACGACCCGTACTGCAAGACCGACTTCTCGCGGATGGTGGACGACCCGATCCTCACGCGGGCCCTGAACGGGGAGCGAAACGCCGCGAGCGGGGCCGCGATCCGCACCTCGTGGTGGGTGGACCCTCTGCACGACGAGTGGCGCGGGTGGCGACGGTACTTCGACTGGATGCTCATGCCGGGCTCGCTCACCTGCGCGACCTGCCGCAAGCCGACGGACTGCCACCTCTGCCCGAAGTGCCACGCGGTCCTGCCCGACTCGGCGATCACGCTCGACGCCGGCCACATCGCCATCTTCGGCCCGCAGTCGGTGGGCAAGACCACGTTCGTGACCGTGCTCATCCACGAGCTCGACTACAAGGTCGGCCCGCGCGAGGGGTTCATCCTGGAACCCCTGACCGACGAGGTCCGCGACCGCTACGACCGCGAGTATCACGAACGCACCTACGGAGGAGGGGGCTTCGGCCTGGGGGAGGGGGAAGTCGAGAATGATCGCCGGAGTCATTCGGCCACTCCGAGCCTGGAACTGGACCGGGGCGTGTTGCGCCCTCTCGTCTATCGGCTCACGAAGCGAGGCTCGAAGCGGTCGCGGAGGACGAGCACGCTGCTCTCCTTCTTCGACACGGCGGGCGAGGACTGGGAGATGAACATCGAGCTCCTCCGCGGAGAGGCGCGCTATCTGGGCCAGGCGCGAGGGCTGCTCTTCCTGCTCGACCCGATGAGGATCCGCGAGGTCGCGCATGACCCCCGGATCACTCTGACCGAGAAGGAGCGGCACGTCCCGGCGGCCGACTACCTGGGCGACGCCCGCAAGCTCGCGACCTTCTTCCGACGCCTGCCCGTGAAAACCCCGATCGCCATCGTGCTCAACAAGCTCGACCGCTGGGGAGGGCTTCTCACCCCCGGGTCGCTCCTGCACGAGACGGCCACGTCGGTGGTCGAGACCCCGCCCGATGACCGGACCGACCGTCAGGTGCACGAGGAACTCCGCTCGGCCCTGCAAGCCTGGGGCATGTCGGGGTTCCTCGAGCACATGGAGACGAACTTCCCCGAGCACCGTTTTTTCGCGGTCTCGGCCCTGGGAGACGCTTCGCCCGAGACCGAGGACGCCCCTCACCCCCTGCCGACCCCTCTGCTCGTGGAAAGGCCGGTGCTCTGGCTCCTGAAGAAGCAAGGGCTGCTCTGATGGGTGGGTGTTTCACGGTGGAACGGGCCGGTCGAGGCCATGCGGCCTTTCGGGGCTCGGCGGTTGCATGGCTGCTCTGGAGACGCCCTCCCACGCCCACGCTTCACGAGGCACGAACCCGCTCCAGGGACAGCGACCTTGCCCCGGCGCGGCGAGGCCGATACCTTGATCGGGACGCCGCCGAGCCCCTCAACCGTGAGCCGAGCCGACCATGACCGAGCCCGTCGAGGAGGAGCCCATCGGCTCGCAGGAACCCATCACGGTCGAGCTCACGTCCGAGATCCCTCCCGAGATCGAGTTCGCCATCCCGGCCCCTGCCTATGACTCGATCGCGACCGTCGAGGACGCGGTGGCCTTCGCTCCCTTGATCTCCACCGGAGAAACGGCGTCGGGTCCTCCTCTGGACCTTTCGCCCGCCTTGCACGCCATCGCCGGGTTGCATCAGAAGATGGACGCGCTGGGTGTGGCCTTCGAGCGCGAGGTTCGCGCCGAGGCCACCCGCGAGAAGATCGTGGACCGACTCCATGCCGAGCTTCAGGACTACAAGCAGGATCTCGTCCTGAGCCTCATGAAGCCCGTGTTCCTCGACCTGATCCAGTTGCACGACGACGTGGGGAAAATGATGCCTTCCCAGGCCGAGGGCGACACCTCATCGGCGAACACCTCGGCTCTCGCCGACGTCCGGCAGGCGATCGAGGACATCCTCTACCGGCAAGGGGTCGAGCCGTTCCGCTCCGAGGGGGAGGACTTCGACGCCCGGAGACAGAGGGCCGTGACGACCGTCCCGACCGAGGACCCGGCCCAGGCCCGCAAAGTCGCCCTGCGACTCCGCGCCGGGTTCGCTTCGGGTGACCGGGTGATCCGTCCCGAGATCGTGTCGGTCTTCGCCATCCGTCGCAGTTAACGCCGCTTGGAAATTCGGCGCACGAATTGCGGAACTTGTGGATTGAGTGGCTTCCCCCACCCAAAACCCGCCTCTCGACTCATTTTTCGGGCAGACAGTCCTCTCTTTTGGGCATCCCTCCCTCCCCGCTCGGGACGCCTCGCCTCTGCCTGCCTGCCTTCCGAGGGTTTGTCATGGCCACTTCCCCCAAAGGGGTCCGGGACCTGGCGAGTACCGTCGCCGCCCGGATCCAGGCCCGGACTCACGGGCAAGTCCGCGAGCTCCAGGTCGAGGTCGCCGACGAGCAAGTCGTGATCCGGGGACGCGCCCGGACCCACTATGCCAAGCAACTGGCCCTGCACGGAGTGATCGACCTGATCGCCGCGCAAAATATCACGAACGAGATCGTTGTCGGTTGATTTCGAACCTTCGCCGCCCTCGCCGTGAATGCGGAAGAGAACGGGCGATCGGAATCGCCTCGTTCTCATCTCGTGCGTGCCTTGGCTCCACCTCGACTCAGCGGCCCTTGGGTCGCTCGATCCGGTAGACTTTGCCCTGGAGGACGACCGTGACGGGCTCTTCGAAGGTGAGAAACTGGTTTTCTTCGGCCGACTGCTGCCGGGCCAGTTCGAAGTAGGCTTCGGAGAACTGCTCGATCACGATGGCCTGGGCCTCGGACTCGGGCTTGATGGCCGCCTCGACCCATCGGTTGTTCTTGCGGAAGAAGGCGCGGCCGCCAATCTGCTTCACGTTGTCCTGAACTCTCTCCCTGGGCGAGCCGGGACCCCCCATCCCGCCGGCCCGGCCCGCCATCTGGCCGCCGAGGGCCCGGGAAGTTGCGGGCGCGGCCGGAGCCTGCTTCGCGTAGACGTCGTAATCGAGCCCCGCGCTCAGCCTGTCGGAGATCCCGCTCGCATTCTGGGCGTTCTGGTAGTCCCCCTTCATGGCCCGCTGCTGCACGCCGCTTGCGGCGCCCAGCTCCGAGAGCCGATCCAGGTTGAGCGTGGTGCGTTGGGCGTTCTCGCGGAAGGCGTGGAGCGTGACCCGTTCGTCGGCCAGGAACGAGGTATACGGGGTGAGGATCCCGTACTTCGTGCTCAGGGCCACCAGCTCGTCGGTCAGCTCCTGATTCTTGCCGTGCAGGTCGATCTGGTCGATGATGAACCCCACGCGACGGATCGCCCAGAGCTTCTCCACGAAGTCCATGCGACGATCCGAGCCGACCGCGGCAAGCTCGGCGGTGAACTCGTGCGAACGCTTCTCGGTTCCCACCTTCCCCTCGATGCGGATCGTGGTCCGGCCCGGCTGTCGGTAGCGACCGACCCAGACGAGCTGGCCTCCGTCGAACAGGTCGGGCAGGTCGCGGGGATACGTGCGGTTCACGTCGGTCCCGGCGAACGACACGCCCAGTCCGCTGAGGGCGGGGCTGCTCATCTTGGCGTAGAATCGTCCCACGCTGGCTTCGAGGTCCTGATCGGGCTTCACGTACTCGCTCGTCCCGCCGTTGCCCCCGCTCAGGCGATCAAGGAGGCGGGCGTTCACGTCATAACCCACGCCGAAGACGAACAGGCGAGCCTTCTTCGTGTTGGCCTTGCGGGCCATGTCGGCGATCGCGGTCTCGCGGGTCTCGCCCGCGGTGGGCAGGCCGTCGGTGAGGAACAGGACGTAGCTGGGTCGCGAGTCGTCCTGAATCTGCGCCAGCCCCGCGACCAGGGCGTCCGAGATGTTCGTGCTCCCGCCCGGCTGGATGTTCTCGACGTACCGCAGGGCCTCGGCCCGCGCATCCTTCGAGTAGCGTTGAAGTTCGGGCTTGTAGGTCTCCACGCGGTCGTCATACACAACGATGTTGAACAGGTCCCCCTCGCGGAGATTGTCGAGGACGAACTTCAGAGCGTTGCGGGCCTGCTCGATCTTCTTGCCCGACATCGAGCCCGAGCGATCGAGGACGAAGAGGACCGTCTTCGTTTGCGGCTCGGCGTCGGGCTTCGCCACCTCGGGGCTGGCCAGGAGCAAGAAGTACCCGTCCTCCCCCTCGCTCGGCCGATAGCTCAGCAGGGTGGCACCCAACGCCCCGTCGGCGAGCGAATACATCACGCGGAAGTCGTTCGCGGGCAAGACGTTCTGCTGCTCCCACTTGACGGTGGCCTCGCGATCGGCCGCCCGAGCAATGTTGGCGTCGTGCGAGGGGCAATAGACCGTCTTGATGGGGTCGCGGCTCTCGATCCTCGCGGACACGGCGAGCCTCTGGATCGGCTTGGCCGTGAATTTCTGTGTGGCAAGCGGGTACGAGAACTCGACGAGGTTTTTGTCGCGCTTGCAGATCTGCGTGTAGCGCAGAGTGACCTTCCGATCCGCACCGGCGGGGATCGGGAACACGCTCGTGCGGAAGAGGCCAAGGCCCATGTATTCGAGCAGGGCCGGGTCGCGCTTGGTGCGGACGATCTCCTCGTAGATCCGCCTCGCCTCGTCCTTGCCCATGAGACGGCCGGTCAGCTCGGTGCCGTCGACCATCAGGACGAAGTTCTGGATCGCCCCGTCTTCGGGCAGGGGGAAGAGGAATTCCGATTCCAGCTCGAACGAACCGGGGTTGTGGAAGGTTTGCGAGACCTGGACCTCGGCCACCTGGTCGCGGACCCTGGCGTCGATGGAGACTTCCTTGATCTCATAGCTGCGCGCAATCGGCACATGGGGCCGACGATCCACGATCAATCCCTGGGCCAGCACGCGGGGCAATCCCCCGAGTGCAGTGATCGCCAGTAGTGCCGCCAGAGGGGCAAGTCGCAGTCGCATCGCAGGGTCTCCCGGGCTCTGGGAACGGCCTGCTGGGCAGAGAGGTTCGACCGGCAGGCCAGGGGTCCGTCTCCCTGTTAGACGATCGAGCCCGCCCTCTGTTTCCCACTTCCTCCCCGATTCCGCGAATCGGCCGGGAACCATGTGGACCGAGGACCACCTTTGGAGAGAGAACCGGAGACGGGGCACGGACCCCGGGCGGGA
>JANOBY010000422.1:0-24195 GCA_031411935.1 Planctomycetales bacterium | reverse complement strand
AACGACCTTGAGCAGAGCACAGCAGAGCCCCAGGAGTCGACACCATGAACCGGCCTCAACGATCCCTCGTCGTGCTCGGCGTGTCGTGCGCGTTGCCCTCGCTCCTGCTCGTGACCGCGAATGCGACCACCGTGCAGGACGTTCCGCAAAGGGCGCAGACCGTCATCATCGTCGGCCAGCCGGCACCAGGCGTGATCGACATTCAGAAGGCCGAGGCCAAGCCGGCCGAGGGCAAGAAGGACGACACGAAGAAGGGTGAGGCCAGGAAGGGCGAGGAAAAGAAGGGCGAGGCCAAGGAGAAGGACGCCCCGGTCGAGAAGGACAAGGCCGTCAAGGCGGGTGTCGTCCTTGACGTGAAGATGGAGGCGGTCCAGGCGGGCGAGGCGGTGGCGGTCGAGATGGCCGCGCCCGTCATGGTCGTGCAGGGCATGGCCGTCAACGGCAACAACCTCGACCCCCTGATCCAGCAGTTCACCCAGCAGTTCCGCCCCGTGTTACGGACCGAGCTGCACTTCCTCAAGACGGTGTGCGCCCCCACGAAGGAGCAGAAGCAGAAGATCGCGCTCGAAGGGGACAAGGCGCTGAAGGCGGCCGTGAAGAAGTACGCCCAGAACCAGCAGCAGATGATGAACGGGCAGTGGCGAGGCGGCCAGCAGCCCGACCCCCGCAAGCTCATCCAGCAGGGCCTGCTCGCCGCCGTGAAGGCGAACCTCACGCCCGAGCAGTCCCAGAGCTACCTGGCCGAGATCGACCGCCGCAACCAGGACCTCAAGTCGGTCTCGGTCCGGAACCTCGTGGCGAGGATCGACCAGGACCTGGTGCTCACCGCCGACCAGCGCGAGCAGCTCGCGGCGGCCCTCCATAAGGACTGGAAGGACGCCTGGGGCGGGTCGCTCGAGATGTTCATGTACGGCAACGAATATCTGCCGGTCCTGCCCGACAAGCTCATCGCGCCGATCCTGACCCCGGTCCAGAAAAAAGTCTGGTCCGGCGCCCAGAAGACGCAGGTCAACGCCTTCTTCGGCGGGATGGGGTTCCTGGGCGGGGTCGAGATGGACGCCGACCCGGTGGACGAGGAAGTCTTCGCCGAACTGCGCAAGCAGGAGGAGGCCGAGGCCAAGAAGCTCGCCGAGGCCAAGGCCAAGCTCCACGGCCCGCCCAAGCCGGTGGACCCGAACAACGCGATGCAGGGGATCGGCGTCCCGGCCCAGGTCATCGAACGGTAACGCGGGCCCAGGTCCATCGATTGCGGAAGGTTGAGGTTTATGACCGGTCTCCACGAAATTTGCAGTCGAATGCGGGGTCGGATCTCACCTCGTTCCCACGCGGAGCGCGGGAATGCCGTCCCGGACGCTCTGCGTCCCCGGGGCCTGGTGGGGTTGCCGAGGCGGAGCCTCGAAGACGGCATTCCCACGCGGAGCGTGGGAACGAGGGGCTTGTTCAGCGTGATGCTCGCGGTCGCCGCGTTCCTCGCGACCGTGTCCTCGGCCCGCGCCCAGGACGACGACATCATCGAGGACGAGGTCGCCCCCGCGGCCGTGGACCGCGTGATGTGGACCGACGAGAACTTCGACCAGTGGGTCTTCGGCGGACGCAACATCCCCTCGATCCGCACGCGGATGGACTCGCTCCTGGCGCTCAAGATCGACGACGCCAACCGCGTGTGCAAGCTCTCCGACGCGCAGAAGAAGAAGCTCACCCTCGCGGGCAAGGGGGACCTCAAGCACTTCTTCGACCGCGTGGCCGAGAAGAAGCGCCGGTTCCAGCTCCTGAAGAACGACCAGAACAAGATCAACGAGATCTTCCAGGAGATCCAGCCCCTGCAGCTGATCCTGAACAACGGCCCGTTCGACGACGGGTCGATCTTCGCCAAGACCATCCCCAAGACGCTCGACGACGCCCAGATGGGGCTCTACCGGCAGGTCCTCGGCGAGAAGAACCGCTACCGCTACCGCGCCAAGGTCGAGCTCGTCGTGGCCACGCTCGACCAGGCCCTGGGCATGAAGGGCGACCAGCGCAAAAAGCTCGTCGAGTTGATCCTGGCCGAGACCAGGCCCCCCACCAGGTACGGCCAGTACGACTATTATCTCGTGATGTACCAGATGGCCCGCCTGCCCGAAGACAGGATCAAGCCCCTGTTCGACGACGCCCAGTGGAAGGTCCTGCAAAACCAGTTCACCCAGGCCAAGGGCATGGAGCAGTTCCTCGAACAGAACGGGTTCGTGATCGACGAGAAGGACAAGAAGGCCGAACGGGACGAAAAGTTCCTCAAGCCCGACGAGGTCTTCGTCGCCCCGCCCGACGCGGTCCCCGCGAGGCCCGGCGCCGTCCGAATCCGAAAACTCTTCAATTGACCTGCCCAGGAGAGCTCGCCCCGTGACCCGCAGCCCTCATGCAGCCGTGGCCCTCGCCCTCTCGATCCTGGCCCTCTCGCCGGCCCCGGTCCGGGCGCAGGGGCTCCCCAACGCGAAGTTCGGCGAGGTCGTCCCGCGCGACGTGCGCGAGATGTACGACCGTGGCCTCCAGTACCTGGCCAAGAGCCAGACCGAGAACGGCGACTGGGCCGACAACGGCGGATATCAGGGGCCCGGCACCACCGGCATGTCGGTCATGGTGTTTTTGGCCTCGGGCGAGGACCCCAATTACGGCCTCTACAGCAACCACGTCCGCAAGGCCCTGCGCAACATCATCGCCTCGCAGGACGCCGCCACCGGATACCTCGGCAACAGCATGTACCACCACGGGTTCGCCATGCTCGCGCTGGCCGAGGCCTACGGCGCGGTGGACGACCGCAACCTCTGGCCCGACAAGGGCAAGAAGGACGGCCAGCGCTCCATCGGCCAGGCCCTGGAACTCGCCGTTCGATCCTCGATCACCTCGCAGAAGAAGAACCCGCTGGGCGCCTGGCGGTACTCGCCCGACGCCACCGACGCCGACACGTCGGTCAGCGGCGCGATCCTCGTGGGGCTGCTCGCCGCGCGCAACGCGGGGATCGAGGTCCCTGACGAGTCGGTGGACAAGGCGCTCGGCTACTTCAAGAGCATGACCTCCAACTCGGGGCAGGTCGGCTACTCGGGCGGGTTCGGCGGGTTCGACGAGTCGATCGCCCGGATCTCGATCAGCACGCTGGTCCACGCCATCGGACGCCGCAAGGACGTGCCCGCCTACAAGGCGTCATTGGCCTACCTGGCCCAGCGCCTGGAGCAGGCCCCCAACGGCTACCCCGAATACGCCCGCTACTACCAGGCTCAGGCCCTGTTCCAGGGGGACGTGGCGGCCTGGGAGAAGTGGAACAAGCTCCTCATCCGCCAGCTCAAGCAGGTGCAGCAGGCCGACGGCAGCTTCCCCGGCCAGTTCGGCAACGGCGTGGGGACGTCGATGTCGCTGCTGGCCCTGGCGTTGAATTACCGCTTCCTCCCCATCTACGAACGCTAGGCCCAGACCATGCTCATGAGCCGCTCGTTGAGCTTGACGCGATCCCGCACGGGGCTCTCCATCGTCGCGGTCCTCGGCATGATCGCCTCCACGGTCGTGCGGGCCGACGACCCCCCGCCGGCGCCCGCCCCCCCTCCCGAGAAGCCCGCCGTGGTGGTCCCCGGCAAGCTCCCGGTCGTCCACCTCCTGAACGGCGGATACGCCCCCGGGACGCTCGGCCCCATCGACCGGCCCGGTACCCTGCGGTGGGACTCGCCGAGCTTCGCCCGGCCCTTCGAGTTCTCGGCCAACGCCGTGAACGCCGTCCACTGGCCGCTGCCCGCCGCTCTGCCCCGGCCCGAGGGGGACTTCTGCTTCGAGCTCGCCGGCGGGGACCTCGTGTACGGAGCGCTTCTCGACCTCGACGACCGCAAGGCCGTGATCCAGACGCCCCGCATGGGCAAGGTCAGCCTGGACCGCGACAAGATCCGCCGGATCGACCGCTGGAGCAACAGCTCGGACCTGATCTACTCGGGCCCCAACGGCCTGACCGGCTGGACCGAGGTCTCGCCCAGGGGCCTGTTCCGCGAGGAGTCGGGCCAGCCGATCAGCGAGAAGCCGGGCGCGATCCTCCTCGGCCAGTTCGGCCTGCCCGCCCGCGCCCTGGTCGAGTTCGAGATCTCGTGGAAGGGCAAGCCCGACTTCCTTTTGGCCCTGGGCGTGGGGACCGCCGAGGAGCAGAAGACCCGCGAGGAGGAGGTCCGTCGCCGCGCCATGAACGGCCAGGCCGCGCAGAAGCTCAATCGCACGAGCCTGGAAAACGCCTTCCGCTTCGAGGTCTGGGAGGGGGAACTGGTCGCCCATCGCGAGACCGAGACCGAGGCCGACCTGGCCCCCATCCAGCCCATCGCCGCAGGCCCCGGCCGCGTCCATTTGCAGGCGTATCTCGACCAGGAGAAGGGCCGGATGACCGTCCTCTCCTCGAGCGGGCAGCCCCTGTGCGACCTCAGCGTGAAGTCGAAGCATGGCGAGGTCTCGCCCAACATCTGGCTCGCCAACCTCAAGGGCGACGTCCGCCTGGAGAGGCTCAGGATCAGCAAGTGGGGCGGCGACTCCCCGCGCGAGGCCAAAGCCGACCTCGCCCGCATCCACCTGAACGACGGGTCGATCGTCTACGGCAACGTGGTCGATTTCGACGAGAAATCCCGCGAGTTCGTGGTCAAGCCCGAGGCCGGCGGCGAGGAATCCCGCGTGGGGCTCGACCGGCTCGCCTCCGTCTTCCTCGCCCCCTCCGCCGACGACGCCCGGCGCACCCTCAGGGCGGTCTACCTCGACGGCACGCGGATCAGCGGCGAGCTCACCAGGATCCAGGACGACGCGATCTGGATGACCGTGCCCGGCTTGTCCGAGCCGTGCCGCCTGCCCATCGACGGGCTCCGCTCGCTGGTCGTGATCCGTCACGAGCCCGTGGACAAGGACAAGGACAAGGAGGTCGAGAAGGGCGATTCCGGCGGCCGCCTGGAAATGGACGGGCTCCTCCTGCCGGGCGAGCTCGCCTCCACCTCGCCCGACTCCGGGACCAGCGCCCTCGCCTGGAAGCCCGAAGGCAGCGCCACCGCCAGCGCCCTGAAGGCCAACGCCTCGGGCAAGGTCATCTACAAGGATCCTCCGCCGCCCAAATCCCCCAACCTGGCGCAGCAGCAGCAACGCGTGCGCGTGATCCAGGCCCAGCCCGTGGGCGTGGCCCAGGGCTTCCTGCGGGCCCTGAGCTCCGCGCCTCCCTCGCAGAGCGGCCCGCCCGGCGGCCGACGCGCCATCCACCTCCGCACCGGCGACATCATCCCGTCGGAGATCACCAAGATCGACGAGGCGGGCGTGACCTTCCGCACGACCCTCTCCGACAGCACCTTCGTGCCCAACGAGAAGGTCAAGGCGGTCGAGCTCGCCCTCGGCGGGGCCAGCGTGGTCAGGCTCAACAAGAGCAAGCAGGAACGCCTGCTCACCCTGCCCCGCATGCAGAAGGAGAGCCCCCCCACGCACCTGATCCGGGCCAAGAACGGCGACTACCTGCGCGGGCGGATCCTGGGCATGGACGACAAGAACGTGCAGGTCGAGGTCCGGCTCGAGACCAAGCAGGTGCCGCGCGACCGGATCGCCCGCATCATCTGGCTACACCCCGACGAGGTGGACCCGACCAAGGCCCCGGCCAAGCCGCCCGAGAGCAAGGGCCAGGCCCGCGTGCAGGCGGTGCGCAGCGACGGGATCCGCCTGACCTTCGTGCCCGAGAAGTTCGCCGAGGGCACGCTCTCGGGCCGCAGCGACGTGCTTGGCCCGTGCCGGGTCTCCATGAAGCAGGTCGATCAGCTCCTGATCGGCACCGCGATCGACCAGGCCGCCGCCTTCACCACGTACGGCCCCTGGAGGCTCAAGAACGCGGTCGAGCCGAAGATCGCCATGGACGAGGAGGACGGATCGTCGGGCCGCTCGCCGGGCACCGAATCCGCGCTCGTGGGCAAGCCCGCCCCCGACTTCAAGCTGGGCCTCCTCAACGGCGAGACCTTCAAGCTCAGCGAGCAGAAGGGCAAGGTGATCGTGCTCGATTTCTGGGCCACGTGGTGCGGCCCCTGCCTGCAGGCCATGCCGCAGGTCGAGCGCGTGACCGACGAGTTCAAGGACAAGGGCGTGAAGCTCATCGCCGTGAACCTGCAAGAAGGCGCGCCCGAGATCAAGGCCATGCTCGAACGCCACAAGCTCCACCCGACCGTCGCCCTCGACCGCGACGGCGTGGTCGCCGAGCGCTACGCCGCCAACGCCATCCCCCAGACCGTGATCATCGACAAGGAGGGGAACATCTCCCGGCTCTTCGTCGGAGGGAGCCCCAAGCTCGGCGACCAGATCCGCGAAGCCCTGAACGACGTCCTGAGCGGGGCCAAACCGGCCAAGGGGCCTGTGAAGGAATAAAAGCGTTTCACGCAGACAACGCGGAGGGCGGAGAAGACTGGATCGGGAACCTGGAATCTTTCCTCCGAAATCCTCCCTCTCCGCGTCCTCCGCGCGTCTCCGCGTGAAACGTCTTCCCCCGAAATTGATCCCGGCCCGCCGGGGATGACGATCTAAGGCGAAGGATCGGATGATCTCGGCGGAGGCCGGCGCATGGATGCGGGTTCGAAAAAGTGGCGTGCGCTCCTGCTCGGGGCGGTCGCGTCGATGGGCTGTCGGGGCGTGTGCGAGTCCACCGACACCATGGTCCCGTGGACCTGGAGGGGTAACCCCTGGGGGCCGAGGGCCAACGAGGCGAGACTCTCGGGCCAGATCCCCACCGTGCCCAACAACCCCGACATGGCGGCGTGGGAACTCTGGGGGCGCGACCATCTGCGCGACGGGGACCTCCTGTTCCGCATGGGCAACGCCCGCGCGTTCTTCGGGCTCATGCCGTTCTCGCGGTTCTCGGCCGCAGTGGCCGCCAGCAAGTACTCGCACTCGGGCATCGTGGCGATGGAGGAGGGCGAACCCGTGGTCTACGACACGAGCGCCGGCGGGCCTCAGCGGCAGCCGTTCGCCATCTGGCTGCTCGACGCCAAGGGCTCGTTCGCCGTCAAGCGGCCCGCCGAGCCCTATCAGCATCATGCCCGGGGGGCGGTGGAGTTCTGCCGCAAGGCCTACCGCGACCAGGTCCCGTTCGACTGGAACATGACCCCCGGCGACGACAAGTTCTACTGCATCGAGCTCACCCAGCGCGCCTACGCCTCGGCCGGCCTGAACCTGTCCGAGCCCCTTCGGCTGGACCACCTGCCTCGCTATCATGACTTCCCCAAGGTCGTGGCCCTCATGAAGGTGTTCACCTCGATGGTCCCCGAGCAGCAGGCCTACGTGATCGGCAACAACAACCTGGGCATCTGGTCGAGCCCCACGCTCGAAACCGTGTACGAGGCCCCGCACGCCCGGCCCCCGGCCGAGTACGCGTCGTCGCGAGCCCCGACTTACCGTTGATCACGTCTTGCCCGGCTCGCGCGGTCACGTCAGAATGTTCTGATGGACATGCTGACACGGAGGAAGGTGCGGCGGATCGCCCGGAGGTCCGGACCGGTGTGCGTGGGGGTGGACCTGGCCGGCGTGGCCCATCGCGAGACCGGCGTGGCCGTGACCCGCGAGGGACGCCTTGAGCTGCTCGTCTCGGTGGCGACCGACGACGAGATCCTCGAACTCGCCGCGCTCGCGGGGCAGGGGGGGACCGTGGCCGTGAATGCCCCCCTGACCCGCCCCCTGGGCCGGTGCTGCCTGGACGACGACTGCCCCTGCCGCCACGACCCAGGCACGCGAAGCCGCCAGCTCGAACGCGACCTCGGACGCATGGGGGTCCCCACGCTGGCCACGGCGATCATCAAGGTGCTCGCCCGGCGGGGGGAAAGCCTCGCCCGCAAGCTGCGCGAGGCGGGCGTGGAGCCGCTGGAGGTCTATCCGTTCGCCACGCTCCGGCTGCTGGGCCTGCCGTGCCACGGGAAGCGCACCGAGACGGGCCGGAGGCGGATCTATCGCGGACTGCGCCCGCTCGTGCCGGGCCTCCGCCATCCCCGGGCCTCCGAGCACCAGCTGGACGCCGTGGTCTGCGCCCTGACCGCCCAGCTCTGGCGCAACGGCCTCACGCGATCGGTCGGCCTGCCCGAGGAGGGGCTCATGGTCGTGCCCGCGGCCGACGGGCCTCCGCGCAAGGAATCACGACCCTCGCGACATCCCAGGAAGATGCCTCGCGGGTCGTGAAGAGGGGTACGGCGGTCCTCGCCGTCGAACTGGCGATCATCGGCAGCATACGGGGACGGGCCCCAAACCACGTCCGGACTTCGGGTTCCATCCGTCCCAATTCCAGCGGGAACGCGAGGGGCAAGAGACTCGAGAGCTCAGATGCGGCCTTCTCGCCCTGGAATCGGGAACGCGAAATCGGAACGTCAAGCTCCCACGGGCCGGGGGGGAGAGGGGACGATCATCGTCCCCCGTCCCCGGTGGGGGTCACTCGGATTCGGTCTCGGCCGAGACCACGCCCTGAGGGCCGGGGCCGCGGTGGGTGTTGGCCTGGAACGCCCCGGCGCGGCGGCGTACGTCCAGCTCGATCGAGCCGAAGGCGCCCTCGTGGCGCTGGATGGTCATGCCCATGGCGCTGAGCAGACGCTTGGCGGTGTAGAAGTTCATCACGATCCGCTGGTTGGCCTTCACCTCTTGCCGGCCGGTGGCGAACGGCTGGGGGTTGAGCCCGAAGTCCAGGATCACCTCTTCGGGGGTGGCCGTCACGCGGCAGAAGTTGGAATACGAGGGCTGCGTGGTCGTGTCGTCGACCACAACCTCGGTCACGGCCTTGTCCTGCGGGATCCGTTCGGCGCTCATGATGGGATCTCATCCTTGGGGAAAAGGGGTGAAACCGTGAGATCGGCGGTCTCCCTCGCGACGTCCGACCGCATCGTACGGGACCGTCACGAGGAGACCAGTTTGAGGCGGCCGACTCGGTCATCGAGTCACCTCCGCCTCACGAGTCTGAATCTAGGCCACCAAAGCGGCCCGTGCGGTGTCTTTTCCACGAGATTCAAGAATTTTTTCTCGAGACACGCGAGGGCGGGACGACCGGACCCGGGTCGACGAGGCAAATCCCGGAATCGCGAGCGTCCACCCGCCCATGCGCAGCGGCCCCGCACCGACGAGACACCTCCTCATCACAAGCACGGTGAGCGCTGCGGTCGTGCGGGGCCCCCTGCATCGCGAGGCGAGGCGGACGTCCGAACAGCCCGGACGCGGCGACCTAGAACATCCGGAGCCCGACGACGACGAGGAAAGGGATGGCGACGGCCCCCACGATGGCCACCGAAAGCGTTCCCACCAGGCGCCAGGTCCAGACGATCGGAGGACCGCTCGCGAGCCTCCTCCAGAGCGCGACCCAAAGCACCATTGCGACCATCGGAAGGAGCACGGCGAACGCTTGCATTGCAGGCCTCGAACCCCGGGAGCGGGCATCATGGACGGGCGGTTCACCAGTTGTTCGTCGTCGAAGGGGAATTCTTGACGGATTCGCTCGCCTGACCCAATATCCGCCCTCCGTCGGCGAATCCACCCCACCTTCACCCGATCCCATGGAGGACGTGCACCGATGGACAAGCTCGAACTTGACTCCCGGATGGCCTGCCTTGAGCGCCGAGTGGCGTCGCTGACCCTGCTCACGGCCTTGCTGTTCGCCGGGGCGATCCTGTCCTTCGTGATGGTGTTGCGGCAGGTGAGGAGCGCCGAGGCCATGAGCTGGCCCATGCCCCCCACTCCCCCCATGCCCGTGAGGGTCGAGACCGCACCGGCTTTCTTGCCCCCTCTGGACGCCTCGCAGGGGACCGTCGGGCATCTGGTCATGCAGATCGGCGACCTGGGGGACCTCCACAATCGAGGGGTGGTCAACGACACCGAATTCCAGGCCAAGAAGGCCCAGCTGCTGAGCCACCCCATGGTGAGCAAGGACATGAGGCGCGAGCTGGAAGAGATCGGCCGGTTGCGGGATCAGAATCTCCTCACGAGCGAGGAGTTCGACTTGCTGAAGGCGCAGGCCCTGGACCTCAAGACGAAGTGACCTCAACCCTCGGCCCCGCCGCCGATCGGGCGGCCGGATTCTTCTCGGAGCCTTCGCGATGGATAAGCTGGATCTCGACGCCCGGCTGGCGACCCTGGAGCGCCGCGTGGCCACGCTCTCGGTCCTGTGCGCGTTCCTGGTGACCGGGGCGGCCGCGGTCCTCTTCTTCGCCCTGGTCGCCCGCCCCACGCCGAGGATCGAGGCGCAGACCATGGCCGTCGAGTCCGTCAAAATGCCGACGCCCCCGTCGATTGCCATCGACTTCACCGAGGGCACCGCCGGTCACCTGGCGCACGAGCTCGACGAGCTGGCCGGGCTCAAGCGCGAGGACCTGGTCACGGACACCGAGTACAAGGGCAAGAAGGCCCAGATCCTCGCCAAATCGTTCGTCCGCTCCACGAACCTGAGGGCCGAGCTCGAGCGCCTGGGGCAGCTCCACCAGGACGGTGTGCTCTCGGGCGACGAGTACTCCGCCCTGAAGGCCAAGGTCCTGGACATCGGCAAGTAACGCGGACCTCGGCCCCTCTCCGCCGATCAGTCCGCCGCGATGACCGGCGGCCCCTCAGGGACGAGGGGCCGCCGATGTCGATTCGAATCGAATCGAATCGAGGGATCACAGCTTCGGGTCGATTTGATTGCCCCCGGGGCGACGAGCTTCCAATCGCATGAGACCCCACAACAGGTCGATCTTGAATCGGCGGCCCGCGACGACCTCGAATCCGGCGTCCTCCAGCAAACGTTGGCATTGCCGCAGGGTGTAAGCCCTTACGAACGACCGGTCGGTCAGGTGCAGCCAGAACGAGCAGAGCCTGCAGCTCAGGTAGTCGTCGCACCAGTCGGTCAGTGTCAGCCTCCCGTCCGGCCTGAGCACGCGAAGGATTTCCGCGAGTGCTGCCTCGGGATCAGGGAAGTGGTGGAAGGCGTTCGCGCATACGACCGCTTCAAAGACCCCGGCCGCGAAAGGCAAACACGCCGCATCGCCCTGCACGCGATCGCCAACGCTCAGGCTCAACATCCGTCTGCTGAGGTCCACACCGAGGATTCGTAGTCGCGGCCACCGCGAGAGCAGCCTCCGTGTCAGCTCGCCCGTTCCCATCGCCAGGTCGAGCACGCGATCGCTCTCGCGAAGCGCCAGCCCGTCAAGGGTTCCCAGCAGCGTGGCGTCGGTGTAATGGGCCCACCGACGATTATAGCTGGGGGCCATTCGGTCGTAAGTCGTCTGCGCGGGGAAGGTCATTGCGGCATTACCGCGTTCGGGACGCCCAGGTGACGACCGGCGGCCGTATGCCGCTCGCCGGGGTGGAATTTGGATCTGGTCATGGCCCGTCGCCCCTTGCTCTCGTGGCGAATCCGGCGGCCCCTCGTTCCTGAGGGGCCGCCGATGTCCTTGCGCTCAGGGGCGGGCCGGGAAGGTCAGCGGGAGCTCGACCTCCTTGCCGTCTCGCTTGACGGTGATCTTCTTCGTGGGCTCTCCGCCCTGCATGGCCTCGGCCATCTCCTCGCGGCTGGTCACGACCTTGTCGCCGATCCTGAGGATGGTGTCGCCGGCCTTGAGCCCGGCCTTGGCCCCCACGCCGTCGTCCATGACCTCGGAGATCGTCATCTCGTCCATCTGGACGCCCAGGAGGCGACGGCCTCCGCCGGGGCCGCCTCCGCCCGCGGCGCCCGGAGGGGGCGTGAGCCCTTCGCGGGACAGGATGTGGTCGAGGCTGGCGATGCCCAGGGCGCCCACGGCCGCCACGATCGAGGAGTGCTTCTGGTACTCGGGCACCGCGCGGTCATAAGTGTCGTACTGCGTGTGGTGTGTGGTGGTGTAGTTGGCCTTGCCCGCCTGGCCCCAGAAGAAGCCGGGTACGCCCGCCGAGAGGAACGAGGCGTGGTCCGAGCCCCCTCCGCGCAGGCCGTTGACCTCGCGGATGGCGAACGGCATCTTCTCGTCGAGGCCCACCAGCGGGGCGAATACGCTCTCGATGTCGCTCTTCATGGCCTTGGTCACGCCGATGCCCGAGAGGTAGTTCGTTCCGCCGTCGTGCACGAGCACGGCCGAGATCTTCTTCATCTCGTCGGGATGGGCCTTCACGTAGGCGCGGGAGCCGAGCAGGCCCTGCTCCTCGCCGCCCCAGAGCATGAAGCGGATCGTCCGGCGCGGCTTCACGCCGGACTTCATGATGATGCGTGCGGCCTCCAGCGTGGTGGCGCATCCCGTGCCGTTGTCGGTGGTGCCGGTCGCGCCGTCCCACGAATCGATGTGTCCGCCCACGATCACGTATTCGTCGGGGAACTCGCTGCCGGGGATGTCGGCGATCACGTTGAACTGCGGGATCGGGCCCTTCTTGAAGTAGTTGCGGATGTCGAACTCGAGGACCACGGGCTTGTCGCCCTTGATCTTCTCGGCGATCGCGTCGTAGTCGGACTTGAGCATGTTGATCGAGGGCACGGTGGGCAGCTTGTCGTAGTCCACCTTGAAGTTGCCGCCGGTCAGGATCAGGTCGCCGCGCCCTCCCCGGATCAGGCCTGCGATCTTCGCCTCGGCGTAGGCCTCATCCAGCGCCTTGCGGAAGTCGGCGTCCCCTCGCGGGGCGCCCGACGGCAGGAGGATCCAGGCGCCCGGGAGCCTGTCCTTGACCCTGGCGAGCTCCTCGGCGTTGGCCGGGGCCATCAGGGCCACTCCCTTGACCACGCCCTTTGTGCCCGCGGTCCAGGAGTTGGTTCCGAACGTGAGCGTCCGGGCCTCGGGCTCGACCATCTTGCCCGACCACGGGCCTCGGTTGAACCCCACGGGGAACTCGCCCCACTGTTCGAGATGGGCGTTCTCGATGCCGAAGCTCTTGAAGCGGTCACGCGCCCACTCGCAGGCGGTCTGCAAGGCGTCGGAGCTGGTGAGCCGGGGGCCGATCCGGTTGGACAGGATGTCCAGGTGCTCCATGACCTGGTTGTCCTCCCGTCCGGCCGAGAGCACGCGATCCACGTCCAGCTTCTCATCCGCGTGCGCAGAGGCGGGCGCGAGCGGCAAGAGCAACAAACCCAGGGCAAGGGACCGGCCGAGCAGCGTCATGGTGGGGTCTCAAGGGATCGAAGGGAGATGACCGGAGACGCGGGGCGGGAGAGGAGGGGGCGTCGCCCGGGAGGCGACCGTCCGATCAGACACGATCGGCGGCACCGAGTCAACAAAGGAGGAGGCGTCATCCGGCGTTGCCCTGTTCCCGCGAATCTGGGAGAGTGCGGAAGGCGGGGCAGCGCCGGCTCGAGCGGCGAAACTCGGCCCGCGAACTTTCTCTTTCGCGCCGTGTCTTGCCCTCGGGCGTAGGATGAAGGGATTCGAGGCGCGGGGCGAATGGACCCCGGCCCGAGGTCGAGCTCCAGGCTCAGGAAGGCGGTTTGCGGGGATGTTGTCCGAGAGCGAGTGCGGCGAGCCGCGTCGGGATCCCGGCGCGGCGGTGTTTTTGGTGCTCATGGTCCTGATCGGGTCGACCACGGCCACGGCGGCGAAATTCGCCGTGAGGGGCGTCCCCCTGGGCCTCCTTCCGCTGCTCCGGTTCGGCCTGGCGGGGCTCTGCCTCCTGCCCGTGGCCCTGCGGAACCATTCGCTCGCCAGGATGATCCGCTCCGACGGCTGGCGCCTCCTGGCCGCCGCCGCCTTCTGCGTGCCGATCAACCAGGCGTTTTTCCTCGCGGGGACGAAAATGGCCCCCACGTCGCACGTGGGGATCATCTACGCGACCTGCCCGCTCGTCGTCCTGCTTTTGGCCACGGCCATGGGGCAGGAGGTCATGGTCGGGAGGCGGCTCGCGGGCGTCCTGCTGAGCGTGGCGGGCGTGGTGGTCATCGGCGCCGGGAACCTCCTGAGCAAGGGCTCGAGCGAGGACTTCCGCACCCTCCAGGGCGACCTCCTGCTGGTGGGCGCGGTCATCTCGTGGGGCGTGTACCTGACCGCCAACAAGCCGCTCGTGGCGAAGTACGGGTCCTGGCCCACGCTGGCCGGGACCTTCCTGATGGGCAGCCTGCTGCAACTGCCGGTCTCGCTGGCCACGTTGCCGAGCATGGAGACGATCCGCGGGGTGCCCTCGCAGGCGTGGTTCGCCGTCCTGTACATGGCGATGGTTGTCACCGTGTTCGGCCTGTTCTGCCAGAACCAGTCGCTTCGGCGGCTCGACGCCAGCCAGGTGGCCACCGTAGGCAATGCCGCGCCCATCCTCACGATCCTCTGGGGCGTGTGGCTCCTGGGCGAGCCCCTGGGCATCTCGCTGATTTTGGGCGCCTCGCTCACGCTCGGGGGGATCCTCTGGGCGAACCGCCGGCCCGCCGCCAGGCCCCGGGTCGTTTCCGTGCCGTCCGCGAGGCTTGAGCCGGTGGTCTGAGAAGCGAAGACCTCACCGCAGATGGCGCAGATCAGCACAGATGACGAGTGAGATTTGATTTTTCCTCCCTTCATCTGCGATCATCTGCGTCATCTGCGGTGAGGTCTTTTCGCTCCGGCTCCGAGATCGATATCATGGCGAATCGTGGCGGGCTGGCCGTTTATGTGACCAGCCATGGGTTCGGCCACCTGAACCGCACCGTGGCGGTCCTGAACCGGGTCCCGGACGACATCCCCCTCGTGGTCCGCTGCCATGAGAGCCTGTTCGGCGGATGGGAGGAGCGGCTGACCCGCCCCGCCCGGTTCGAGGCCCACGTGTGCGACTCCGGCGCCGTGAACCCTCCCGGCGACAGCGCCGCGACCGACGGCCCCGCCACCCTGGCCCTGGCCGCGGAGGTCCACGCCGAGGCAATGCTCCGCATCGACGCCGACGTCCAGACCCTGCGCGACGAGGGCTCGGCCGCCGTCCTGTGCGACGCCCCGGCCGTCCCGCTCGTGGCCGCCAAACGCGCGGGGGTGCCTGGGTTCCTGCTCGGGAACTTCACCTGGAGCGAGATTTACGAGCCCCACGCGCGCAAGCTCGGCGCGCCGGCGATCGCGTTCGTGGACGAGCTGAAGGCCGCGTACCGGCACGCCACCGCCGTGTTCCGCACCGAGCCCGCCCTGACCATGAAGGGCTTCGCCCCCGTGATCGATGTTGGGCTCGTGGTCAACCCGGGCCGCGACCGTCGCGCCGAGCTGCTGGACTTGCTTGGGCTCTCCAGGAACGACAAACTCGTCTACTTCTACGTGGGAAGGTACGGGCAGGGGGGGATGGGCTGGGACCGGATGGCCTCCCTGCGCGACGTCCACTTCGTGGGCTTCCACCCCGCCGACGGCGGGTCTCCTCCGAACCTCCACGTGATCCGCCCCAGCGAGTGGAACGGGGCCGACCTCGCCCGCTCCTGCCACGCGATGGTGGCGAAGGCGGGCTACGGGACCGCGACCGAGGCCATGGCGGCGGGTACGCCATTCATCTACCCGCCCCGCGTGGGATTCGCCGAGCACCGGGCCCTGGGCCGCGTGATGAGGCAATGGGGCGGGGGGCTCCCGGCCTCGTCGCGCGACTTCGCCGACATGCGGATTGAGCCCCTCCTCCGCAAGGCGTTCGCCATGACGCCCGGCCCCGCGCCCTACCCGATCGACGGGGCGCAGACCGTGGCCGACCACCTCACGGCCGTTTGTCGCAAGGGAGCCCCGATCGCATGAAAATCGTGATCCACCCGGCCGTGGACGCCGAGCGGTTCGAGGCCCTCAAGGGCGAGGCCCCGCAGGCCGAATGGGTCAACGCCGCGACCCGTGCCGAGGCGCTTTCCGCCATGCCCGGCACCACCGCCTTCCTCGGCAAGATCACGCCCGACCTGCTCGCCCGGTGCGACCGCCTGGAGTGGGTGCAGGCCTTCACCGTGAGCCTGGAACACTACATGTTCCCCGAGTTGCAGGCCCACCCGTGCCGGCTCACGAACATGCGCGGGCTGTTCTCCGACGTGATCGCCGACCAGGTCATGGGCTACATCCTCTGCTTCGCCCGCAACCTCCACGTCTACATCCGCCAGCAGAGGGAACACCGCTACGAGCCGGTGGGCGGCGAATCGGCCCGCGTGGACAACGCCTTCGGGCCCGGCACCGTGAACGACATGGACCGCGCCACGATCTTCCTGCCCGACGCGAGGCTCGGGATCGTCGGACTGGGCGCGATCGGGTCCGAGATCGCCATCCGCGCGAGGGCCTTCGAGATGACCGTCCGCGCGGTCGATCGCCTGCCCAATCGCGTGGACGACCCGCGCATCGTGCAGGAACTCCGGGGGATCGACGGGCTGGGCGATTTGCTCGCCTGGAGCGACTTCGTCGTGATCGCCGCGCCCCACACGCCCGAGACGGAACGCCTCTTCGACGCGTCCATGATCGCCCGGATGAAGCCCTCGGCCTACCTCATCAACATCGGCCGCGGGGCCATCGTGGTGCTGGACGACCTGGTGGCCTCGCTTCGAGACGGGACGATCGCCGGGGCCGCGCTCGATGTGTACGAGGTCGAGCCCCTGCCTCCCGACAACCCCCTCTGGGACGCGCCGAACACGATCCTTACGCCGCATACGTCGGGGTATTCGCCCCGGATCGCGTCCAGGCACCTGGACACGCTCAAGTTCAACGTCCGGCGATACGCCTGCGGGCAGAAGCTTCGCAACGAGGTAGACAAGCTCCTCTGGTTTTGATTGGCATCACGCCCGAGGGCGGATTACCCTGGGGCCGCCAGGAAGTGGCGGACCTCTCCCTTGTCTTAAATTATCGGAAGCTTCACGTGCAGAATCCTGTTCGATTGGGCCTCCTCGCGGCAACGTTGCTGGGGATCCGCCTTGGGGCTCCGGCGAGGGCCGATGAGCCGAAGGTCACGACCCGCGAGGACGTGGTTTACACGAAGGCCGGCGACACCGAGCTGAAGCTCGACGTGGTGGCCCCCGAGGGCGACGGCCCGTTCCCCGGAATCCTCGTGATCCACGGGGGGGCCTGGAGGGCGGGCAACAAGCGAGACGTCCGCGCCGCCATGATCGAGTATGCCAGGGCCGGTTATGTGGCGGTCTCGCCCCAGTACCGCTTCTGCCCGAAGGAGGTCTTCCCCGCGCAGGTCCACGACGTGAAGGCCGCGGTCCGCTGGATGCGGGCGAACGCCGGGTCGCTGCACCTGGACCACGCCCGCATCGGGGCCTCGGGGTATTCGGCCGGGGGGCACCTGGCGCTCATGCTGGGCTTGACCGACCCGAAGGACGGGCTCGAAGGGGACGGCGTGCCGCCCGACGCGCCGTCCACGCGAGTTCAGGCCGTGGTCAACTTCTTCGGGCCGACCGACCTGGGCGCGAACGACATCCCCGACGTGTCCAAACCCCTGGTGAGCGGGTTCCTCGGAGGTTCGGCCGAGCAGAAGCCCGAGGCCTGCCGCAAGGCGTCCCCCCTGACGTTCGTCACGAAGGATGATCCCCCCACGCTGACCTTCCAGGGCACGAAGGACCCGCTCGTCCCGCACTCGCAGGCGATCAAGCTGGCCGAGGCCCAGTCTTCCGCGGGCGTGGCGGGCCGGGTCGAGTTAATGGTCGGCTCGGGCCACGGGTGGGGCGGCGCCGACCTCAAGCACACGACCGAGGAGGCCATCGCCTTCTTCGACCGTCACCTCAAGCCGACGGGCACCCGCTGAATCTCCGCCCGTGGAGGCCCCGTCGGACCAACGGGCGCCCGGGGACCGAAATCGTCGACGAACCGACGAGGAGTTCCCGGCCCGAGTCTCGGGACCAACCCCGGACCGATCCGGAATCCCGATCCCGCGTGAATCGATTCCTGGGTGCAAGGCGGGCCTCAGGCATTTTCCGCTCGCGCGGAGGCCCGAACCGCGGGACACCCTCGTCAAGGATGGCGAGTCCGTCCAGAGGGCTTGACGATTCGAGGTCTCGCAATGGACCCCGAATCGCCGGAGGCGAAGAGCACCGCGGGCCTCGCACCGGCCTCGGCATCAGAGCGGAAAGGCTGCGGGAGGCGGGCGGAGCGGACAGGGATCAAATCGTCTCGTGAACGACCTCGGTCGCCATGGCCTGGGCCGGGGCTTCGCCGGGTTTCGTCTTGGGCCGGGGC
This sequence comes from Planctomycetales bacterium, assembly GCA_031411935.1. Classification (GTDB taxonomy): domain Bacteria; phylum Planctomycetota; class Planctomycetia; order Isosphaerales; family Isosphaeraceae; genus JAQGHR01. The sequence goes on along the minus strand of JANOBY010000422.1, from coordinate 6,172 downwards.
GGGTCGGACTGCTTCACCGCGCACTGGGGATGGATCCCGCCTTTCGAGTAGACGGCCTCGTGGCAGACCGGGCATCGGGCCCGGGTCGAAGTCGGCGTGATCGGCATCGGGGGAGGCTCCTGGCAGGATCGAGGACGGCGCCTGCGACGCTCTGAAGCCGGGAGATTCTCCCGCAGAACGTCCACCTCGCTCGAAGAATGGATCCACGATCTGATCAAATTCTATGGAGATTGTGAACAAATAGATAGAAGAACCCGAGAAACTTTGATCGCTTCGCCCCGTCGCGAGAACCAGGATCGGGCCCATCCGGCCTGGGGCCCGGCAAAAAGGGGACGGCGGCCCCCTTCCCAGCGGGATCGATGCCCGGGTCCTTCTCGCATCCCAGGACCGGGCCGAACGTCTGCGACCTCCCTCGAAGCGGACAACGCCCCCGCAGCGTGGCCCTTGATCGCGGCCAATCGCCGAGCGAGGCGGGTCGCACCGGGGCCTGTGCGCCTGTGGGACCTCCGGATGGGGTCTTCGGCGGCCAGGCGGGACGATTTCCGCTGTCCGTGCCTTCCCGAATCCTCCGCGGGCAGGAACGCCCGGCCCGCGCGCACTTCTCCCGGGCAGCCCAGGCCCTGGAGCCGGATTCCGAGGAGAGGGGCCGCGCCCTGGCGATCGCAGCCGGTCGCCACTCCGATACTATCGGGAGGCGTAGGGGCGTTGAGCACCCCCGGCTCCTTGACAACCCGGACCATCAGTGCGGGCCCCGCCCGGCGCCCAGGGAACCCAGACGTCGCGAAAATGTGAATTTGCAGAACGAACCCAATGGGGCCGCCCCCGCCACGACATGCCATCGGACCCAAGTTCAATGAAAATTAGGATGTACGTCGGAATTTCGGAGCGAACCGGGCAGAGTTTCGACGGAAAACGAACCCAAAACGAAGCCAAAACGAACCCAAAACGAAGCCAATCTGGGGCCTCCAGGCGGGGAAGCGACCCTTCGCCATCGTTCGTCTCGGTACGGATGCGTCAACATCGTCGGGCGTATCCCGAGAGCCTCCCGGCTTCGAGGCTCCGCGAGGCGAGGTCAGGCGGGCGTGGCGCGTCCCTGGGCCGGTCGATCACGTCAAGGTCCGGGTGGCACGGAGCCGCCGCAGGCGGGCGGCACGTCGGGCCTTCCTGCTGAGCTTCTTTGGCGGGGCCTCGTTCGTGGGCGGTGTCGAGGCCCGGACCGACGAGGGCGAGGGCGAGGGCGAGGGCGAGGGTGAGGGCGACGAGACCGACACCGCCGGGGGCTTCGCGGTCGGGGGGGCCGGCGGCGGGGGCGAGGCGGTCCAGCGGGCCGACCCCGCCCCGTAGTTGGCCACCGATTGCGGGTCGAGCCCGGGGGTGGCCCGGCCGAATCCCGGCTGGCCGAACGCCAGCGAGGTGGCCCCCTGGGCCGTCCCGAGCAGGGACCACACGGCGTTGTCCGGCCGGTAGACCGCCAGGTCGGCCCGGCCGTCGCCGTCGAAGTCGGCGGGCACGGGGACCTGGGTCCGGGGGGCTCCGTGGGTCGTCTCCGTCTGCGGACCGCCCGAGTTCAGGAGGAACCACTGGCCGGAGGTGGGCCGGTACACGGCCACGTCGGCCCGGCCATCGCCGTCGTAGTCCGCCGGCACGGGGACGTCCACGCCGGGAAGGCCATAGCTCAGGGTCCTCGCGGGGCTGGCCGATCCGAGGATCGCCCACGAGGCGTCGGTGGGCCGGTACACGGCCACGTCGGCCCGGCCATCGCCGTCGAAGTCCGCCGGCACGGGAACGTCCACGCCGGGCAGGCCGTAGTTCAGGGTCGTGGCGGAACCGGACGAGGAGTTCAGGATGGACCAGCGTGCGGTGCCGGGCTCATAAACGGCGAGGTCGGCCTTGCCGTCGCCGTCGTAATCGGCGGGCACCGGGTTGTCCCGGCCGGGGATCCCGTGGACGACCGTCCGCAGGGTTCCGGCCGAGCCCTGGAAGAACCACTCGCCGGTCGTGGGGCGATACACGGCCACGTCGGCCTTGCCGTCGCCGTCGTAGTCCGCCGGCACGGGGATGTCCACGCCGGGCAGGCCGAAGACCACGCGCTGCATGCCGGAAAGGCTGCCCCGGATGAACCACTCGCCGGTCGAGGCGCGATAGACCGCCACGTCGGATCGGCCGTCGCCGTCGAAGTCGGCCACGACCGGCTGGTCGGCGTCCTTGCTCGGGGCCACGAGCACGTCCCACCCCACGTTGTCCCTGTCGATCCGGGTCGTCATGGTGCGGGTCGAGAAGGCCGGTCCCGAGGCCGTGACCGCATAACGACCGGGCGGGAGCGGGAGGGAGTATCCGCCCGAGTCCCAGGTCTGCACGCGATAGGTGCCCTCGCCCGAGAGGCCGGTCGCCTCGACCGTGATCCCGCCCAGGCCCTCTCCGGGGGTGTAGAACTGGTTGCCGTCGCCGTCGCGATAGATCGCCCCGGTGAGGAAGGCGTCGCCCGACTTCCAGGCGAACTCCTGGGCGACCAGGACCGGCCCCACGTTCAGCCCGAGGTTGGCCGTTTTGGTGGGATTGGCCGGAGGAGGCGAGCCCGGCACAGCGTCGCTCAGGAGGCCGATGCCGATCTCGCTGAACGCGACCTTGCCGACCTGCGAGGCCTCGCCCGGCCCCGGGGCCAGCACGTTGTCCAGGTGCCCGAAGTCGGGGTTGCCCCAGTCGATCAGGAAGGCGGCGTGGAAGTAGTCCACGTAGTCGCTCAGGCGGGTGCTCGTCACGTTATGCGAGTAGGCGAACAGGTTCTCGCCCGTGGCCCACGCCGCGTCGCCGACCGGGTAGTAGGGCTGATTGTCGCCCGCCAGGAGGCCGAGGGCGGGATCGACCAGGAACCCCCCGGGCGCATGCTTCTGGTCGTTGGTCGCGACCATGGCCGCGTTGCGGTCGCGGGCGGCGGCGATCAATCGCGTGTTGAAGGCCAGGGGAGGGGAGGCCCCCGCGGCGTCGATCTCGCGCCGGAAGGCCGGCAGGTCGGCCATCTTCACGGCGTCCCTCAACACCGGGTCGGTCCCGGCCAGGTCCAGAAGCCTCTGGGCCTCGACCTGGGGATTGGCCCGGGCACGATTGATCAACTGGAGCATGTACTGTTCATCGGCCGAGGGGGCCGCCGGCAGGCTCGACAGCAGGGCACGTCCCTCGAGCCGGGCGTCCCTCATCCACGGGCGGAAGGCACGGCGGCCGGTCCTGACCTTGTGCAATCCGAGCGCCCCGCATACGTCGCGGTACCACGTGGCCATCAAGCCAGACCTCAATCGGGGAGGAGAGTCGAGAGCGAGCCAACCGGGCAGGACGGACCATGCGTCAACAGGTCGGGATCGACGCGAAGCGGGACTAGGATGACGCGCATCGCATGGGTTTTCCACAGTGATGTCAGGAATCTTCATCTGTGCGAATCCATAGCATGATTCCCGCCACAACTCCGCCGCCGGGTTGCGCAAATGCGACCATTCACGCCCGCCAAAGGCGGGGCGGGAGTCCCGTCCCACCGTCGCCCCCCTCTGCGATCGTGGGCGCGACGGGGCTTGCGCCCAAGTCCGGAAGGGGCGAGCGTGACGGGTCGAGGTCCACCGGGTCGTGGCCGGGCTCCGCCCTGGGCCACGCTCTCTGGATCGGCGGGTCGTGGCGATTGCTCACGAGAATCCGGGGGTCCGCGACGCGTGCGGGTGGGGATCTTCGCTCTGCGCCGGTTGCGACGTCAGGTCGGGGCGATTCCCAGGGGTAGGCCCTCTCTCGCTCTCGCGAACGAGCCTCAACGGCAAGGACCTTCCCATCGTCCCGGCCAGCGGAAGGGAACCGGCTCCCCTGCAGAGCCCGGCCTCGCCCCGGGTTCTGGTCTCAGGACGTCCCGTTCACGGTCTGGAACTCCTTGCGGACCCACTGTCGGCAGTTGCGGCAGGGGGAGTCCTCCTTGGGCCGGAGCTTGCGGTCGATCTCGTAGACCCAGGCGTGCAGGTGGCGAGGGTGGGGGTGCAGGTGGCGAGGGGCCTGCCCCTGGCCGATGTTCCGGTCGTGCAGGGCCGACAGGGTCATCCACAGGTGGGCCTCGGCGCAGAAGTGGGCGTCCCAGACCTCCCGCTTCTCGAACCCGTAGCCCCGCACCATGCCCAGGAACCGCGCGATCAGCCCCTCGGCATGCAGGTCCACCCCGTACAGGTCGCGGGCCAGGGCCAGCGCCTCCCCGGCTCCGCCCGACATGGCGATCACACCGTCGGCATAGGCGAGCCGTCGCTGGGACTGGATCCCGTCGTGGTGCAGGAGATAGAGCTGGATGGTCTTCGACGCGGGGTGACCCAACAGGGTGAGTTTATGATTGGGCATGGAAGGCCTCGATGGACAGGGGGTTGATGCCCTTACGCAGGCGGCCTGCGGGTCGTGACTCCCCCAGGCAGGCGGGGAGGACGCTCGCCGTTTCTTCATCGCAGCCTCATCGATCGTTCCTTACGACCGGATAGGGTGGGTGCTTGATTTTCGCCCCTGAGATCGTCCCCCTCGCCCATCCCCTTCGGGCCATCGAGCGGAGTCTTGCCCCCATGAAGCGTGGATTCTGGATTTCCCTCATCCTCACGGCCCTCGGCACGACGGCCCCGGCCGACGAGCCCGTGATCATCGCGCATCGGGGCGCGAGCGGATACCTGCCCGAGCACACGCTCGAGGCCGTGGCCATGGCGCATGCCCAGGGGGCCACATACATCGAGCAGGACGTGGTCCTGACCCGCGACCGCGTGCCCGTGGTCTTGCACGACGTGCAGATCGACGCCGTGACGGACGCCGCCCTGAAGTTCCCCGATCGCAAGCGCGACGACGGCCGATGGTATGCGATAGACTTCACGCTCGCGGAGCTGAAGACCCTGAACGTGACCGAGAGGAAAAATCCCCGCACAGGCAAGCCCGCCTTCCCAAACCGCTTCCCGGCGGGCCGAGGCACCTTCCGGATCCCCACCCTGGACGAGGAACTCCAACTGATCGGCGGGCTCAACGCCAGCACCGGACGGGTCGCCGGCATCTACCCCGAGCTCAAGGCCCCGGCCTGGCATCGCGAACAGGGCATGGAACTCGCCCCCGAGGTCCTCAAGGTCCTCGCCCTCCACGGTTACGCCGAGAAGGACGCCCTGTGCTACCTCCAGTGCTTCGAGTTCGCCGAGCTCCGCAAGGTCCGCGAAACGCTCGGATACCGCGGGAAGCTCGTTTACCTCATGGGAGGACGAGCCGCCTCGGGTTCCCCCGACCCCAACACCGACGAGGGCCTGAAGACCATCGCCCGGACGGCCCAGGGCATCGGCCCGGCGCTCCCCATGGTCCTGCGAAAGTCGCAGAACGGCGATTACGAGCCCACGGACCTCGTCAAGAAAGCCCACGAGGCCGGTCTCAAGGTGCACCCCTACACGATCCGGACCGACAGCCTCCCCCCCGGCCTGACTGACCCCCAGGACCCGTTCCGCCTGATCCTCGGGGTGGCCGGTGCCGACGGAGTGTTCACCGACCAGCCCGACCAGGGCACCACCTACCTCCGAGCCCACCCGAGTCCACCCCGCCAGGCCCCTCCCGCCAGGTAAAGCCTCATCTTGCCGATTCTCCGATCGCAAGGTTAAGATCAAATCAACGCGCCCGTAGCTCAGCTGGATAGAGCAACGGTCTTCTAAACCGTAGGTCGTTGGTTCGAATCCAACCGGGCGTACTTCGACAAGCTCTTGTTCGCAAAAGGCTTGCGCCGAAACCTGCGGTCAAATAAGATGGGCTGAGACACTTGTTAATCCGGTAGACTACCGGATTGGGAGACTCGCCCGATGTCCGCTCGAACGTTACGCACGCCGTCTTACCGTCTTCACAGGCCCTCGGGACAGGCCGTGGTCAGCCTCGGCGACCGCGACGTCTATCTCGGGAAGCACGGGACCGAGGAGTCTCGGGACGCCTACGACCGAGCCGTCGCCGAATGGCTCGCGGCGGGGAGGACGATGGCCAGGGGGGGTGGCAACGCTGCCACCCCGGCGGACCTCTCGGTCAATGAGCTGATCCTCGCGTATGTCCGACACGCCGGGGTCTACTACATCAAGACCGGCGTGCCCACTTCCGAGGTCGCCAACATCAAGCTCGCCCTGCGTCCCCTCCGGAGGCTCTACGGCGAAACCTCGGCGAA
>JANOBY010000421.1:0-3188 GCA_031411935.1 Planctomycetales bacterium | reverse complement strand
CCCCGGTTGAACCAGCGGAAGAGGAAGAACCGGGTCTCTCCTTGCTTGGCCTTGAGGAACAGCCGCGACATGGCCGGGCTGAACGTGAGCGAGTTAAAGGCCGAGAACAGGAACGAGAAGACGATCGTCATCGCGAACTGGTTGTAGAGCATGCCCGTCATGCCCGGGATGAACGCCACCGGCACGAACACCGCGGCGAGCACGAGCGTGATCGTGACGATCGGCGTGGTGATCTCGGCCATGGCCGCGCGGGTGGCGTCCAGCGGGTTCATCCCCCGGTGGAGGAACTTCTCCACGTTCTCGACCACGATGATCGCGTCGTCCACCACCAGCCCGATCGCCAGGACCAGGCCGCAGAGCGTGAGCGAGTTGATCGAGAAACCGAACGCGGCCATGAGCGCGAAGGTGGCCACCAGCGACACGGGGATGGCCAGCAGGGGGATGATCGTCGCGCGCCAGCCCTGGAGGAAGATGAACACGACGATCATGACCAGCAGGAAGGCCTCGATCAGCGTGTGCTCGACCTCGGCGATGTTCTCCTCGACATACTTGGTCGTGTCGTAGGCGATGCGATATTCCAGGCCGGCGGGGAAGTCCTTCGCCAGGCGGTTCATCTCGCTCCTGACCTGCTCGACGATCGAGAGGGCGTTGGCGTCGGGGTACTGCAACACGGGGATGGCGCCGGCGGGCTTGCCGTCGAGGTAGCCCGAGGTCTCGAAGTTCTCGGACGAGAGCTCGATGCGGGCGAGGTCCTTGAGTCGGACGACCGAGCCCTCGTTCGTCCGGCGGACGATTATCTCCTCGAACTCGGCGGTCTTGCTCAGTCGGCCCTTGACGGTGATCGGGAACTCGAAGGCCTGGCCGTCGGGCGCGGGGGCCGCGCCGATCTTGCCGGCGGCGGCCTGCAAATTCTCCTGCTGGACGGCCTGGATGACCTCGGTGGGGGTGATGCGCATCTCGGACATGCGGCTGGGGTCGAGCCAGATGCGCATGGCGTACTTGCGGCCGAACACGTTCACGTCGCTCACGCCCTTGATGCGCTTGAGCGAGTCGGCCACGTAGATCTGCCCGTAGTTGTCCAGGTAGTTGGCGTCGTACAGCCCCTTGCCCGAGTTGTCGATGAGGTTGACCACGCACACGAAGTCGGTGGAGGTCTTCTTGATCGACACTCCGTACTGCTTGACCTCGGGCGGGAGCGTGGGGGTGGCGGTCTGGACCTTGTTCTGGATGTCGACCGCGGCGATGTCCTGCGAGTAGCCCACGTCGAACGTGGCGGTGATGCTCGCCACGCCGTTGCTCGTGCTGTCCGAGGAGAAGTAGATCATCCCCTTCGTGCCGTTGATCTGCTGCTCGATCGGCGTGGTGGCGGTCTCGGCCACGGTCACGGCGTCGGCCCCGGTGTACGTGGTGGTGATCTGCACCTGCGGAGGGGCGATCCGCGGGTATTGCGCGATCGGCAAGAGGAAGGCGCAGATGGTCCCGATCAGCACCATGAGCACGGCGAGCACGGTGGCGAAGATCGGCCGACCGATGAAGAAATTGACCATGAGTCCTCGGTCCAGATCGGATGGATTCGAACGCGGTATGCGGTGGGGGGGGTTGGCTCAGGGCCTGGGGGCGGACCCGCCGGGGGCCGGGGCCGAAGCGGGCGTGGTGGCCTTGCTGGCCTCGACCGGCGATCGAGGGCCGCCCGGCTGGACCGGGGCCGCGCCCGCCGAGGGCGTCGACCCGTTGCCCGAGGCCGAGGGCACGACCGAGGTCGAGGATTCCGCGGGCGAGGCCCCACTCACGGGGGCGGCCGCGTTCGAGGGGGTCGAGGCCGGCGCCGGGGCCGGTCCGTTGCCGGGACCCGCCGCATTGCCCGAAGCCGCAGGGTTGCCGGGGCTCGCGGCGTTGGCCGGCGACGGGCCCCCGCCGGTGGTCGTGGGTGCGTTTCCGGAGGCCGGGGCGGCCGTGCCGCCCTTGGAGCCCTCGCCGGTGGAGCGGGCGACGACGGCGGGCTCGGTCTTCACGGGCATGCCGGGCCTCACGATTTGCAGGCCCTGGAGGATCACGGGGGTGCCTTCCTTGAGGCCTTCGAGGACGACCCTCATCCCCTGGTAGGCCTGGGCCGCCTCCACGCGCTGGATGGCGACCTTGCCCTCGCCGTCCACGAGGTAGACCAGGGGGCCGGCCTCGGTCTCCATCACGGCGGCCTCGGGCACGACCACGGCGGCCTCGATGCGGTCGACCTCGACGGTCATGTTCACGTACTCGCCCGGCAGGAGGGTGTTCCGCGGGTTGGGCACGCGGGCCTTGACCAGGAAGGTGGAGGTGGTCGAGTCGATCATGTTGTCGATGAAGTAGCACTCGCCGGACTCGGGGTGCGCGACCTCGCCCTCCAGCCCCGGGCGGGTGAGCGTGGCGGGCAGGCCCTGCTTGATGAGCCGGGTGGCCCTCTCCAGGAATCGCGAGCTCACGCGGATGTCCACGCCCATGGGGTCGAGCTGCTGGATCGTGGCGAGCTCGGAGAAGGCCCCCCCGCCCATGTCGGACCCCACGAGGTTGCCGACCTTGACCTTGGCCTCGCCGATGCGTCCCTCGATCGGGGCGTACATGCGGCAGTAGCCCAGGTTGATCTCGGCGTCGCGCACGGCGGCCAGGGCGGCCTCGAGCTGGGCCTTGGCCGAGAGGTTCCCGACCTCGTAGTCGGCCTTCGACTGCTCGAGGCTCGCGTTGTCGGCGTCCACCTGGGCCTGATTCTTCTTGCGGGCGGCCTCGGCGCGGTCCACGTCCTCGCGAGACCCGGCGTTGCGGGTGAGCAAGCTGCGCACGCGGCGCTCCTCGATCAGGCTCAGGCTGAGCTGGGCCTCGTCCAGCGCGAGCTGGGCGGCGGCCACCTCCCTCACACGAGACTGGTCGGCCTTGCGCACGGCGGCCTCGGCGTCGCTCCTCTTGGCGCGGGCCGATTGCAGGGCCACGCGGTAGGGCTCCTCGTCGATCACGAACAGGAGGTCCCCCTGCTTCACGAACGACCCTTCCTGGAAGTTCACCTCGTTCAGGAACCCCCGCACGCGGGCCCTCACGACGACATCCTGCAGGGCCCTCGTGGTGGCGTTGGTGGTCGAGAGGAGCGGCACCGTCATGCGCTTCGCCGAGACCACGCCCACCACCGCGGGCGGGGGCGCGGCCTGCGCCGCGGGCTTCTG
>JANOBY010000420.1:0-2820 GCA_031411935.1 Planctomycetales bacterium | reverse complement strand
GGGGCTTCCGGGGTTCAGGCCGGGCAGGATGCGTACAGCGTCGGGCGCGGTCGTGTAGTACGCGCCCGGCACGATGTAGTTGATGCCCTCTCCGCCGGCTCCATCCGTGGCGAACGAGGCTCCCCAGGCGTCCGTGTGGTGCCCCCAGGTGTTGACCCATCCGCGGGCGAAGACCTCAAGGCCCATGGTCTCGGGCCGGAACTGCCAGATGCCTCCGCCGTTCAGGCGACGCGGGCCGTGGGGGGTCTCGATGTGCGAGTGGATGTAGATCGACTGGTTGAAGTAGAGCATCCCGTCCTCGCCCCACCGGAAGGTGTGGACGATGTGGTGGGTGTCCTCGGTGCCGAAGCCCGAGAGCACCACGCGTCGAGAGTCGGCCTTGCCGTCGCCGTCGGTATCCTTGAAGTGGACGATCTCGGTGGAGTTGGCTACATAGGCCCCGCCGTCGCCGGGCTCCACGCCGGTGGGGATCAGCAGCCCGTCGGCGAACACGGTCGTGGAGTCGGCCTTGCCGTCGCCGTCCTTGTCCTCAAGGACCAGGATCTTGTCGGTCGCGGCCTGCCCGGGCTTGATCTGCGGGTAGACCTCGGACGACGCGACCCAGAGGCGTCCCTTCGCGTCGAAGTTCATCTGGATCGGCTTGGCGAGCAGGGGCTCGTCGGCATAGAGGTTGACCTCGAAGCCGGGGGCCATGATGAAGCTCTTGCGCTCGACCTCGGGGTCCGGGTCGGGGATCGGGAACGGGGCCCTCTGCGCGAGGGCGGGGGAGGCGAGGAAGAGGATCAGGAGGAGGGAGGTCGTTTTCATGGGTGTATCCGCGGAGGGGCGGGGGTAATGTAACGCACTAGGGCAATGCTGGGGCTATCTAACCCATAATGTATTCAGTGGGGCGGGCGTCCCTGCCCGCCTACTCAGGTGCCTTGATTCCTGACCAGGAATAATCCACCATTCCCGGCCATCGCCTCGAAGGATTCTGGAGTATGTACTCGAACTTCTGCCAGAATTCGGCATCGCCCCGCACGATCCGATCGAAGGATTCCGGCTGCCAGACCCCTCCAACCCGATCGAAATCGCGTTGGAGACAGCGTGCCGTGAAGGACTTCCAGGAATGCAGGATCCGCTCCAGCTGATGACCTGCACTGGGTCGAAGCAAGGCGTGAACATGGTCGTTCATGACGACCCATGCGAAGAGGTCGTACCGATCCCCGTCGAAATGTCTCAGAGCGTCGGCGATCAATCGCCTCTCATCTTCGTCAAGGTCGTCTTGACCCTTGGCGAGCCTCCAAGTCACGAAGTAGATGGATCCGTCGAGTCGCCAGTGGGGCAGGTCTCGGTAGTATCGCGTGAATTGGGGTTCGAGGTAGGCGGGCAGGGACGCCCGCCCCACTGGGCCGACGGGTGTCGCGGTTTCCACGCCAGGGGTTGGGTCCGCATCCTCGCGACTCACCTCCCCGCCCCTTCACGCACCAACTCATAGGTATGCTTCACCGGCTTCTTGAGCTTGTGGATCTCGGCCTCGAGCTCGGCGATGAGCGGGTCGAACTGGGGGATCTCCACCGCGTTGTTGCCTTGCTCGTGCTTGCGGAAGCCGAACAGGTAGGTCTCGTTCTGGGGCCTCCAGCGGTGAAAGTACAGCTCGTTCTTCTTGTTGATGAGCTTCCTCAGGGCCTCCACCTGCTCGGACTCGGGCCCCGAGGACATGCGGAGGGTCAGTCGGCCTCGGCGTCCCATCTGGCCCACGTTGACCGGCTTGCCGTCGATCTTCAGCTTGTAGAGGCCGGGGCGGAACCCGTCCAAAATGAGGCTCCAGCCCCCGAGCCCGGCGCCCTCCCTGGTCCTGGCCAGTCCGTCGGGCAGGCGGTTGCCGGTGGCCTCGAAGGTCATCTCGGCGTCGGTCGGCTGGAACCGGGCCACCGTCCAGTCCCCGGTCTCGACGAGCTGCCGATCCTCGTCGAGGGCCAAAAGGCGGTCCTTGATGGTCTCCGGGTCCAGGCCCTCGGCGATCGACATGGACAGCAGGGCGTACCCTCGGGGCGTGGGGTGGAGGCCGTCGAGCGTGAGGCGCAGGGTGCTCTCGGGGCCGTTATCGACGAGCGACGAGCCGTCCAGGAAGGCGGCGCCTCGCGACCCGGCGACCTTCGCCATGGCGTCCCGGTAGAGGTCCAGGTCGGCGTTGTGCCTCGCCGGGTCGGGCAGAGGGGGGGCGAGCTTCTCGTGACGCAGGGGGGAGATCAGGACCACGCGGGCCTTCGTCTCGGCCAGGGTGTCCAGCAGGATGTTCAGGCCCGACTCGAACTCGGCCACGCCCCCCTTGCCGGCGAACGACTCGTTCATCCCGTAGGCCACCAGCAGGACCGTGGGCTGGAGCGCGAGGACGTGCTCCTTCAGGTGCTGGAAGCCGTCGGCGCGGGTGCCGAAGCGGGCCCGGGCGTCGCCCCACACGGTGTCGCCGCTCCACCCGAGGTTGCGGAACGTGAAGTTCACGTCGGGATTGCGGATCGTGAGCAGGGTCTCCAGGTAGCCGTGGCTCCCGTCCTGCTCGGCGAACGTGTTGCCCAGGTAGACCACGCGGTCGCCGTCCTTCAGCTTGAGCCGGGGCGGGTCGGCCGCCTGGACCCGGACGGACGGGGCGAGGGACATGGCGAGGCCAAGCAGGACGGCGTATCTCACGGATGCGGCTCCGGGGAGGGGACCATGCGGGCGAAGGTCGGCGTTCTCGAACGGGCGGGAGGCGGCCGGGGCACGATCGGGCGGGCAGGCGAACGACCGCATCGTCGAAGTGCCGGCGTACCTCCAAGAGACCGGCGCCGAGCGAACGCC
>JANOBY010000419.1:0-10565 GCA_031411935.1 Planctomycetales bacterium | reverse complement strand
GAGAACGGTCCTTCGGGAGGAAACTCCATTTAAGTCCGGTCGGAAAACCCGCTCCGCCACGGCCGCGAAGTTCGGAATCCTTCACAACCTGAACCACCTGGTCCGGGTCCATCTCAACCATGGCCTTGCGCGAGGCCTTGTAACCTCCGCGAGACTCGTAGACCGAGAGAGTGTGCCCGTCGGGGATGTTCCAGTTTCGGCTGAGGACAGGTTCAAAAGCAGCCACGATCAGCACTCCGACAAAAAACGGCATTGGGCGGCTTAAAGAGATTTCATCGCGAGTTATTTTGCGTGGTAGCGGAGGTCACATCCTGAGGCTATCGATCATAGAATCAACTGACTGCTCGGTCAAAGGCCCGAAGATCCGACCATCATCCGCCAGAGCCGCCGGTGCGAAGTCACAAATCCCTAGACACTCAGCAAACTCAACCGTAATCTTGCCGTCCGAGGTTGTCTGGCCAGATCGCACACCAAGACGGTTGCAGGCGTGGCCCAGCATATCTTCTCCGCCTCGAATCATGCACGAGATCGACCGGCAAACCCAGACTCGCACATCACCGATCGGGGCCTGCGAGAAGAACCCGTAGAAGCTCATCGTGTCGTGAACTTCGGCAGGTGAGATCTCCAGAAGCTGAGCGATCTCTTCCATCGCACCATAAGGGACACACCGGAGATGCTCGTGCACGATGTGCAGTGCAGGCAACGTCACAGCCTTTTTGCTGGGATACCGCGGGATGTAAGCCCGGATTTTCTCGCGGATCACTTCCGTGAGATAAACTGGCTTGGTGATGGGGGATGTCTGGGACGCCATGAATTCCTCTCCTATCCTCCCGATTCCAGGATCTTGATGGGCGGATTACGTCGGGGATCACCGATCGAGTTCTGCCGCGATGATATTCAGACTGCCCAGAACCGCCACAATGTCGGAGATCAGGTGATCCTTGATTACCAACGGAAAGATCTGAAAATGGATGAACGAGGGGGGCCTAGTCCGAGTACGCCACGCGGTCTGGGTGCCGTCGGTCACCAAGTAGTACCCGAGTTCGCCATTGGGAGCTTCAACCGCCGCGTAAATTTCATTACGAGGTGACTCGATCCCACGATTAGGCATGATCAGCTCGAAGTGCTGGATCAAGCCTTCCATGCTGTTGTAGGCCGTGCTCTTATCCGGTAGAGGAAACTTCTCCGAGATTGGGACATTGACCGGCCCGCCCGGGAGTTTCTTCACGGCTTGCTCGATAATCCGCAGGCTTTGCTTCATCTCTTCGAATCGGACCAGGAAGCGAGAATAGCAATCCCCATCAGTCGAATACGGTACGTCAAACTCAAAATCGGAATACGAAAGGTAAGGTTGATCTTTGCGGAGATCATACGTGATCCCGCTCGATCGAGCGAGGGGCCCGGACACTGAAAGGTTCATGGCGTCTTCGTTCGTAAGGACGCCAATGCCTTTGGTACGGTCGATGAAAATTTTGTTCCGGAAAAGAAGCTTTTCGAGATCCTTGAGGGTCCCGGGCATGGCTTTCATCAGCTTGTCAACCCGGCCGAGGACCTTCTCGTTGAAGTCGTAGAGGACACCTCCGACCCGGGTATACCCCGGGTGAAAGCGGTAGCCCGACATCTCTTCATAAATATCGTAGATCAATTCTCGCTGATTGAAAGCGTATAGAAAGGCCGTGAAACCGCCAAGGTCAAGCGCCGCCGCGCCCGTGCAGAGCAAGTGGTCGCTGATGCGGGAGAGTTCACCAATGATCACTCGAATGTATTTACAACGATGAGTCAGCTCGATGTCGAGTAATTTCTCGACGGCATTGTGCCAGGCGATCTCGTTGTAAGGCGGGCTGATATAGTTCTTGCGATCGGCAATGGTCACATACTGGTTAAAGCCCAGATGCTCGCCCAGCTTCTCGAAACCCGAGTGAAGATAGCCGATGTCCGGAGTTGCCCTGACGATTCGCTCGCCGTCAAGTTCAAGGACCAGTCTCAAAGTTGTGTGAGTGGCTGGGTGCTGAGGCCCGAAGTTAAGCGTCCAGTGATACTCCTTCTCACTCGTCTCAGAATATACATCAGGCTCATCGAGAAGGTTGGCCGGCATGAAAGAAAACCCCGATAAAGACCCACATGTTCAGGAGTTTGGACGTGTGAAGCAGAAACCCACGAGTGGCCTGTCAAGACTCTTCCCGAGTCAGCCGGGGAAAATTGTGTCGTTCGCCCCGGCCTCTCAATGGGTAGTCTTTCCGGAGGGGGAACGCGGTGAATTCCTCAGGCATGAGAATGCGACGCATGTCCGGGTGCCCCTCGAAGCGAATCCCGAACATATCAAACACCTCACGCTCCATCCAGTTGGCACCTCCCCAGAGCCGCGTGACTGTGGGCAGTGCTGGCTCCGGATCATCGATCCCAACTTTCACCACGAGCCGCTCGTGCGTGTCATGACTGAGAAGACAGTAATGGACCTCGAAACGAGTCCCCTTCCGGCCAGGGTATTTCAAATAGTCCACCCCACCGAGATCGGCGAGAAAGTTCAGTCCAGCCTTATCCTTCAGTGTGCGGAGGCCCAAAACAAGTTGATCGGCACGCAAATACACGCGAGTGTTGTCCCGAAAAGACTCAGTAACAAACTCATCCGATGCAAGACATTGGCGGAGAATCTCCAAAGATCTTGCATGAGTGTCGGGAGTCACCGAACCTGATTGCACCGGAACTGCCCCGAGCTGTTTGCTGCCTGCCGTGGTCACTTGAGGTCCTTTGTTCCCAGGGTAGCGGATCCGCCGGGAAGGCGATAACCGTAGCGATCCTCATCGGCTCGCTCGCGAGCGATGTTGATGTCGAGCGGGGCACTCCGTTGGTTGGCCATCGCCTGCTCGCGACGAGCCAATTCCGGCAGGCCAGTCCCGGCGAGCGATCCACCCTCCTGAATCTTGGCCTGGAGGTCCATCAGAGCACGAAGCACCTGTTCGGGACGCGGAGGGCAGCCGGGGATGTACACATCGATGGGGATGAATCGATCTACGCCTTGGACCACAGCGTAGGTATCGAAGACCCCCCCCGTGCAGGCACAGGCCCCCATGCTAATACTCCATTTGGGCTCTGGCATCTGGAGCCAGATGCGTTGAAGTACCGGCATCATCTTCATTGCCACACGACCGGCAACGATAAGCAGGTCGCACTGTCGGGGGCTGAAACGCATGACTTCCGCCCCGAACCGGGCGATGTCGAAGCGACTCGCTCCAGCGGCCATAAGCTCAATCCCGCAGCAGGCGGTTGCGAACGGCATGGGCCAGAGACTGTTCTTTCGAGAGTAATTTGCGCCCCAGTCAAGGACCGCTTCAACTTTGGTAAGAATCGTGCCTTCGGGAATTTCAAGGGACCCAACGCGACGAGTCGGAACATTCGCGTTGGAGAGGACCGGGCTGCCCCCTCCAGGATTCACATTCAACGCCACTCGAACACCCCCTTCTTCCAGGCATACGCAAAGGCCGCCGACAAAACCGCTATAAAGATGAGGATCTCGCCGAATACCAGGTTGCGGAATACGGGCGGAATTCCAACCCCCTCGGTCACTCCTGGTGGCACACTCCACTGCGCCACAGCCCAGGGATAAAGATAAAGCAATTCCACGTCAAACAGGAGGAAGACAATGGCTACGAGGTAATATCGGACGTCAAACCGTTGTCTCGCGTCACCGATCGGGTCCATGCCGGACTCATACGGCATCTGCTTTACCGGTGTTGATTTTCGCGGACCAACAAAAGTGGTCGCAATCATTCCAGCAGCTGTCGCGACAGCGATGAGCAAGAAAAGGAAAACAGGCGTATATTCCAAACCCATGGGAAGCTCGCCAAACGTTCCGGTAGGCAAAGATTGTGAAGTGTTTCACAAAGTCATTGCCAAAAAAACCTAGCTCTCGGCCAGGTGTTATCTTCGCGTAGGAAAGCCTATCCATCTTGAGCGAAGGAAACAAGGGACTGGCGTGGCAGATTTCACAGGAATGGCCTGGGATGATCCCCGGCGAATCTGGTGAATCGACGAATCCTTACCGAGGTAGCTCCGTGGAAGTCGTCGGACTCGGCGTTTTCGCGTCGGCAGGTTGTGGAGCATTCGCACGACGGCTTCGCTCGAGAACTTCGCTGGGGCTACGAGCTGGACGATTCACGCGGGCCGCATCAACCCGAGATGGAGACCGGCGCTCGCTCACGTCGGGTAAGGAAGGAGCGGGCGGCAGTCGCCTCGCTTCGGGCGTTAGAGGTGCGGCTCCGGTCGAGGGGGTCGGGGTTGCCCCTGGCGATGCGCCGGAGTTAGCAGCCGGGGTTCGGGCCGCCCGAACTCGGGTCGTCAACGCGGGAGCCGACGGAACGCTAGCAGCCGACCCACCGCGACGGACCGACGGACCGAGTATCCCGCCGGATTTTTTCGCCTCGGCATCGGCCTTGCGCACGAGTTCATCTCGCTTCTTAGGATCTCGCTCGACCATCGCTCGGATCATAGCTTGCTCTCGCCGCTCTCTCTCTTCAAAGTACTTCGCGTCGGCCTTATCGCCAGGCGAGGTGTTCCGATCGAATGCGGAGTCGAATTTGCGGAACGCCCCGTCATAACGAGACGAGCGTCCAAATGTGCCAAGGCCAGGATCGTTCAGAAACCCCTGAAATTGGTTGGCATTGTTCGCGCCAGTCGCGCCCTGGGAGAATCGGGTAGCGTTCGGTAAGGACGGGTTGTATCCGGCTCCAGGATATGCATAGGCACGGTACGCACGGCCATAGGGATCATACGGGTCGGGCGAGAAGAGCTGTGCCGTGACCGTGGAACCCAGACCTGCCGATGTTACCAGGGCAACAATTGTGGTGGTCAGGAACCTAGGACGAAACCCGTTCGTTCCACGCATCGCAAGCTCCCGGTCATCAAGCCGTTTTATTCGAAAACGGATCCTCTTTAAGGTAAACTCTACCATACCCCCTCCCCTTCCTCTACCATTTTGCTACGCGTAGTTATCTGACGAACCTGGAAATTTGGCTTCCATCACGCTAATCCGATGAAGGCGAGGACGGTTTTGCCCTCGTGGCGACTCTGTACGGGACCTGTCCTGAACCGCTGCCGACTCCGAGGCGAATTCCATGAGACTTCTTGGCTTCACGCTTGTGGTCTCGCTCTCTGCTTTAGGTTCCGACATTCCAGGGTTGATTAACGAGTTAGGATCGCCCCGATACGCCCAACGCGAACAGGCTTCGACAGCTCTCGAGAAGTTGGGTAGGCAAGCCATGCCGGCGTTGAAGGTGGGGCGTCGAGCGAAAGATCCCGAAATCCGGAACAGATCAGGGGTCATTTTTGACAGGATCGAAACTCTTCTGCTCATCAACCCGACGATCTCACCCATGGTGGCCGCGGATCTGCCGGCGGATCTCGCATTGGACCATCTATCCAATCAGTATGGTTTGAACGTGCGGTTGCTCGAGCCGAACCCGGTGAATTCCTTGCCGAGGATCGCGATCCCAGCCGGAGAGTCACTCCCCTTCTGGGACGTGGTGGAATCCGTGGCCAGGCAGGCTGGTTTGGAGATTCAGACGGAGCCAGCCATTTCCGACTCGGGAGGCGAGGGCCGGTCCAACGGCTCAATCTCGCTCTATCGTCTTCCACCCGGCACAACCCTATCCCCCTCCTCGGTTTCAGGACCCTTTCGCGTTTCACTCGACACGATGACCCGACTTTTGGAGAGGAATTATCTGGCCGATGGAGGGGTGACAATTGGTGCGGGAGCGGACCCTGCCCGTTTCTCTGCCGGCATCGGTCGATCTAGCGACCGATTCCAGTTGAATCTGATCGTCATGGCGGAACCGAGGATGCGGATAGCGGTCGCCGGACCCGCTCAACTCACCGTCGCAAGCGATGACCTTGGGAACTCGATGATCTCAGATACGTCGAGTGGCGAGGCTCGAGAACCCGAACCCTTTGTTTCGCGGAACGTCCCCTCGAAAAGCGGCGTGGGTCTGGTGAGCCTTCGTATGCGTTTCCCGACGAACCCGGGCCGGGTTGTCAAGACGTTAAAGGGGATGATCCCGCTGACGGTTTCCACGCGAAAGGAGGATCCCATCACGATCCGCCTTGCAGAAGCCCCAGGCAAGAGTTTCCGCACGACCAACTCGCTCATCACAGTTCATGAGGTGAAGGTCGAGCCGAACCTCTCGGAATTTTTGATTGATTTCTCCCTCAAGGCCCTTGTGTCCCTTACACAAGGGGTATTCGACCAGGATCCTTTTTCAATCGCTCTTCAGACTGGTCTATCGAATCAGATCGAACTGGTGGATCAAGGGGGATCGGGCGTGTCTCGATGGTCTATCGCGTCACAGACGACCGATCCTGGTGGCGTGAGGATGACGATCCGAGTGGCAGCAGGGCAAAACAAGCCAGTTGATCTTCGAGTCTACGATCTAGTCACGGTCGATACCCAGGCGCAGTTCTCGTTCACGGACATCCCGTTGCCCTGAAATCCTGCTGGTTTTTGCTTGCGTTTCGCCCGGCGATAGATTCGCATAAAGTGGCTGGATGTAACTGGATCCTTCTCAAGAGGTCGCGATGAGTGTAAAGGTGGCGGGACTGGGGCTTTGCTTCCTGTTCGGGGCGGTCTCGCTCGCGGCTGAAACCGACGCGCTAATTGCGAAACTGGGGTCACCGCGATTCGCTGAACGCGAGGCGGCTTCCTCCGCACTCTCGAAACTCGGGGATCGTGCCATCCCGCTACTCCGCGACTCTCTCCAAGACCAAGACCCTGAGGTCAAGAGTCGCGCCGAGTTCCTGATCGATTCGATCGAGCGGGATATGCTTACAAAAGCCCCGCGAATCGTTCTTGACGATCAGACCAAAACTCTCGGGGCAGTTGTCGAAGCCATCGCGCAGAGTCAGGGTATGCGGGTAAGATTGGAAGAGGGCGCGGCGTCAACGCAGCGCCCCTTTCGAGCTAATTCCAAAGAGGTGATGACGTTCTGGCCGCTAATGGATCGCCTGAGCCTCAATCCCGTCTGGGAAGGCGACGCCTTCGGGGGGGCAAGCACGGCGGGCCGATCGGGTGGAGTCCGCCTTGTCAGGCAGGAAGGCCGTGCCCTTCCGCGTGTGGATCAGGGCCCGTTTCGCATCACCTCTCTGCCGGCCCTCTGGACACATGATGCTCTCCCGGTCGATCCAAGGTTGATTCAACCCGGGATCGGTCGCTTTCGGCGACTGGATCGAGAGCCGGACCTCGTGATTCCACTTAAGATCCTGGCCGAGCCTCGTCTCGGCCTTCGCGTGGCCGGTCCGATACGGATCCTCGAAGCGATTGACGTGCATGGCCGAGTCGTCCCAGCGTCGGACCTGAGCTCTCCCGAAGTGGTACTCACGACGGGCATCCGTGATCGGGCCAGCTCGACTGCAGCCGCCAACATCCGTCTGCATCCACAAAACGAGGTTGGGAAAAGTCTGAAGCGACTCAAGGGGGTCATCCCCATGGAAGTCGAAGCTCGAAAACTGGAGCCGACTGTCATCTCCCTTAGTTCTATTGCGAGGGAACCGAGGGCGATTCCCTGCGGGGGAACGAACATCCTTGTCCATTCCGTTCGTCCCACCGCCGATGGAACGGGGGGATTTCTCTTCGAGGTATCCTTCCGCCAAGAAAGTTTGAAGATCCTAGGTCGAGTCGGTCGTATGCCCCAACGCCGCTTGCAAGAGCTCCTCCCCGACAGCGATCCGATCTGGCAAAACCTGGAAGTCGTCGATGCCTCCGGTCAGCCTTTCACGATCGTTGGGCAGGAAAGCGTCGGCCCTTTGGCCGCGGACGGAGAGGTCCGAAAGCTGATCACTTTGCGATCCAAGAACGCTGGTGCTTCACCTCCCAATGAAGTTCGCTTTTATGGGCAGATTCGCACGAATCTCGACTTGGCTTTCGACTTCCGGGATCTTCCCTTACCCTGATCATCAGGCCCTTATCGGGTTAGGACTAAGTTGTCTTTATGGATTAACTCCTCGTAAGTCGATCCACCCAAGATCTCGCGAACTTTCTCCGTCCGTAGTCCGCTGATGGAGCGAGAGTCTCGGGTATCAAAATTGGTGAGTCCCCGGGCAAATTCATTACCATCGGCATCCTGCACTGAGATCACATCGCCACGGTCGAACTCGCCAGCGACCGAGATGAGCCCGATCGCAAGGAGGCTTTTTGTCCCCGACTCCAGCGCGGCCCGAGCACCTTGGTCGACTACATATGTCCCTTTTGGTCGAGCCGCTGAGCCGATCCAACGCTTGCGTGCTCCCAGGGCCTCGCCCCTGGCAAGAAAGAGGGTTCCCACGCCCTCCCCAGCGAGAATCCTGGTCAGAGGACATCGGTCCTTTCCCGACGCTATGATAACAGAGCCTCCTGCCTGGGTCACGAGACGCGCCGACTGAAGCTTGCTCTGCATGCCACCCGAGCCCAACGCACTCTTGCTCGATCCGGCGAGCTGGTAGGTGGATTCGTCGAGGATCGGCACCAAGGGGATCACCTCACCATGACCGCCCGATCCCGGATCCGTTCGGCACAAGCCGTTGGCCACGCTAAGAATGACGAGTAGTGGGGCCTGAAGAAGATTCGCGACCATCGCCGCAAGCCGGTCGTTGTCACCAAAGCGGATCTCATCCACGCTGATCGTGTCGTTTTCGTTGATCACGGGGACCGCCCCGAAGGTGAACACGGACGAGAGGGTATTCCTCATGTTCAAGTAGCGGGCCCGGTTGTCGAAGTCCTCGTGCGTCAGGAGCAATTGAGCGGCGTTGCGTCCGTGACGGCGAAATCCCTCGTCGTATGCACGGATCAGGTAGGATTGCCCTATAGCAGCACAGGCCTGGACCTGGGCAAGTGACTCTGGACGACGCGAAAGCCCCAAGCGGCCGATCCCTGCACCAACTGCTCCCGAACTGACCAGGGCGACTCGTCTGCCTGCGGCCATCACGGCACAGATCTGCTCGGCGAGATGCCCAACCCGTTCCAGGTCCAGAGTACCGTCGGGTGCGGCCAGGACACTCGTGCCCACCTTGACAACCCAGGTTTTTGCCGACAGGACGACGTCGTCTCTCACAAGGTCGCGTGTCATCGGTTCGATATTCTCACGTTCCCACACCAAACCCGAAGGTTGTTCCGCCCCGCTTCCGACATTATAATGGAGCGAACTTGATGGCCTAGCCGAATCGTGGCTTACCATTGACTACCGCCCTTGCGGTTCACTCCTTCCCACTCAAGGTCACCCCGCTCATGCCTGGCGAACTGTACCACGAGTGCGGCGTGGCCGCTGTCTATCACGCCTCGGGGCGTGAGGTTTCCTCCCTCGCCCCGATCCCCGGCGACATCAATAGCGTGGCCCGTCTGATCCCCCGAATGCTGCTCGACATGCAGAATCGCGGCCAACTTGCCGCCGGTATGACGAGCTTTCATCCCGACCGTCAGGCCTTGCTCGAGACTCACAAAGAACTCGGAACTGTAGCCGAGGCCTTCCGACTGAACCATCGAGCGAAGTTCGAAGCGATCATGAAGAAGCACGATGGACCGGCTGCCATCGGCCACGTCCGCTACGCGACTTGCGGTGGAAATGATCGCAGCTATGCTCAACCCTTCGAGCGTGCCCACGGTCGGAAAACGAAGTGGTTTGCTTTCGCCTTCAACGGTCAATTAGCGAATTACCATGAGCTTCGTCAGGAACTTTTGGATAAGGGGGACTACCACCTCAAGCGAGACACCGATACGGAAATTCTGATGCACTCCCTCTCTTACGAGCTCCAAAACGAGGGAAATAATCCGGACTGGGTAGGTGTTTTCGGCCGATTGGCGGAAAAATTCGACGGGGCCTACAATATTGTCCTCGTTTCGGCCATCGGCGAAATGGTAGTCGTCCGCGACCCGCTCGGGATCCGCCCTCTCTGCATTGCGGAGGATGGACCGCTCTTCGCCGCCGCGAGCGAAAGCGTACCGCTTTCAAACCTGGGATTCACAGGAGTGAGGTCACTCGATCCAGGAACACTTGTCATCGTACGTCAGAATGGTGTCCAGATCGAACGTTTTGCTCCAGCTCGGAAGCCCGCCCATTGTTTCTTCGAATGGATTTACTTCGCGAACGTGGCCAGCACTCTCGACGATCGCTCGGTTTATCTGAGCCGCGCATCGCTGGGAGAGGAACTCGCGGCCCTGGAAAACGTGGCGATTGGGCCCGACACGATCGTGGTTCCTGTTCCCGACACGGCCAAAGCCGCCGCGGACGCCATGGCCTACAAGCTGGGTGTCCGGTCGGTTGAAGGGCTCATGCGAAACCGATATGTCGGACGCACATTCATCGAGGGGACCGCCGACCGAGCCGCGAAAGTCTTCCGGGCTTTCTCGGGGCGCGTGCGCGAGCATCCGTCGTCGATGCCGCAGATGCTGGTCGCGGCCGACTTTCACGGGTCGAAGCCCGTGCAGGTTGTCATAGCCGGCGACCCGACGTCGCCCGACGTAGTGGCGATGCTCCGGGAAGTTCACCGCGTCTATAGCCCTAACCGTATCGTTCTGGGCGCCGACGGAGCCGCCGGGCAGGCCTTCC
>JANOBY010000418.1:0-2435 GCA_031411935.1 Planctomycetales bacterium | reverse complement strand
CGCCCGGCGCCGACTATGTCGCCTACACGGGCGAGAATCTCGCGCGCCTCGAAGACGCGCTCGATGCCTACCAGCACATCTACGGAAAGCTCCTGCAATGACCCTACCCACCAGCGCGCAGATCGTCGTCATCGGCGGCGGCATCATCGGCTGTTCGACAGCCTACCATCTGGCGCGCGACCACAAGGCCAACGTCGTGCTGCTCGAACAGGGCAAGCTCACCTCCGGCTCGACATGGCACGCGGCGGGTTTGGTCGGGCAGTTGCGCTCGTCGGCCTCGATCACGCGCGTCCTGAAATACTCGGTCGACCTCTACAAGGGTCTCGAAGCCGAGACGGGACTTGCCACCGGCTGGAAGATGACGGGGTGCCTGCGGCTGGCCACCAACCAGGACCGCTGGACGGAATTCCGCCGGCTGGCGACGACGGCGCGAAGCTTCGGCATGGACATGCATCTTTTGACGCCGGCCGAGGTGAAGGCGATGTGGCCGCTGATGGAGGTGGGCGATCTCGTCGGCGCCTCCTGGCTGCCGACCGACGGGCAGGCCAGCCCCTCCGACATCACGCAGTCGCTGGCAAAGGGCGCCCGCATGCATGGCGCACGAATCGTCGAAGGTGTTCGCGTCACCGGCTTCGACATTCGCGAGGGCCGGGTTGCCGCGGTAAAAACCAATCGGGGCGACATCGCCTGCGACACGGTGATCAACTGCGCCGGTCAATGGGCGCGGCAGGTGGGCGCCATGGCGAAGGTCAGCGTACCGCTGCAGCCGGTCCGCCACCAATATATCATCACGGAGCCGATCGACGGCCTGCCCAGCGACGCGGCGACCATCCGCGATCCCGACCGCCGCATCTATTTTAAGGAGGAGGTGGGCGGGCTGGTAATGGGCGGCTACGAAACCAATCCGAAGGCCTGGACGGAAGGCGATGTACCGGATGATTTCGAGTTTCAGCTGTTCGAGGACGACTGGGAGCATTTCGAGCAGCATATGGAGCAGGCCTTGGCGCGCCTGCCTGTACTGCAGACGGCCGGCATCAAGAAAATGATCAACGGCCCGGAAAGTTTTACGCCGGACGGCAATTTCATCCTGGGTGCGGCGCCCAATCTCCGCAATTTCTATGTCGGCGCGGGTTTCAACGCCTTTGGCATCGCATCGGGCGGAGGGGCTGGCTGGGTCCTGGCGCAATGGGCCGCCACGGGCGAAGCGCCGATGGACCTCTGGGTAGTCGACATCAGACGGTTCTCGGGGCTCCATGACGACCGGCCATGGACGGCGGCGCGTACGCTGGAAGCCTACGGCAAGCATTACGGCATGGGTTTTCCGCATGAGGAATATGAGAGCGGCCGCCCGCTCAATGTCTCGCCGCTTTACGAGCGGCTGAAAGCTCGCCGGGCCTGTTTCGGTTCGAAGCTGGGCTGGGAGCGGCCCAACTGGTTCGCGCCACCCGGTGTTGAACCTCGCGATGTCTATTCGATGGGCCGGCAAAACTGGTTTCAAGCGGTGGGTGAGGAGCACCGGGCGGTGCGCGAGCGTGCCGGCCTGTTCGACCAGTCCTCTTTTGCCAAATTCGAATTGCGTGGGCGCGACGCGGCGGAAGCATTGTCGTGGATCTGCGCCAACCGGGTTGACCGCGAGCCGGGCCGCCTGACCTATACACAGATGCTCAATTCGCGGGGCGGCATTGAATGTGATCTCACGGTGACGCGGCTTGCCGATGATGTGTTCTACATCGTCACCGGCACCGGCTTTCGCAGCCATGATCTGGCCTGGATCGCCGATCACATCAAACCGGGGCTTGAGGCAAATCTCACCGACGTCACCGAAGACTGGGGAACGCTGTCGCTGATGGGACCGGCGTCGCGGGCCATCCTCGCGCAAGTTTGCGATGACGACATCGGCCATACCGCTTTCCCCTTCGGTCACGCGCACCTCCTCTCGCTTGCCGGCCATACAGTGCGGGCGCTGCGCGTCACTTATGTGGGCGAACTGGGCTGGGAACTGCATGTGCCGATGGCGGCCCTTGGCGAAGTCTTCGACGCGATTATGGACGCGGGACGCGGGCACGGTCTGGCGCTCGCCGGTTACCGCGCGCTCGAATCGCTCAGGCTCGAAAAAGGTTACCGCGCCTGGAGTTCCGACATCACGCCCAATGACAATCCCTTCGAGGCCGGGCTGGGCTGGGCGGTAAAGCTTAACTCGAACCAGCCCTTCCTTGGACGCGACGCCTGCGACAAGGCGTCCCGATCCCCACTCTGCAAGCGTTTCGCGGGCTTCACCACGGAGCGGGACGATATCGTTCTGCTCGGCCGCGAAACGATCCTGCGCAATGGCCAGTTCGCTGGCTATCTGACCAGCGGCGGCTATGGCTATACGGCCGGGAAACCCATCGGCTACGGCTATGTGCGGAACGGCTCCGGCGTCAGCGAAGACTATG
>JANOBY010000417.1:0-1526 GCA_031411935.1 Planctomycetales bacterium | reverse complement strand
CGTCCTCCTTACCGGCGAGCAATTCGGCGAGGCCTCGAAGGTCCGCTTCAGTCTCCTGGCGGAGCGTCTGGAAGATCTGCTCGGCGCGTTTGGCCTGCTCGGGGCTGAGCTGGGACAGGGACATCGGAACGCTCCGTGAACGGATGGCAACGAATTCCGAGGGGACACATCGAAGATCCCCGTTGTACGAAATTTCCCACCTACTTTCGAGACGCCTACACCCTGGGGAGGAGGGACAGGAATTGGGGGCTTGAACGAAGGAAACCGTCCGGTATCCTGTGGGCTTCGCACCAAGCGACCCCGGAGCGACGGCGATGCGACCGGCCCCCGAGATGATCCCCGTGCTCATCGACACTGCCCGGACTCTCAAGGCCAGCCAGCGACGGCTCTTGATGGCCAAGACCGTCAGTGCGATGGGGCGAGGCGGACAGGTCTGGGCCGAGGCCCATCTCCGCTGGAACCGGGAGACCATCCGCAAGGGGGCGCACGAGTTGCGGACCGGCATGACCTGCGTCGATGCCTTCCACTGCCGCCGTCGCAAGCCCGCCGAGGAGCACCTGCCCCGATTGCTCGAGGACATTCGCAGCATCGCCGACGGCCAGAGCCAGGCCGATCCCAGGTTCCAGACCGACCGGCTGTTCACCCGGATCAGTGCCGCCGAGGTCCGCCGCCAGTTGATCGCCGTCAAGGGCTACACCGACGCCGAGTTGCCCACCCAGCAGACGATCAACAAGAAGCTCAACCTGCTGGGCTTCCGGCTCACCAAGGTGGCCAAGTGCCGCCCCCAAAAAGAGTCAAGCAGACCGATGCGATCTTCGAGCAACTGAAGGTGGTCAACCCGCAGGCGGATCGGGCCGAGGACACGCTGCGGATCTCGATCGACGCCAAGGCCACGGTCAATATCGGCCCGTTCTCACGCCGGGGCCGCAGTCGCACCCGGACCAAGGCGGCGGACCACGACTTCAAGCCCCGGGCGACACTCACGCCCTTCGGGATCTTCTTGCCGCAGTCCGACGACCTCTGGTTCTACATGGCCCGCTCGAAGGTGACCAGCGACTTCATCGTGGACCGCCTGGAGCAATGGTGGCAGGAGGTCCGGCTGCGGTTCCTGAGCGTCAAGACGCTGGTGATCAACCTGGACAACGGCCCGGAGGACCACAGCCGCCGGACCCAATTCCTCAAGCGGATCGTGGAGTTCGCCCGGAAGTTCGGCCTCGTGGTGCAACTGGCGTATTACCCTCCGTACCACAGCAAATACAACCCGATCGAGCGTTGCTGGGGCATCCTGGAGATGCACTGGAATGGGTCGCTGCTGGACTCGATCGAGGCGGTGGTGGGGTACGCCGGTTCGATGGCCTGGAAGGGCAAGCACCCCATAGTCCGTGTGGTGGATACGATCTACAGCAAAGGGGTGAGGCTGAAGCCGAAGGAGATGAAGGCGTTGGAGTCGGAGGTCGTCCGCCTGGCCGGCCTGGGGAAATGGTTCGTGGAGATACCCGCAAAGGTCCGGGATGGTTAGCGACCTT
>JANOBY010000416.1:0-8238 GCA_031411935.1 Planctomycetales bacterium | reverse complement strand
CCCGCCCGTACACTCGCCGCCTCCACGCCCCTCGTCCGATCTGGTGTTGCCGCCGGCCGGCTGCTGGGGGCTTCCCGTGCCGCCGCCGCCGGGATAGCCGGGCATGTTGGTCGTCCCGCCGCCCGGATACTGCGGGCTTCCCGTGCCGCCGCCGCCGGGATAGCCGGGCATGTTGGTCGTCCCGCCGCCCGGATACTGCGGGCTTCCGGTTCCGCCGCCGCCGGGGTAGCCGGGCATGTTGGTCGTCCCGCCGCCGGTGGGGTATTGCGGGCTTCCGGTTCCGCCGCCGCCGGGATAGCCGGGCATGCGGGTGGTCCCACCGGTGGGATTGCGGTCGGGGATCCCGCCACGGATCTGGGCGTGGGCCAGACTGGCCGGGATCAGGGAGATCCCCAGAGCGATCGGCAAGACCTTCAGCGTCTTACGGAACATGCGCGTGCTCCATCCCATTGATTGAGGAACGTCCCGGGGGAGGAGAGGTTGGGCCCCCCGAGCAACCCAATTCCGGCCAGCGGCTTCGCTACCTTGATGGATGCAATAATAGATTCATCGGGAGACCCACGCAAGAAAATTTCTAAATTTTGCACGGGCCTCCCGGTTTGGGGCTATTTCGCCACCCGACGGGCCTTGATCGTGTTGCCGCCCTGCTTCACCAGAAGGTGGGCCACCGTCCCGTCCTCGGTCTCGAACGCGACCTGGACGTCGGCCACCTTCAGGAAGAACGAGGTCTCGGACTCGGGGTAGAGCTCGACCTTCTCCTCGCCGTTGACCGTCACGAACAGGTGATCCCCCTCGCGGGAGATCGCGAAGACGAGCTTGGGGGCTCCCTCGTAGGTCCCCACGTAGGCGTCGTAGACCTTCGGGTCCACCTTCGCCACCACGCGAGGTGCCGGAGCCGCCACGTCCTGGCCGAAGCTGATGGCCGCGAGGTCCTGCGCGACCTTGCCGGGGTTCGCGGGCTGGACGTTGGTCAGGACGACCACGCAGGTATCGTCCTCCGGATAGCGCTGGAAGTCGGTCGTGAAGCCGTTGATCCCCCCTCCATGGCCCACCCGAGTCCGCCCGTCGCGGGTCTCCACGAACCATCCATAGGCATACTTGTCTTTAAAAGGCGTGAACATGGCGGTCATGGCGTCCTTCGTCAGGGGCTTGCCGGCGTCCAGGGCGCGATCCCAGAGGAACAGGTCCCCCACGGTCGAGTACAGCGACCCCGCCGCGTAGGGCTGGTTCATGTCCAGATAGGGCGCGTGGACGATGTCCTCACCTCGGCGGTCGTAGCCCGAGGCCCGGCCCGGAAGGACCGTCTCGGCGTGGTCGTACCCCGTGTCCTTCATGCCCAGGGGCTCGAAGATCGCCTCCTTCAGGAACGCCTCGTACGACGTGCCCGCGACCTTCTCGATGATCGCGCCCAGGAGGAAATACCCCGAGTTGCTGTAGTGGAACGTCTCGCCGGGCGCGAAGTCCAGCGGCTTGCCCTGGAACCTCGCGATCATCGACGCCACGGTCTCGGGCTTCGCCATGGACTTGCCGTACTCGGGGTCCTCGGTGTAGCTGGGTACGCCCGAGGTGTGCGTGAGCAGGTGGTGGATCGTCACGCCGTCCCAGGTCTTCGGGGCGTCGGCCAGATACTTGTTGATGGGGTCCTGCACGTTCAGCTTGCCCCGATCCTGCAGGATCAGGATGGCCGTGGCCGTGAACTGCTTGGTGATCGAGCCCAGGCGGAACTTCGTCTCGGGCGTGTTCGGCACGCGATGCTCGGCGTTGGCGAACCCGTACCCCTTCTGGAAGACGACCTTGCCCCCCTTCGCCACGAGCACCGACCCGCTGAACCCCTCGACCGAGACCGCCGCGTCCATGTACGACGAGAACTTCGGCGACGGGTCCTCCGCGCCCGACAGGCCCGACAACAACACCACACCCACCAGCGGCCACATCATGATCACTTCCTCCGGCTGACCTGGGGAAGCCAACTCCATCACCCGATGGAGTTTCGCCCGTCCGGGGCGGATATTGAAGAGGTTTCACGCGGAGACGCAGAGGGGACGCAGAGGACGCGGTGAAGACGGGGAGAGAGGTCGGGCCTCCCCTCGTTCCCACGCGGAGCATGGGAACGAGGACTTCTGGGCGTGGAAACGAGTTCCTCTCCTCTCCATGAACTCCCCCCGTCGTCTCCGCGTGCTCTGCGTGAAACGTCCTCCTTCCGAATCTTCTTGACTTCTCAGACATGCTGTCTTATGGTTCCACTCAGACAACCCGTCTGGGCTTGGGGGAGGGCGTGAAGGGTGGCGCGACCGACGCAAGATGTGACCGAGGCCGAGCTGGCGGTGCTCGGCGTTCTGTGGGACCTCGGGCCGTGCCCGATCCGCAGGATCAGCGACGCGATCTATCCCGAGGGCGGGACCTCGCGCTATGCGACCGTGCAGAAGCTGCTGGAGAGGCTCGAGGCCAAGGGGTGCGTGGCCCGCGACCGCTCCGAGAGCGTGCACCGGTTCTCCGCGAGCATCGACCGCGGCGACCTGATCGGCAAGAGGCTGCAGGACGTGGCCGAGACCCTTTGCGGCGGGTCGCTCACCCCCCTGCTCACGCACCTGGTCGAGGCCCGCTCCCTCACGCCCTCCGACCGCAGGACGCTCCGAGGGCTGATCGAGAAGCTCGACCGCGACACCCAGCGCCGCAAGGCCTAGACGAAAGGGGCGGACCTTGGACATGCTCTGGGAATTCGGACTGGCCAACGCGCTGACCGTCGCGGTGCTCGCCCCGGCGGCTTACCTCGCGGCCCGGCTCGCGAAGCGCCCGGCCTGGGCGCACGCGGTCTGGCTGATCGTGCTCTTGAAGCTCGTCACCCCGCCGTTCGTGGGCGTGCCGGTCCCCGCAATCACGGCCGCGGCGGAGGAACCCGGCGAGGCCGCGCCTCCTCGATCCATGTCGCTCGAACCCGTCGAGAGCCCGGCGGTCGCCCTCGCGGCGATCGAGGTCGAACCGGCCCCCTCCGCCTTGAAGATCGAGCCTCGCGAGGAGGCCCCTGCCCTCGCGCCCCCGGTCGCCAGGCAGGCCGAGCCCCCCATGCCCGTCGCGCCGATCCCGCCGCGATGGTCGTGGGGGCAGATCCTCGCCGGGCTCTGGGTCGTCGGCTCGGTCGGGTGGCTGTCGCTGGCCCTGATCCGCATCGGGAGGTTCGCCCGCGCGGTGCGCCTTGCCGGTGAGGCCCCCCCGGAGCTGGTCGCCCGGGTGGAGCGACTTTCGGAGCAACTGGCCCTTCGCACGCCTCCGCTCGTTGTGCTGGTGAAGGGCCGGGTCTCGCCGATGGTCTGGACCCTCGGAGGACGCTCCCGCCTGATCGTGCCCGAGCCGCTGTGGGACCGGCTCGACGACGACCAGCGCTCGGCCCTGCTCGTCCACGAGCTCGCCCACCTCAAGCGAGGCGACCCGTGGGTCCGCCTGCTGGAGCTCGTGGCCACGGGCCTGTACTGGTGGCACCCGGCGCTCTGGCTGGCGCGAAAAGAACTGCACCGGGCGGAAGAAGCCTGCTGCGACCTCTGGGTCGTGTGGGCCCTGCCCGAAAGCCGCAAGCGTTACGCCTCGGCGCTGGTTGAGGCCGTGGACTACCTCAGCGAATCCAGGCCCCAACCGCTCCCCCTGGGGGCCAGCGGCATGGGTCAAGTCGAGGACTTAACCAGGAGGATCGGGATGATCATGCAAGGCGACACGCCCCGAGGGCTCAACCGAGCCGGGGCCCTGGCAGCAATCGGTCTGGCGCTCGTGCTCCTGCCCTGGAGGCCCACGAGGGCCGAGCAGGAACCGGCCAAGCTAGAGGACACGAGGCCGGCGATCGAACAGGGGACGCAGGCCCGGGACCTCAAGACGCTCCCGGCCGAGAGCAAGGACGAGACGATCCCCAATCTGGAGGACGCCGACCCGTCGATCCGGAAAGCTTTCCAGAAGCATCAGGGCGCCTCCCGGCTTGGCAAGGAGATCGAGCGGTTGAAGGGGGAAATCGAGGCGGCGACGGCGAAACTCCCGCCCGACTCGGTCGACATCGACCCCGGTCTCGCGAAGATGCGCGAGGATCTGTCGGGACGTCAGGCGTTGTACGATGAGATCTGGCGACAGGTCGACCTGATGCTCAAGGATCGATCGCCCGAGTCGGGCGGCCTGTCCGGAGTCTCAGGGGCGCTCCGCCTGGACCTGGAGAAGGCCCAGGCGCAACTGGACTGGGCCGAGCAGGCGCGGGCCAAGGGCCTGGTGCCGAGTACGCAGGTGATCGATGCCCGCGCCCAGGTCGAACGCGTGAAGCTCCGGATCGACGAGGAGCGGAAGGCCAGAGCGGAGGCTCCCAGAAAGGCTGCGCAGGAGGCCAAACTCCTTCAAACCCAGGTCGCGCTCAAGAAGGCCCTGCTGGCCAAGGCCGTGGCCCAGAGGCAGATCGCCGTGGCGGAGGTCGCGAAGCTGGAAAGCCTGAGCAAGAGGGCCGTGGGGTTCGTCTCCACGAGCGAGATGGCCAAGGCCAATGGCGACCTCGCCATCGCCGAAGCCCAGGTCGATGAGGCGAAGGCCGGGGTGGCCGAGGCCGAGATCCTCCTGGAAAACGCCGTCGAGAATGGCCAGGGTCCGGGCCAGGGTGGCCGTCGCGGGTCCGGGACCGCTGTGGCCGATGAGCCGATCCTGATGCCGCAAGGCTCGCCGCGCGATCCCAACCAACGCATCGACGAGCTGGAAGCCAAGCTCGACAAGATCCTCAAGGAGCTCGAAACCCTCCGCAAGGAAAAGAGCCCCGGGGTCGACGTCAACGTCCCCCGGCTCCCCCGGCGCTGATCTCCAGACGGCGCACCCATCCGGGCCTCGTCGCGAGCCGGCCACTCTTCGGCCGAACCGCGACGAGGCCCTCGCGCTTCCGGGATGGCCAGGCGGAAATCGGGGCCGGTGGGGAGAGTCACCCGCCACGCTCAAGCGGCAAACGCCGAGACAGGCGGAGGCTCGATCCCAACTCCCGAGCGGGGCGGGCGTCCCTGCCCCACGAGGAGCTACACCGTCCTGCCCGATCGGGAACATCTGCCGGAGGATGCGCCGAACCTCAATTCGATCGCATCGAAAGACGCCTCCTGCCTGGCGAACGGTCGCGCACGATTTGCGTTCGTGTCCTATCAGATCCATGGGACTCGGGATACGGCGATTCCTCGGTCGTGGGTTGGCGGCGGGTTCTTCCGGCGACCGCCGCGGGTATGATCGATCGGGGTCGGCCGTCTCGACGATTCCGTCGGTGGCTCTTTGCGGAGCGTTCCGGGTCGCCGCGACTCCAGGCCGAGCCCCCTGGAACTCCCCTCACGAGAAGGATGCGATCATGGCGACTCCCGGCGGGTTTCCCTACTTTCTTGATGAACGCGAGCCGGCGTTCTGCCCCCGGAAGCACTGGGGCTGGTTGCTCGGGCTGGGGATCGTGCTGATCGTGGCGGGCACGGCGGCGATCGCGCATCCGGCGGTGGCCACGGTCTCGACGGTCACGTTCGTGGGCGTGATGCTCCTGTTCGCGGCGGGCGCAGAGATCTCGAGCGCGTTCTGGGCGAGGCGGTGGGGCGGGTTCGCCACGCACCTGCTCATGGGTCTGATCTTCGGTTGGCTCGGCGTGGTCATGCTGGACCGTCCCGCCGAGGGGGCGAAGGCCTATACGCTCATGCTGGCGATCTTCTTCGTGGCGGGCGGGCTCGTGAGGCTGGTGTTCTCGCTCTCGCAGAGGTTCTCGGGCTGGGGCTGGATGGCGCTCAGCGGGGGGATCACCCTGCTGCTCGGCGTGATGATCTGGAAGCAGTTGCCGGAGTCGGCCCTGTGGGTGATCGGCACGTTCGTGGGGGTGGACCTGCTGTTCCTGGGCTGGTCGTGGGTCATGCTGGCCCTGGCCGTGAAGACCCTGCCCGAGCCCTCCACGGCGGGGCCAATGCTCACACCTCGGTGACGGCGGAGGGGGTCGTCTTCGCCTCGGGCTTCACGCCCAGGATGGCCCAGGTGGCGCCGATCGCGGTGGGGAACGACACCGCCACGATCGCCGCCGCGCGTCGCCCCGGTGAGCGGAGGATGGGCGTGGTCCCGGCCTCAACGTTGGCGATCAGGATCGCGAACATCTCGTCGCCGACGACCACGAGCACGGCGCCCAGGGCCGCGCCGATGAACCCGCCGAGGGCCCCCCGGAGCATGCGGTCCCAGCCCCCTCCCAGGGCGAGGCCCAGGGTCAACCCGCCGGCGAACCCGGCGATCATGCGGGGGATCCCGCGGATCAGGAGGAGCGACTCGAGCACGCGGGGGCTGTCGGGGCTGTAGTCCCTGGCCTGGTAGAACAGGGGCACGAGGTTCCACGCCAGGAGCCAGCCGAGCGTCCCCGCGGTGGCCGCGACCGTCAGGCCGATGGCCGCCCCCTTGAGCCACGACTTCACGGTCGATCCCCCCGCCAGGCCCATCGCCGCGCCCAGGGCCAGGCCGAACATCACGCCCACGGCCGCGCCCGACACGGCGACCGCCCGTGCGGTGTATTCCTGCTTGTAGGCCATGGTGGCCATGTTCGCGCCGTAGGCCCCGCCGCTCTTGCGGATGTCGGGGCGATAGTCGGGCGGGGCGGCGGTCACGGCCATTTTCTCGCCGTACACGTAGAGGCTCGCCTCCTCGACGATCCACGCCGCGATCGACGCGAGCAGGGCCGCGGCGAGGGCCAGCGCCCAGATCCGGCCCGGCCGGGTGGTCCACGCGGGCGGATGCGAAGCGGTGATGGGACTGTTCACGTTGCGGCCCTCGTGACGCGGAGCTTGTTCCCTACTAGGGCTTACCACGATCGCGGCCGCGGATCAACGGAAACGAAAAAGGCCCCCCGGATGATCCGGAGGGCCTGGAGATCGCGATCGGTCGGGGTTGACGGCGAGGGCCCGTTCGCTCAGGCGGAGGCCTTGGCCTTGAAGCGGCGACGCAGGCCGAGGCCGGCTCCGGCGGTCAGGAACAGGGCGATCGTGGCGGGCTCGGGCACGGGCTGGAAGTTCACGACGATGAACCCCTCGGTCGTGGACTGGCCGCCGAAGGTGGTCGAGGGGACCAGCGTGCGCTGCGGCGAGGGCAGGCTGAGGTAGCCGGTGAACACGTCGTTGATCTTGAATTCGGGGTTCGGGATCTCGTCGAACACGGCGGTCAGGTTGGCCTTGTCGGCGCCCGTGACCGTGCCGTTGAGGAAGCCCGTGACGGTCAGCAGCGGCTGGCCGGGGGCCAGGTCGGTGCCGTTGATCGACCTCGTGGCGTAGCTGATGGCGAACGGCGTGCGGTTGTAGACCGTGGTCTGGCCCTCGGGCAGGGCCGAGACGACCAGGGTGCCCAGGCTCAGGCCCGACGGGGTCTTCACGGCCGTGTTCGACACGGGCACGAAGGTCACGACCGGCGTGCCGGTGATGCCCGTGTTGCCCACGACACCCGAGGTGTCGAAAATCAGGTTGGCGGCCACCGGCGTGCCCACCGAGGCCCGGGGGGCGGTGGTCGCGGCGGTGACGATCTCCGCGGCGCGGAGCGATCCGCTCGCGGAAAGGCAAATACCCAGGGCTAGCGCCACACGTCGCAGCCCGGTCCAGCTCATAGTCGTGCTCATCTGCTTCTCCTGATCCTCGTGATCCACGCTCATGCCAGACAACCCAAGGGTTACCCGGGCCGGACCGCCCTGGCGCGAAGGGCGGCCGAAGGACGACTCCATTCCAACCAAGCGATCTAACCAGATCCGGTGCCACGGGCCGGACCGACCGGCGACCGAGGCGCAACGACGGTGAGGGCTCAATCGACGCAGAATCTCGCCGGGGGCCACGAAGCCGCGGACGGCCGCGAGGCCCCATACCGGACCAGTGACCGGGCGCAAGCGGGGGATTGCCGAAGTGATGTGCTTCATGAGCCCCGGCCTCCTTGCCCGGCCCTGATCGCGAAGAGGACTCGGTTCCGCCCTGTCCAACCTTGAGGCGGAATCCGAACGGGTCGGACAATACCCCATGAGCCCCCGAGCGCCTACGCCAAGTTTCGCCCATCTCCGGGATTTTCTGGAGAGGATTGCCGCCATGGCCGACACCCCGGTTTGCTATAATCCCGCCTTTGGCCGAGCGAACCTCCCCCGGGAGCGTCTGACGGATGTCCAAGCCACGCCTCCTCTGGGTCGATCAAGCGCGCGGGCTGGGCATCATCCTCGTGGTGGTGGGGCACACGCTCCGGGGGCTCGAGCCCGCCGGGCTGATC
>JANOBY010000415.1:0-3131 GCA_031411935.1 Planctomycetales bacterium | reverse complement strand
CCCCTCGTCGGCCACCTCGGCCGTCCAGGGGTCGAGCGTTGGATTCTTCGGAGTGGGGAACACGAGGATTTTTACGCCCGGCCCGGCGCCCCATTCCGGCGCCTTCACATCGCGTCCCTGGAGCGGTGCCGCGACGATCTGCGGGCGGCCCGATCCGAGCAAATCGCCCATCCGCACTCGGTGAAGCGAGGGGACCTTGGCGATCGCATGAACCTCCCAGCGATCCGAGCCCTTCTCCCTACCGATCCACTGGAGGGTCTCAGTCCCCCTGAGCCCGAGCGGTCCCCAGCCCGCCCCGACCACAAGATCAACCCGGCCATCGCCGTCGATGTCTCCGCTCTCCAGGCAAACGTTGTCCGGGAGCGTCTTGCCCTCAACGATCGCTTTCCGCTCCCACCCCGGGTTGGCGTACCATACGATCGCGTTTTCGAGAGCCGCGACGACGTCGGGCTTGCCATCACCCTCGACATCGGCCGTGGAGAGCGCGTAGCAGACCTCGCCCGCGGCCCGGTCGAGTGTTTGGGATTGGAATCTGGGGAAGTCGCCCGGGTGCGCGGGCCAAAGGCCGAGGAGGATGACCGGGAGGAGTTTCACGAGAGCCTCATCGGGCTGGGACGGCAAAGGCGGATTGCCTTATCCTAGTTCCGAGCGACCCGCTGGAGCAATCGACTCGCCGAATTCCTCCGAACGTCCGGCTGTCGGTCCCGATTCTGGGGGGCGCTCGCGAGGTCGATTCACAGGTAGGGACGTCGAGTCTTCGGGGGGAACGGTCCATGTCCGCGTCTCGGGATGAATCCACGCGTAGTAGACCCACCCGTAGAACCCGACCCCGGCGACGCCGGTCAAGATGAATTACCAGTGATAGAAGCCAGTCACCGCAAAACAGACGACTTGCGGCAACAACGCGTAGCACGGAAAGACGATAAAGATACAACGCCAAGCCCGCCGGACGGCCCACTCACGATAATGGCGGTAGGCCACCGGGCATCGCGAGGCAAACTCCTCACGGACGCGTCGGGCAAAATCCCGGCGGTCGTTTCCAAGCGGATCGAGCGAGATCCGGGTGCCGTCGGTCGAGTGGAGTATCGATGAATCCAGGACGGCGAGGCCGTCCCAGGCGATGGCGCGAAGCGGGAACCCGTCGGGGTCCGACTCGGTGATGCCCGTTTCATCGATCCGGTATCGCCTTCGTCGGCCCGCGGCTTCGAAGCTGGGGCCTCTCGCAATCGGGGCATGGCCTTGGCCGTTCATCGTCGCGTGGCGGAGACGACCTCTTCGGCGAGGTAGAGGATGCGGCCGCACGTTTTGCAGAAGACGAGGTGGCCGCCGTTGATCAGCTCGTTCATCATCTGCGTGGTGACCGTCACGTAGCAGCCGGTGCAGGCGTTGTTGTCCACGGGGGCGAGGGCATCGGCACCGCGTTGCTTGAGGATGCGGCGGTACTGATCGACCTGGTCCTCGGGGATGAAGGTTTCGGCCTCCTTGAGCGCCTCGTCGAACTTGGCGAGCTGAGCCTTCTGGTCGGCGACCTTGCTCTCGATGTCGGCCTTCAGCGCAGCGATCTCGGCGGCCATCTTGGCGACCTCGGCCTCGGCGGCGGTCACCACGGAGGCCTGGTCCTCGACCTTGATCATGCCCTCGAGGATCTCCTCCGAGAGCTTGCTCTGGGCGAGGTTGTCGTGCGCGAGCTGGTTGCGGATCGCGTCGTACTCGACCTGCTTCTTGATCGAGTTGAGCTTCACGCGGAGGTCGGCGCTCTTCTCCTGCATGCCCTTGAGCTGGACCTCCTTCTTGGAGGCCTGGACCTTCACGTCCTGCACCGTCTTCTTCAACGCATCAAGGTCGGCCTGCTTCTTCGCAAGCGCATTCTGGCGTGCGAGCAAGGTCTTGGGCCCCGAGGCCAGCCGATCGCGGATGGCCTTGGCCCGCTCGTGGAGTCCGTGGAGTTGGCGGAGGTTGTCGGTCGTGGACGCCGCCATGTCATTGGTCCTTGGTCATTTGTCACTTGTCATTTGCGACTTGTCACTTGTTGGTCGTACCTGGTCGCTTGCTGGACCGATGGACTTGAGGTAGGCGTTCAGGCGGGGCCCGAGTTCGGTTGTGATTTGTTTGATGTTGGACGTTTGTTCCGGCGTGAGCAGGTTTCTTGTGTGAGCTCGTCGCAGCCAGTGTCTCGTCTCGTAGAGTGAGCCCCGCGCCATGCGGACGAACCTGCGATTGTCCTGGAACGTTCCACGTCCCGACCCCTCGGCGATGTTCGCCCCGATGCTGTCCGCGCTACGAACCACCTGCTTCCCCACAGTATCCATCGCCAGCCGATCCCAACCCCAAACCACGACCCAGATCGATTCCGAAAGCCGCTCCGCCAAACGATAAACTTCAAGATCCGAAAAATCCAAGGTAGCCAAAAACCACCTCGTGAACTAAGACAAACCAACCGGTCAGCCCAAATGACCAAGGACCAAGGACCAATGACAAGTGACCAAAAGAAAAAACCTCCGGTCGCCTGGGTGGCGACCGGAGGTCGTGGGGTTCTCGGATTTCAACCGGTACTCTCTAAGAAGCCTTCGAGTTGCCGGCTTCGTACAGGATGCTGAAGCTTCCTGACGGCCTTGGCCTCGATCTGCCTCACACGCTCTCGCGTGACCTTGAAGATCCGGCCCACCTCTTCCAGGGTGTAGGTGTAGCCGTCGCCCAGGCCGTAGCGGAGCTTGATGATCTCTCGCTCTCGGTAGGTGAGCGTCTTCAGGACGCTGTCGATCTTCTCCTTGAGCATCTCCTGCGTGGCGGCGTTGATCGGGCTCTCCGCGGCTTCATCCTCGATGAAATCGCCGAAGTACGAATCCTCGCTCTCGCCCACCGGACGGTCCAGGGAGATCGGGTGCCGGCTGATCTTCATCACCCGGCGCGTCTCCTCGATCGAGATGTTGGCGGCCTTGGCCGTCTCCTCGATGGTCGGCTCGCGTCCCTTCTCCTGGAGGAGCTTCTTGGAGACGTTGCGGAGCTTGCTCATCGTCTCGATCATGTGGACCGGGATGCGGATCGTGCGGGCCTGGTCGGCGATGGCCCGGGTGATCGCCTGGCGGATCCACCAGGTGGCATAGGTGGAGAACTTGTACCCACGGCGGTAC
>JANOBY010000414.1:0-7649 GCA_031411935.1 Planctomycetales bacterium | reverse complement strand
CGTTCCGGGTGCTCCAATGCGCGTCCTCACCGCCGTCTGCCTCCTCGCGTGCGCCGCAACTCAAGCCGTGCCCGCCGACCCGCCGAAGCCCGCCCGCACCGAGTTCACGCGGCTGGTCGCCCACTGGGACGGCTACGGCGACGCGGACTACCTGAAGTTCGTGGGGGAGGCGCGGCCCGACGTGTGCCAGCTCGGGTTCTACGGGGGGCACTTCTACAGCCTCGCGCACACGCCCGAGTTCAAGGGCTACCCGGCGCACCTCCCCGTGCAGGGGGTCGCCGAGTGCGGGAAGTGGTTCGAGGACCGCAACGCCGCGGTCCACAAGCTCGGGCCGAAGGTGGTCGGGCACTTCAACGTCACGTTCCTCGTCGGCGAGCCCGACGGCAAGGACGGCCCCCGCGGGTTCTTCAAGTTCTACCGCGACCTGTGGGACGAGAAGGAACTCGGGCCGAAGCCGGTGAAGGACCCGCTCGACCTCATGGCCCGCAACGCCGACGGCACCCCGATGGCGTCGAAGCAGTACAGCATCGGCCAGATGCGCGAGTTCACCGCGTGCCTCAACAACCCGCACTGGCGGACGGTCCTGAAGGCGTGGACCAAGCACGGCATCCAGCAAGGCTGCGACGGATTCATGATCAACTATTTCTATCGGCACAACTGCCTGTGCGAGCATTGTCAGTTGGCGTTCCGCGCTTACCTGAGGGAGCGATTCTCGACCGACGAATTGCGGACGAGGTTCGCCATCGCGGACGTTGCCAATCATCGGTTCGCCGAGATCGTGTCCTGGCATCCCGCGGCGGAGACCTCGCCGCTGCGGCTGGAGATGCTCCGATTCTCGCAGATCTCGAACAAGCAGGTCTTCGACGACGTGTTCGTGCGTTACGGTCGGTCGCTCAAGCCCGACCTGATCGTCGGCCAGTGGAATCATCTGGGGGATCTCTCGCAGATCGACGGCGACGAGCGTTGTCTGCTTCCCTCGGAGCTTTGGGGCAAGGACGAGTCTTACCTGTGGTACAGCACGGGAGGGGCGGCGAATTTCACCGACCTCAAGAAGAACGTCCTCGGCGAGGCCACACTTCAGGCCCGCTACATCCGCGGAGCCTTCTCCGATCGGCCCTACACCCTGGGCAAGTACGAAGGAACGCGGATCCGTTCGGCGATCGCCGAACTGGCGGCGAACGGTGGCGCCCCGATGGGGTTTTATACGCGATTCACCAACCCAGAGGATCGCGCCGAGATCGTCCGCTATTTTCGTTTTTTGCGACAGAACGACGCCCTCTATCGGGCCAATCGCCCCCACTCGGAGGTCGCCCTCCTCTTCCCTCGCAAGGAGGTCCACGCGGGCAAGGCGGAGTCGGTGGACGCCTTCCGCAAACTCGGTCGGGCCCTGCTCGACAGCCACATTCTGTTCGACGTTTGGCCCGACGAATCTTTTGATGAGGGGCGAGCGGCCCCCTATGGGCGAGTCATCACCGTGAAGGATCAACCAGTCGAGAGGATCGCGGGGCCGACCGACGGAATGTCCCGTTTCACCGCCCCGGATTCGGTCCGCATATCGGCGAGCCGCCCCGCAAAGAACGACGACGAGATCGACCTGCACTTCGTCAACTACAATCGCCAGGAGCTACCTCCCGGTCCGGATGGCCAACCTAACCTGGGCTCAGGCGTGGTTGATGAAAAGCCGATCGCGGTCGAGGGGATCACCGCCGACGTGCGGCTTCCGGCGGGAGCCATCGTCCGACAGGTGAGCTTCCTCAGCCCCGAACAGGACGGGGCAACCCTCCTGGAAGCAAATCAGCAAGGGGACCGCGTCCTGTTCACGCTCCCGAAACTTCTCGTCTACGGTGTGGTCCGAATCGAACTGAAATCTCGCCCGTGATGGCGGGAGGAGTCGATATGCAAGGGCATGCTTCGAGCTTCAGGCTGGCGCTGGCCTGCTCAATGTCTGCGACGCTCATCGCGGCGATCGCGGGCCCGTGTCCTGGAGACGACCGGCCTCATGGGATCCCGGCGCGGGTGCCATGGACCGCGTCGAGGCTGGTCGGCTCGCCGGAACCTCCGTCGCCCTATGGGGTCGAAAAGACGTTCACCCGGATCGCGTGGAAGACGCCGATCTACATGGCCCCGGAGCCCGGCAGCGATCGGCTCTGGGTTGTTCAGGCCGAGGGCGGCCCCGAGAATGGCTCGCGGATTCTTCGGACGAAGGACGACCCGGAGTCCGTCGAGACGGAGCTCTTGCTCGAGGTCTCCAACCGGCTGATCTACTCCGTCTGCTTCCACCCCGATTTTGCGACGAATGGCTTCGTCTATGTGTTCTCCAACAGCCCGAAGGACAAGCCCTCTCGGAAGAACCAGATCACGCGATACACGGTCCAGCGTGAGGCCCCGTTCCGGCTTGCCTTCGATTCCGCGGAGGTCGTGATCGAGTGGAAGTCTGCCGGCCACGACGGCGGAGACATGGCGTTCGGGCCCGACGGGATGCTCTACCTGACGACCGGTGATGGAACCACCGACTCCGACGCCTGGAACTCGGGGCAGACCCTGAACGACCTGCTGGGAAGCGTCCTGAGGATCGACGTGAACCGACGCGATCCAGGGCTCCGCTATTCCGTTCCTCGCGACAACCCGTTCGTCAACACGCCGGAAGCCCGCCCCGAGATCTGGGCTTATGGGCTCCGCAACCCCTGGAGAATGGGGGCCGATCTGAAGTCGGGACAGATCTGGGTTGGCAACAACGGTCAGGACCTCTGGGAGACGGCGCACCTGATCCGTCGCGGCGAAAATTACGGGTGGAGCGTGTACGAGGGAAGCCACCCGTTCTACCTGGGCAGACGCCGCGGCCCCACGCCGATCGTCGCGCCGACGATCGAGCATCCTCACTCCGAGTTCCGGTCGCTCACCGGAGGCATCGTTTATCGAGGAGAACGACTGCCTGAGCTCGACGGCGCCTACATCTACGGCGATCATTCCAGCGGGCGGATCTGGGGCATGAAGCACGACGGTGAGAAG
This sequence comes from Planctomycetales bacterium, assembly GCA_031411935.1. Taxonomy (GTDB): domain Bacteria; phylum Planctomycetota; class Planctomycetia; order Isosphaerales; family Isosphaeraceae; genus JAQGHR01. The sequence continues at coordinate 4,640 of JANOBY010000414.1, read as the reverse complement.
GTGATCTGGCATCGCGAGCTTGCAGACACCTCGCTTCAGATCACCGCATTTCGCGTCGATCAGCGAGGCGAACTTCTCATCACCGATTACGGCGGGGCGATCTATCGCCTGACCCAGAGCGCGAAGAACGCTCCGCAATCCGCCTTTCCGAAGCTCCTGAGCGAGACGGGCCTCTACGCGTCCACGAAGGATGTTCGACCGGAACGGGGGCTCATCCCCTACTCGGTGAATGCCGAGGGCTGGAACGATGGCGCGGTCGCCGAGCGATTCATGGCGATTCCCGGCGAGGCCAAGGTCGGATTCGACGCAGGCCGAGGCTGGAACCTTCCCGATGGGACCGCCCTGGTCCAGACCCTTTCTCGCGAGATCGAACCGGGCCGCGAGGCATCTCGCACGAGAATCGAGACCCGGGTTCTCCTGCGTCAGCAGGGGGAATGGGAGGGATATTCCTACCGATGGAATCCCGATCAGTCCGATGCGGTCCTCGTCCCGAAGGAGGGGGCCGATGGGGAGCCCGGCGGCCATGCGTGGCGTTACCCGAGTCGATCCGAGTGCATGAGCTGTCATAGTCGCGCCGCCGGGTTTGTCCTCGGGGTCACGGGAGCCCAGCTCAATCGCGATCACCTCTATGAAGGCGGGACGGATCATCAAATCCGAGCTCTAGCTTATATTCAACTCTTCCAGAATCCTCCGACCCTGCCTCCGCAGATGCTCGACAAACTCATCAATCCCCGCGACGCTTCCGGGGAGATCGAACGACGAGCTCGCACTTACCTCCACGTGAACTGTTCGGTCTGCCACGTCGAGGCCGGAGGCGGCAACGCGAAGATGGAGCTGGGTCTGACCACACCTCGCGAGAAGATGAACCTTCTCGAAGCCAGGCCGCAGCACGAGACCTTCGGCCTTCGCAACGCAATGCTCGTGGCGCCGGGAGAGCCCGACCGCTCGGTCCTCCTGAAGCGTCTCTCCGTACGCGGGCGAGGCCAGATGCCTCCGCTGGTCGCACAGCAGGTGGACGAGGGGGCGGTCAAGCTCATGAGCGACTGGATCGCCCAGCTCAAGCCTCAACGCCCGCTCGTGAAGGATTGGCAGATCGAGGATTTCCAGCCCCTCATTGCCCAGATCGGCCAGGGGCGATCCCTCGAATCGGGCCGCAAGGCCTTCCGGGTCATGGGCTGCTCCGAATGTCATAGGATCGAGGGCGAAGGGGGAAGCGTGGGCCCCGAGCTTTCTGGCTCGGGAAAGCGCCTGGAGGCCCAGGCTCTGCTCGAATCCATCCTCATCCCTTCGAAGGTCATCACCGAGGGGTATGCGACCCACGTGATCGAGACCGACGACGGGTTGATCGTCTCGGGCAGGATCGAGCGGGAGGACGACCGGGTTGTGTGGCTCCTTCCGCCTCCCCCGGGTCAGCCCCTCACGATCGAGAAGGCCAGGATCGTGGGCCGGAAGCCATCCGGGGAATCCGGCATGCCTCCGGGCACGGTCAACTCCCTGCAAAAGGATCAGGTGCTCGACCTGATCGCTTATCTCCTGAGCAATCCCACTCCTGCGGGGAGTACGCCTCCATGAACTTTCCTCGTCTCCTGCCCCTCCCTGCCGTGTGGCCTTTCCTCGGCTTGCTCGTCGCGATCACACCGACCGACGAGACGCCCAGACGGAAGGTGGCGGCGATCGTGACCGAGTATCGACACAATGCGCATGCCGACGTGATCGTGAGTCGTCTCCTGCTGACCGACATGCTGGATGGGACGGGCAAGGATTCGCCGCTGAAACTCGCATCTCTGTACACGGACCAGAAGCCCGCCAACGATATCAGCCGCCTTCTTGCCGCCTCGCACCGCTTCCCCATCAAGCCCTCGATCCGGGAAACCTTGACCCTGGGCACGGGAAAGCTCGCCGTCGAGGGGGTGCTGCTCGTGGCCGAACATGGCGACTATCCGTTCTCGCCCACGGGGAATCATCAGTATCCGAAACGAAGATTTTGGGAGGAAACCGTCCGGGTCTTCCGCGAGAGCGGCCGGGTCGTCCCCGTGTTCATCGATAAACACCTCGCCGACAACTGGCAGGACGCGAAGGCGATCTACGACACGGCCCGAGAGCTCAAGATCCCGATCCTTGCCGGTTCCTCGGTGCCGGGAACGTGGCGACATCCGCCGGCCGACGTCGAACGCGGGGCCAAACTGACCCAGATCGTGGCCCTGACCTACGGGACGACCGACGCCTACGGGTTCCACGCGATCGAGGCCGTCCAGTCCCTCGCCGAGCAGAGGCGGGGCGGGGAAACGGGAGTCCGCTCGGTGCAATGCCAGAGCGGTGAGGCGGTGTGGGCGGCGATCGACGGAGGCGATGTGGATCCCGAACTCCTCGCGGCCGCGCTCAGGCGTGCGGCCGGATACGAAAACGGAAAGCCGCTCGACCGCAAGACGATCCGAGCCCCAAAACTGATGCGGATCGATTATCGGGATGGCCTACGGGTCTCGCTCCTCGAGCTGAATGACGCCGTCGGGTCCTGGTGTGCGGCATGGCGACGGGAGGACACGAAGCAGGTCGAATCGACCCTCTTCTGGACGCAGGAGGAGAGGCCCGGCGCGCACTTTACGGTCCTCCTCCACTCGATCGAGCAGATGATGCTCACGGGCAAGCCCGCCTGGCCGGTCGAGCGCACCCTGCTTACGAGCGGAGTCCTGGACGCCTTGCTTCAGTCCAGCACCCAGGGCGGGAAGACCATCGAGACCCCATTTCTCGACGTCACCTATGAGCCGACCTGGCGATGGACGCAGCCCCCTCCCCCGCCGCCGGGACGCCCCTGGAGTGAGCAGTGATCCTGGTCTCGGAGGCCATGCTCACCGCCCACCCGTTCTGCTAACATCCGCGCGACGGTCGGCCCGCGGCCGTTCGTACCGATTCTCGAAGTGCCCGAGGGAGGCCGAATGACATGCTCCTGAGCGAGATGACCTGGCCCGAGGTTTCGCGTCTCTCTCCCGATACGCCCGTGGTCTTCCCGGTCGCGGCATTGGAGCAGCACGGGCACCACATGCCGCTCTTCACCGACAGCCTGCTGCTCGGCGAGATCGTGCGTCGTGTGGCCCCTCGCTTCGAGGATCGCGTGCTCTTTGCTCCGCTGCAGTGGTTGGGGAACTCGGATCACCACCTCGATTTCGCGGGCACCCTGTCCGCGTCTCCCCGGACCTACCTCGACCTCCTCTCGGGGCTGCTCGAAAACTTCCTCAAGCATGGATTCCGCCGGCTCGTGCTCCTGAACGGGCACGGAGGGAACAGCGTGCCGATCCAGCAGGTTGTTTTCGAGGTCCGGCAAAGGCACCGGAGCCGCAACGACCTGCTCCTGCTCGGGGCCACCTACTGGGCCCTCGGGGCCCGTCCGCAGGAGGCGGCTCCCGTTCTGATTCAGGATCAGATGGGGCACGCCTGCGAGTGGGAGACCTCGATGATGTTGCGTCTCGATCCGCGACTGGTCCGCGACCATGCCCGGGTCGATCCCGTGACCTCGGGCAACGCGTTCGAGCCGGCCTCGCGTGGATGGATCACGAACGACCGCAGCAAGCCGGGACACATCGGAAGCCCTAGCGAGGCGACCGCCGAGAAGGGGGAGATCCTCTTCCGGCTCTTCGCGGACGATGTGGCCTCCATGATCGAACGTGTGGTGGCCTGGGACGGTCAAAGCTGGAGCGGCTGATTCCTCAACTTCGCTAGGATCCTACCAATGAACACTCTCCCGATTGTCTTCGGGTTCGTCCTGGCCACGGGCGCCTTCCCCGCGGCGGATCCGGGCGCCCGCATCGCCAACTCCGACGAACCCTTGCCGGGCACCAGGGCCCTCACGATCTCGGGCGATCTCGCCTCTGACATGGTCACGGGCATCGATCGCTTCCTGCTCCGGAAGATCGAAGACTCCGCCGCCGAGCGTGCCCGTTTCTGGAAGAAGGAGCTGTCGAACCCGGAGAAGTTTGAGGCGTCGATCAAGAGCAACCGCGATCGATTGGCGAAGATTCTCGGCGTCCGGGACGCCCGGGTTCCGTTTGACGCCCCCGAACTCGAAGGCACGGTGGACCAACCCGCACTCGTTGGCCAGGGCAAGGGCTACCAGGTTTTCGCCATTCGATGGCCCGTCATCGGTGACGTGACGGGAGACGGGCTGCTGCTCGTTCCGACCGGTCGCAAGCCGATCGCGGACGTGGTGGCAATCCACGATGCGGACGTCACGCCGGAGGCTCTTGTGGGCCTGCGGGAAGGTGTCGAGGACGGGTCTCAATTCGCTCGTCGGCTCGCGGAGGCGGGATGTCGGGTGATCGTGCCGGCCCTGATCGATCGGCAACTCGCTCCGCGAAACGGCCGCTCGACGCTCACGAATCGGGAGTTTCTCTATCGTCCCGCGTTCGTCCTGGGGCGGCACCTCATCGGCTACGAGATCCAGAAAGTGCTCGCGGCCGTAGACTGGTTCACGAAGGCTTCGGGCCCGCAAGACCCCAGGATTGGCGTGGTCGGTCATGGCGAGGGGGGACTTATCGCGCTCTATGCTGGCGCGATCGATCCTCGCATTGATGCCGTGGGGGTGAGCGGCTACTTCGGCGACCGGAGCCGGATCTGGGAGGAACCGATCGACCGCAACGTGTTCGGGC
>JANOBY010000413.1:0-9097 GCA_031411935.1 Planctomycetales bacterium | reverse complement strand
GGTCGTTCGGGGGTCCGCTCGGGCCATTGCGGGCGGGAGCGGACCCCGGATCGTCACTTCGTGCCGGGCTGGCGTTCGAGACGGTTGAAGTACTCGTCCAGGCCCGCGCGGAATTCCTCGGGCAGGGCCGGGCCGGTCTCGCCGGTGGCCTGCGACACGCCCTTGTCCTCGCGCACTTCCTTCTGGTTCACGCCGTTGCCGATTAGCGCGAGGGCCGAGTCGGTGGTCGTGCCGCCTCCGCCGCCGCCGGGGCTGGAGCCGCCCCCCCCGCCGCCCTTGGGGTTGATCCGGCGCGACTTCAGGAGCAGCTCGATGGCCTCGGTCTCGGCCGCCACGGCGGGGCTGCCGGTGTCGGGCGTGGCCAGGATGTCCACGGCCTCGTCCATCACGCCTTCCACCTGACCCAAGAGCTGGAGCTCCTTGGCGAACTCGGTCTCGGCGTCGGTCAGCTCCAGGATGCGCTCGGTGACCTTGGCCACGCGGTCCTGGAGCTCTTCCTGCACGGTCGAGAGCTTGCGGGCGGTTTTGACGTGCTCCTCGGGCTTGATTGCCGCTTTGGCCTGCTCGGCCACGCGGGTCTCTTCACGCAGGTTGACTTCGGCTTCGAGAATCTGGAGGACTTCAAGGACGATCGAGGGCGGCAAACTGCCGCGCGATTTGCCGCCAGGTCACGTGCCGCCCGAGGCCGGATCGACCAGGTCCTCGGCCCATCGGTCCATGGTGTCCGACCAGTATTCGCACTGGGCGATGGACACGCCGTTTTCCTTCTTGAGGTCGTCGCCGAGCTGACGCAGGGCGCCGATCACGTCCTGCTTCTTCATGTCCTCGAGGACGGTCTTGAAGGTCAGAAACTGGCGACGCTCGAAATAGCTCTGCATGTCGTCCATGATCACCGACACGTCCTGGCTGCCCTTGGCCTCCTGCTGGGACATCTCGGCCAGCACCTTCGCGGGCGCCGCGGCGTCGGGCACGCTCGACACGCCGAAGGTGTCGGTCACCTGGTCGTTGATCCGGCCAGCGATCTTGTACTGGCTGCGCGAGGCGGCCTTGAGCCTCTTCACCAGCGTGCTGCCTTCGAGGTTGGCCAAAACCTTGTTCAGCTCCTCGGAGATCTTCTCGAACTCGGCGAGCAGGTCCTGCTGCTGGACCACGGCCTCGTTCACCGCGTCGCTGGCCGGGGGGGGCGGGCCGCCCTTGCCGTTCTTGCCGCCCAGTGTGGTGGTGGCCAGGGAGAGCGACGGGGAGCTGGGCTTCGCCTTGTCGTCCGCCGGGTCCGGCCCCCCGCCCTTGGCGTAGTTCTCGTGCTGCGACTCGCGGTCTACCACCGCGGGGACGACGGGCTGGGGCTTGTCGTCCCCGGGCTTGGTCTCGCCGGGGCCGCCCGAGCCTGAGGCGCGGACGTTGCCGGCGGTCGGGCCCGAGGGCTTGGGCGTGGCCATGGCAAGCGCCGGGGCCTGGGCCCCCTGCTTCAGGAGGTCGGCCACCGAGGGCATGCGGGTGCCCGAGATGTCCTTGAGGATCTGGAGCATCTCGCCCCATTTTTCGAGGTGGCCCACGCCGAACTCGGGGTTCCGCATGGCCTGGCGGACGAGGTCCTCGCCGTTGGTCACGAGGCCCGAGAGCCTTCGGCCGTTGGCCTTCTCGGCTGCGGCCTGGGCCTCGATTTTGCGGCGAGTGTCGGGCTGATCCAGCTCTTCCTTCGAGAGGTCCCGGATCTGCTTGTTCGTCTCGAACAGCTGCATCTCCCGGTCGCGGACCTCAAGAGACTGGCGGTGCCACTTGCTGAGCTGCTCGGTCAGCCAGATCGCGTGCTGCTCGGCGTTCAGCACGTAGAAGATGTACGGCGCGGTGTAGACCCGCTCGCGGCCGGGGAAGTAATCCTCGGCGAACACGCGGAGCTGGATCGGCTGGGGCTCGATGCCCAGGCTCTTGGCCGAGAAGGTGCCGTTGAGCGTGAGGTTCTCCTTGTCGGGGCCTCCCGCGGCCAGGAGGCGCTCGCCCTTGGCGGGGCTGGAGACCGTGGGGTCCTCCACGCCCTTCCATTCGAGGCCCACGACCTTCACGCCGAAATCGTCCTGCGCGGAGACCTTGAACGAGAGCAGCTCGGAGTCGAGGATCACCTTCTGCCGGGGCAGGTCCTCAACGCCCAGCGAGGGGGCCTCGTCGTCGCGGCCGTTGATCGTCAGGCTGAAGGGCTCCTTGCCCTCCAGGCCGAATTCGTCCTTCCAGCGGAATTCCATCTTGCGGGGGCCGTCGATAAGCAGCGACGGCACGGCGAAGGTGCGAGCCGACGGCGAGGCGGGGCGGCCGTCGATCCACGCCGCCGAGAGCTCTCGCCCGGCGGTGGCCAGAACCGACACGCGGCTGCCCTTGACCACGGCGGTCGATCCGCTACGCACGTCCTTGGTGAGCGGCTGCGGACGGCCCAGGTAGCCGGGCAACGCCACCTCGGCCGAGACCACGGACAGCTCGGGCCGGAACGCGGGATCGACCGTCACGCGGTGGCGGAAGTCGCCGATGCTCAGGTCGAGCGTGCCGGGGGAGGTCTGGGCGGGCATGTCGAACACGTATTGTCCGTCTCGCAATTTCGCCACTACCGGCTGCCGGGTGCCGATGAGGGCCTGGCCCTGCTCGGGCTTCCAGGCGGTGGTGCCGGTCAATTTCGCCACGAGCGAGAACGGCTCTCCGTGGGCCACGACGGTCTTCGACGGGAGGGGCTCGAACGCGGCGAAGGTGTAGCGGGGCGTATTCTTCCAGGGGGAAACGAGCCGGCTCCAGGCGTTCGATGCCGCGGAGGGCACGAGGGCGAACAGGGCGACCGCGGCCACGGCGGGCACCGCCACGAGCACGCCCCAGAGCTTGTGCTTGGGGCTTGGCACGGCGTCCCGGAAGTCGCGCTTCTTCGCGTCGACGGCGACCTGCTCGATGGCGGCCTCGACCAGCCGTCGCGATCGTTTCTGCTCGGAGTCGTCATGCGCGAGCTCGATCACGCCCAGGAGCTGGTCGCCGATGAGCGGGTGCTTCCGCGAAAGCAGCCGGGCCAGCTGCTCGGCCCGGCGGTTGCGCCAGACCCAGCGATAGAGGGCCAGGGGCACGAGCGCGAAGCCCGCGGCCGCCGCGAGGAACAGGGCCACGCGGGGCCAGGTGGGCGTGTCCCACACCCGGTCCAGGGCGAAGAGGACGAGGAACGCGGCGACCACTCCGAACGCCGTGGCGAGCACGGCCTCGAGGGTCTTGACCGACCAAACGCGGCGGCGGAACTGGTGGAGCTGCGTCTGCAGGCTCTCCGGCAATTGCAGCTGGCCTGGCGATCGAACCACGCTCATCAAGGACCTCACTTTCGGTGTTGGTCACCTGCGACCCGTCGCGACTTCCCTGTTCGTCTGATCTCGACTCAACCGCACGAGATACGCCGGGGCGGATCTCCGGGGGATAAGCATCTACTATACAAGACCGATGAGCTTGCGCCCCACCCAGAAAACGCCCATGAGGGTGATGAGCCCCGCGGCGAGGCCGGGGTGGCTCCAGAGCTGCACGCGGCGGATCGAGGGCGGCGGGTCGGGCAGGTTGGCCAGCGACTGCACGACCTCGTCGAGCTTGTCGGGCGTGAGGCTCTTGCCCCGGGTCACGCGGGAGATCTCCTCGAGGACTTCGGGCCGGGCGGGCTTGCCCATGCGTTCGGCGGCCACGCCCTGGACGTAAAACGTGGTGTCGAGCGAGGCGCCCGTCTGCTTGCAGAAGAGCGTCACCCGGTGCGTGCCCGGCTCCTCGGCCGAGAATCTGCCGGTGAACATGCCCCACTCGTCGCCCGTGGAGGCCAGCCTCACGAGCTCGGCCTTGCCCGACGGGGCCGAGATCCTCGCCGTGACGTCCCCCTGCGGGAGGGGCTCGCCGGACTTGTCCATCACGTTGGCGTGGAGGGTGAGGGTCTGGTTCATCTTGGGCTGGTCGGGCACATAGTAGAGACGCATGGTCTCGCCCTTGGCCATGTTGCGCTGATAGGCCATCCACCGCACGACCTGGCCCCAGAAGCGATAGTGGTACTTGTCTTCAACGCCCTTGCGCCACCTCCAGGCGCCGTCGGTGCCCATGAACAGGACCTTGCCCGCGCCGAAGGTCCGGGTGGCCAGCAGGGGCATGCGGCCGTATTCGTTGGCGGCGTCCTTGTGGACGCAGAGCACCTCGCTGCCGGCCTTGGCCCGCAGGACCGGCGCGTACCACTGGAAGCCGGGCAGGCCTTCCCAGACCTCGGCGTTGTCGTCCTGGGTGTCGGCGAGCTTCGTCAGGAGGCTGCGGCGGCCGGTCTCCGTGAGCTCGAAGTGGCTGGCTGTCCGCGATCCCCACCCGCCCGGCTGCGAGGGGTCCATGATCACCGGGCAGAGGTCGCCCAGCTCGGTGTTCAGCAGGGAGAATTGCTTCCCCTCCCAGCCCGGCATGAAGACCAGGCCGCTGGCCTGCTGCTCGACGAGCCCCTTCAAGAGGCGGCACTGCTCGGCCGTGAGCTGGCCGTCTTCCACCCCCACGTCGCCGAGGAACACCACATCGTACTTGGAGAGCTCGTCCAGGCCGTCGGGGAAATTCTTGATGTAGTCCTTGTTGCCTCCGCCCACCTTCCCGAGTCCGGGATGGAACAGCAGGCACGACAACTCCACGCCGGGGTCGCGCGAGAGGGCGTTGCGCAGGTAGCGATACTCCCAGCGAGGCAGGGACTCGACAATCAAGACCCGCAGCTTTTCCTCGCGGATGGCGATCGGCGCGGTCAGGGCGTTGTTGTCGGCCAGGAATTCCTCGGGATGCTTGGGCACGTTGAGGGTAAGCCGGAAGTCCCCCACGCCCTTGGGCTTCCACATGAGGAAGTCGCTGGTGCGGCCCATGGCCCCCACGCGGACTTCCTTGGTGATCTCGTCGCCGTCGGAGGTCTTCAGCGACACGGTGGTCAGATACTCGCGAGGCAGGGAGCTCTCGACGGTGAACGGGATGCGGACGGACTTGCCCGCGATGCCGAAGGTCGGGGCGTCCAGGCTCAAAAGTTCGACATCGGGGAGCCTCGTGGGGCTTCCGGCGGGCACGGTGAACACGGGCACGCCCTTCATCCGCAGGGCCGAGGCCGCCTGCACGGGGGGCAGCCCCTCGTTCCAGTCGCCGTCGGAGGCGAAGACCACGCCCATGAGGTTGGGCACGGTCTGCATGGCCTTGGCCAGGGGCTCGTTCAGGTCGCTCCCCCGGCCCGGCTTGTTGGGGGCGAACGGCTGGATCACGACGTTCATGCGGTCCTTGAGCTTCGCCCACGAGGCCGGGTCCACGAGCGGGGCGATGGCCTCGCGGCGGGTGAGCGGGGTGGAGCCGGGCCGGTCGGTCTGGGCCACGTCGCGCGTGTCCATGCTGGCCGAGGCGTCGTAGAGGACGGCGATCGAGGGCTTCTCCTCGGGCCGGAACTCCTCGATCCACTCGGGCTGGTTGAGCATCACGGCGGCGAGGATGACCATCACCAGGCGCAGGGCTTCGAGCAGCCCGATCGAGCGGCGATACCCGCTGCGCTGCCAGGCGATGAAGCAGAACGCCGCGGTGGCGAGCACCACAAGCACGCTGGCGACCAGCGAGACGGGCGTCCACAGGAACGTGAGCGAGCGCGTGACGCTCATGAAGCGACCCCCGACGGGATTCGAGAGGAACCGGTCACGGCAGGCGCGGGCTTGCGCGGCAGGCACAGGCCCGCCTCGACCATCATCGCCACCATCATGGCGGCCAGGAACAGCCGCCACACCTCCTGGATCAGCGAGCCCATGCTCCCGGCCTGGTCGTCCACGCGGCTGAAGTCCAGCCCCTTGAACAGCCCCGCCACGCGGGCATCGGCCAGCACGCCCGAGGCATCCTCGGCCGACGATCGGTTGATCGCCAGGAGGCGGTCGCCCGACTCATAAACACCCGCGTGCAGCGGGTAATCGGTCGAGACCGAGTCGTCCGACCCGGCCAGACGCTTCCAGTTCGCGGGGCTCTCGCCCGCGGAGTCGCCCGCGGTGAGCTGGCGGGTGCTCTGCAAAACCGTGGCCCCGGCGGCAAGTGCCCTCTGGAGCATCACGTAGAAGACCACGCCCTCGGTCGCCAGCGACGAATCGGGCGGGGCCGGAGTGGTCGCGCAGAAGTAGGCCGCGCCTCGGTTCGTGGTCGGGCGGGCGAGCAGCGGGGCGTTCCCCTTGAGCCCCGCCAGAGGGGTGGCCTCTCCGCTCAATCCGCAGTAGCGGCGGACCTGAAGCTTGCCCACCGGCAGGGCGGTCCCGCTCTGGGTGTTGGCGAGCAGGTCCTGGTCGCCCCGCCACGTCTCGACGGGGACCTCCTGCGGGCCGCCGACCCAGGTCGTCCACTTCATGCCCAGGAACTCGGCGTCGGTGGGCGAATGGGGCGGGAAGAACAGGGCGCTCCCGCCTCGGTCCACGAACGCCTTGACCAGCTTCGCGGCGTCGCCGTCGGGCAGAGGGCTCTGCCAGAGGACAAGGGCCACCTGCTCCCACTCGACCGCGCCTAAAGCCGAGACCGCCACGACTTCCGACGTGGAAGTGATCGCCGGGTCGGGCGAGATCGCCGCGGCCAGCTGCAACGGCTGCGCGGCCTGCGGGTCCTCGGCCACCACGATCGTCTTGCGGGGCGCCGGCTGCGAAAAGGCGAAGTAAAACGCGTTGTCCGCCGGCGAGGCGTCGGCCGGGATCGAGACCATGCCCCAGCCCTTCTCGGTGCCCGGCCCGAGCGGGATCCGGTGCTCCTTCAGCTCATATTCCGCCCCGGCGAGCTCGACCGAGACCTCGGAACGGGCCCCACCGCCGACCTCGAACTGGATCGGCACGGTTTCCTTCGCGTCGGTCGAGGCGCCCGGGTCCCCCTGCCCTTCCCTCCTCAGCTTGAGCGACACGAGCAGCTCGGCCCCCTCGCCCGTCTTCTGCCGACGCGCCTCGGTCACGCGGACCGAGAGGTTTCCGGGGGCCTTCTGCGGATAGGCCAGCAGGTGGAAGCGCACCCCCTGGGAGAACTCGAGGAAGGCGTCTCGCAGGGTTTGCCAGCGGCCCCCCTCGGCGTTCCAGTCGTTCTCGCGGATGTCCGAGAGGATCCAGACCTCGGTGCGGCCCGTCTTGTTGGCCTTCATGTACTCCTGCGCGGTGAGCAGCATGGCGGGCAGGTCCGACGAGGCGCTCGTGGGGCCCGCGCTCGGCGAGGTGACCAGCGCATCGATCGAGTCCAGCTCGCGGGGCCTGTCGCTGCCCGGCTCGATCAGGACCCATCGCTGCGAGCCGATCGTCTTGAGGCTCTCGGCGAGCTGCCTGCGGCCGGTCTCCAGCTTCGAGTCGCCCGTGCCGCTGCCGCTCTGCGTCATGCTGGGGGAGCGATCGAGCAGGACCAGCGTGACGTCGGGCTTCCCCCCGCCGGCGCGGCCGAGCCAGCCCCCCGTGAGAGGGCGGCTGATGGCGAAGATCAGGGCCGCGATCGCCGCGATCCTCATCGCCATGATCAGGTACTGGCGCAGCCTCGCATAGCCGCGGGACATCTTGTTCGCGGCCAGCAGGAACATCATGGCCGCCCACTGCACGGTCTGGTAGCGGCGCTGATTGATCAGGTGGATGATGATCGGCAGCGAAACGAGAGGCAGGGCCGCGAGCAGCCAGGGCTGGAGGAAGCTCATCGCAACGCCCCCCCCTTCACGCGGGCCCGTCCGACCAGGAAGCGGATGAGGACCTGCTCGTAATTCTCGTCGATCGACACGCGGTGATAGTCGATCGCGCTCTCGCGGACGATCTTCGTGACGCCTTCCAGGTAACTCGCCACGGCCTTGCGGTAGCGGTCGGCGATCTCGCTGGGCTCGGCGAACACGGCGGGGCCGCCTTCCATGTCCAGGAAGCGCATGGGGCGGCGGAAGTCGAAGTCGATCTCCTTGGGGTCGAGCAGGTGGAAGATCGACACGTCGTGGTGCCGGAACCGCAGGTGCTCGAAGCAGCCCTTGAGCTCCTCGGGGTCCACGAACAGGTCGGAAACGATCACGATCAGGGCCCGCTGGCGGATCGTCTCGGCAAGCTCGTGCAGGACCGGCACGAGCTGAGATTCCCCCTTGGGCTTGATCTGCTCCAGCGTGTCGTAGATGGCCATCAGGTGCGCGGGGTTGCGCCGGGGCGGGATGTTCTGCACGAGCCCCTTGGCCACGCACGAGAGCCCAATCGCATCCCCCTGCTGCAAGGCCATGTGACCCAGCGCCGCGGCGATCCTGCGGGCGTACTCGATTTTCGAGATGCCCGACATGCCGAAGCCCATCGACCCGCTGGTGTCCAGCACCAGGCAGCAACGGAGGTTGGTGTCGGCCTCGAACTCCTTGATGAAGTACTTGTCGGAGCGGCCATAGGCGCGCCAGTCGAGCCGCCGAAGGTCGTCGCCGGGGACGTACTTGCGATATTCGGCGAACTCGACGCTCGACCCGCGATGAGGGCTGGGGTGCCGACCCGACACGTTCCCCTGCATGGGCCTGCGCGCCAGGAACGGGAAGTTTTGGAGGCGGGAGAGCACGGCGGGATCGAGGAACGACCTGGGCTGGCGGTCAGCGAACATCGGGCGGGCACCTCGAACGCGGCGGGGGATTCCGTGATCCCGAGTGGGGGGGGTGCCGGCGCCGGATCCGAGGGACAGGGCGTTCGTCCTCGGATCCGGAACCGGCCGGTCTCCTTAAGACTCCGTCTCTTCAACGAGCCGACGGACGATCTTCTTAGCGTCGATCCCCTCGGCCTGCGCGGCGAAGGTGGTGATCACGCGGTGGGTGAGCACCGGCGAGGCGACCTCCTGGATGTCCTCCAGGCGCACCATGTAGCTGCCCAGAAGCGCGGCACGCGCCTTGGCCCCCAGGATCAGGTACTGCACCGCGCGTGGCCCCGCGCCCCAGGAAACGAGCGGCTTGAGCCAACTCGGCGCGGTCGTCCCGTTGGGGCGGGTCTTGCGCACGAGGCGGGCGGCGTACTCGTAGATGTGGTCGGGCACGGGCACGCGGCGGACCAGGTGCTGGAAGCTGATGATCTCCTTGGGCGTGAGCAGGTGATCCAGGCTCGGGAGCGCATCGCCGGTGGTGGTG
>JANOBY010000412.1:0-1726 GCA_031411935.1 Planctomycetales bacterium | reverse complement strand
GGTCCGGGCATGACCATCGCGGTGTGGAGCGTCGCGGGGCTGGGCGGGCTCTGCAAACTGATGCTCATCGGCGTCGACCGCAGGCTGTGGGTCGGGGTCTATCTGGCGCTAGGTTGGCTGGTGGTGGTGGCGTTGAAGCCGATGATCGACACGATCGCCTGGTATGCCCTCGCCCTCCTGGTCACCGGCGGCGTCCTGTATTCGACCGGCGTCATCTTCTATCTGAACAAGAAGCTCAAATACGCGCGCGCGATCTGGCATGGCCATGTCATCGCTGGCGCTGCGGCCCACTGGTGCGCGGTCCTGTTCGGGGTCGTGCTGGCGTCGAACGGCTAGCGTATGCCGCGCCTCGAGCGCAAAGCGGGCCTTCGCCCCTGACGAACCGCGAGGTCGAGGCGTCCGGGTCTTGAGGCGCGTAAGAGGCCCCGCGTTCTCCAGGGGACCAAATCACACGGGGCCAATACGCGCCTCACACACGAAATGTCCGTCCGGCCGCAACGTTCCGACGCCCGTCGCGCGGCGCGGTTTGGACAAGATGGCGTCTCGCGCGGAGCCTCGCGCGCCCGCGAAACCAACAAGGCGAAGCTGCGTTCTTGGCTGGCAAGCTGGAAGGGACATCCAATGAAGAAGACCGTACTCGTCGCCGCCGCCCTGTTCGCCTTTACGGGCCTCGCGGCCTGCGAGAGTCAGGCCGATAAGAAGGCCGAGACCCAGGCCGACGCCTTGGAGGCCCAGGCGGCCGCCACGCCGAACGAAGCCCAGGAAAAGGCGCTTAATGAAAAGGCCGACGTGATCGAACAACAGGCCGGCAACGCCGACGGCGGCGCCACCACCGAGAACACCCCCACCACCGATCCGGCCAAGTAGCGCTTGGGTCGACCGCGAACATCAGCCCCCGCCGTCTCCTGAACGGCGGGGGTTTTGCTGGACGGCGGGGGCGGACGACCACAAGCCAGTGGACAGGGACGGCCCGGATCGAAAGGCTCGGGACCTGATTCTCCTGGAGCGCCCCATGAACACCTCCGATCTCGTCGACCGTCTCGCCGCTGCTGACTCCGGCCTCACCAAGACCCAGGCCAAGACCGTCGTGGACGCCCTGCTGGCGGAACTGCGCGCGGCGCTCGTCGCCGGTGACGAGGTCAATCTGCCGGGCTTCGGAAAATTCAAGGTCCAGGCAAAGCCCGCACGGACGGGCCGCAATCCCGCCACCGGGGCGGCCATTGAGATCGCGGCCAGCAAGAAGGTGACCTTCTCCGCCGCCAAGGCGCTCAAGGACGCGGTGAACTGAGGCCACGCGCCCAGGTCGACCGTTCGGCCCGAGCCCCTTCCGAAGAGGCGGATTCGGGTCAAGCCTCACGTCGTCGGCGCCTGCCTCCGTTCTTCCCGGCGCTGTCGCGACGCCTCGACCAGAGCCTTGAACAATCGCCTGTGCACCGACCGGTGGAGCAGGAGCTCAGGATGGTACTGGACCCCGATCCAGAACCGCCGGCTCCGATCCTCGATGGCCTGGATGACGCCGTTGGGTTCACGCGCCGCCACCGTGAGACCGACGCCCAACCGTTGGATCGCCTGTTGGTGGATCGCATTGACCTCAAGTTTGTCCGGGCGCCCCAACACCTCGGCCAGACGCGAGCCGGCTCGTAGCCGGACCGGCTTGCGGACCATCAGCTGTTCGCGTCGGGTTGGGGTGAGATCGGCCCCGTCGAACCCAGTCAGATCCATATGC
>JANOBY010000411.1:0-1945 GCA_031411935.1 Planctomycetales bacterium | reverse complement strand
GCCCCGTCCTCATCGATCGCTATTTGCGCGATGCCATCGAAGTCGATGTCGATGCCATTGCCGATGACGATACCGTCTATGTGGCGGGCGTCCTCCAGCATATCGAGGAGGCCGGCGTTCATTCGGGCGACTCGGCGTGCTCGCTACCGCCCTACAGCCTGTCGCCGGCGATCATCGCCGAAATCGAGAGACAGACGACGGTATTGGCGCGGGCACTCAACGTCCGCGGGCTGATGAACATCCAGTTCGCCGTCAAAGATAACTCGGTTTATCTCATCGAGGTCAACCCCCGCGCCAGCCGCACCGTGCCCTTCACCGCGAAAGCAACCGGCATCCAGGTCGCCAAGATCGCCAGCCGCGTCATGGCTGGCGAAGCGCTTTCGAGCTTCGATGTCACCCCCCGCAACACCGGCACCCACATCGCCGTCAAGGAGGCCGTCTTCCCCTTCGCCCGCTTCCCCGGCGTCGATCCGGTGCTCGGGCCGGAAATGAAATCGACGGGCGAAGTCATGGGGATCGATCAAGATTTTGCGACGGCCTTCGCCAAGGCGCAGCTTGGTGCCGGTTCGGTGCTGCCCCAGTCAGGAACGGTATTCGTTTCGGTGAAGGACAGCGACAAACCCCTCGTCATCCCCGCCATGCGCGATCTCGCCGCCATGGGCTTTACGCTTATTGCCACCGATGGCACGGCGCAGGTTCTCGAAGCCGCCGGGCTGCCGGTGGCGCGGGTCAACAAGGTGGCGGAAGGCCGGCCGCATATCGTCGATCGGATCAAGGACGGCGACGTCGCGCTGATCTTCAACACCACCGAGGGCGTGCAATCGTTGCGCGATTCGGCCTCGATCCGCGGCTCGGCGCTCTATGGCCGGGTGCCCTATTTCACCACTGCGGCGGCCTCTATCGCCTCGGTAGCGGCGATCGCAGCTTTGCGGTTGCGCCCGCTTGAAGTGCGGCCTCTCCAGGCCTATCATAAGTCCCCCAAGGCGTAAGGCCCTCCAGGATCGCTGGCCGCAAGCAGTTGAACCACTGCCCGGCAAAGGCGTTTCAAGCCCTTCGGATTTGGAATTGAACGACGATACGACCTTTTTGGACAAGAGTTGAAATCAATGGCGACGATTGAAAAGCTGCCGATGTTGGCCGATGGGCATGCCGTTCTGGTGGCGACCCTGCGTCGCCTCAAGGAGACCGAGCGCCCCGAGGTCGTCGAGCAGATCGAGGTCGCGCGGGCCCATGGCGACCTTTCGGAAAACGCCGAATATCATGCCGCCAAGGAGCGCCAGGGCCAGATCGAAGCCGAAGTCATCCAGCTGGAAGACCAGCTCGCCCGCGCCGTGATCATCGATCCAACCACCTTGTCCGGGGACAAGGTGGTGTTCGGCGCAACCGTTCATCTTCTCGACGAGGACGACAAGAAGATCGTTTATCAGATCGTCGGACACACCGAGGCCGATGCCCGGCGCGGGCGCATCAGCTATAACTCGCCACTCGGCCGCGCGCTGATCGGGCGCCGGATCGATGACGAGGTCGAAGTGACGACGCCGTCGGGTGATCGCTACTACACCATCGAAGGGGTTGAATTCATTTGATCCCTCGGCGCCTCGCCAGCGAGGCGCTGCGGGCCCCGATGCGCCTGTGAAGCCCTTCAAGCCGCCGACGCCGCTTGCGACCAACAGCCTGTTGGGGCTGTGTCTGGCCGTGCAGGCGGCAATCGCGATCAGCGATGCCGCCTTCGGCCAGGCGGTGATGTGGAACTTCGGGCTCATCCCGGCGCGCATCACCGGGGCGCTGGCGGGGCAGGTGCCGCTGTTTCCCGCCTTGTCGACCTTCGTGACCCATATCCTCCTGCACAGCGGCTGGCTGCACCTTGGTCTCAACCTGCTGTTCCTGGCCTGGGTGGGCCGCTACGTCGAATGGGTGACGGGGCGCTTGGCGCTCGTCGGGCTGT
>JANOBY010000410.1:0-5623 GCA_031411935.1 Planctomycetales bacterium | reverse complement strand
CAGGTGCGCGTCGCGGTCGCGTTCCAGCACCTGATTCCAAACGCTCGCCCCCGAGGCCACCAGTCCCGTGCCCACGAGGGCCACGATCAGGCCGAGCGGATGCGAAGAACCTCGGGCCCCCAGCACGTACCCCACGGCCACCGTCATGAGGACCATCACGGCGATGCGGGGCTTGGTGAGCGCCACGAAGGCCGAGGCACGCGACGGGGCGGCGATCGCCAGGGGACCGGCCTCCAGGGGATGAGCGGGAGGCAAGGGGAGGACGGTCTTGAGGCTCATACCATCACCTCCTGAGGTCTCACGCTCGCCAGCGGCGCACGCTCGACCCGGGCCGGGGCCTGCAGGTGACGGTAGCAACGCAGCGAGAGGACGACCGACGAGGCGAGCAGCATGGCCCCGTTAACCACGTGGCTCGACCTCGCCAGGGCCTGCGGATTGGAGACCGGGCGGGCGATCCCGTCGAACGGACGTAGCATCCACCACGCGGCGATCCCGAGTGCGACCTGGAGGGTGACCAGGACGCCCATCCAGCGAGCCGGGGCGACCAGCCAGGGAGCGGAAACGCGGCTCCTCTCGATACGCACCCAGAGCCAGGCCACATGCGACCACACGGCCGCCGCGATCAGGGAGTGGACCACAAGGCCCCAGCCGAAGTGTCGTAGCGAGGCGCCCGCGATGATCTGAGCATAGATGAGGAGCGTGACGGTCGCCGCACGTCGGCGAAGATGGCCGGGGTCAGTGGCAACAGCCCTGGGCTGCATCCAGTCACGCCCCGTGAACACGCACACCGCGACAAGCAGGGCGAAGACGAGCTGTGCCGAGCAGCCATGGATCGCCGCGAAGTAGGTCGAGTTGCGGAGCACCCGGGTGCCTCCGAGCAGACCCTGGATGCAGACCGCCCCAAGGGCCGCGCATCCCATGACCCGCATCCATCGTCGCGAATCACCGAAGGCCAGCCAGAGGGCCAGGACGATCGCCGCGACCCCCACGGCCGAGCCGAACAGGCGGTGAGAGTGCTCGATGTACACGCCCCAGGGGGCATCGAACATGTTGTAGAAGAACATGTTGATGCCGAAGGTCGTGGGCCAGTCGGGCACGGCCATCCCCACGCGATTGGTGGTCACGCGGGCGCCCGAGATGAGCAGAGGCCAGGTCAACATCGCGGTGGCGAGGGCCACCCAGTGGGGCCCTCGCCGGTAAGCGGACGTGAGACTCTGCGTGGGGTCGTTCATCAAAAATCGTGGGAGAGTGTCCCGGCGGAAGGAGCGGGACGGGTGCATGTTGGGAGAAGTCGAGGACGGATGCGTTCACGCCATGACGGGGTCGAGAGGCCCCGCAGACGCCGGCCGCGGCTCGGTCTGGACCAGGAAGTCACTCTCGAGCCCGGGGACCGAGTACTCGTAAGGAGGATGATACACCGTCGGGATCGTCTGAAAGTTGTAGTAGGGGGGCGGGGAGGTGGTCTGCCACTCCAGCGTGTTGGACTGCCAGGGGTTGTCGCCGGCCTTCTGTCCGAGGAACAGGCTCCCGACCACGTTCAGGGCGAACGGGATCTGGGCCAGGCCCAGTCCGATCGCGCTGATGGTCATGAACTGATTCATGGCCACGACCGCGTTCGTCGCAAGGAACGGATAGATGGTCGGGTCGGCGATCCGTCGCGGGTGCCCGTGAAGTCCGATGATGTGCATCATGAAGAACGTGCCGTTGAAGAAGATGAACGACAGCAGGAAGTGAATCTTGCCCAGCGGTTCATTCATCATCCGGCCGAACATCTTGGGATACCAGTAATAGATCGCGGCGAAGAGGCCGAAGGTGCTCCCACCGAACAGCACGTAGTGAATGTGCGCGACGATGAAGTAGGTGTCGTGGATATGCATGTCGACCGGCGTGGCCGCCATGAAGATGCCCGACAGGCCGCCGATGATGAACATGGACACGAAGGCGATGGCGTTCAGCATGGCGGTGGTGAAGTGGATCTGGCCACCCCACATGGTGCCGGTCCAGTTGAAGACCTTGATGGCCGAGGGCAGGGCGATCATCATCGTCGAGAGCATGAACGTGGCACCGAGCGCGGGGTTCATGCCCGACTGGAACATGTGGTGGCCCCACACGATAAAGCCCAGCCCCGCGATGCCCGCGGTGGCGAAGACCATCGGCTTGTAGCCGAAGAGGGGCTTTCGCGAGAACGTGCTGATGATGTCCGAGACCATGCCCATCGCGGGCAGAATCATGATGTACACGGCCGGGTGCGAGTAGAACCAGAACATGTGCTGCCAGAGCAGCGTCTGACCGCCGCCCACGCCGAGCTGATCGTTGGCGACCATCCAGTTGGCGGGGGTGAAGAAGCTGGTTCCCACCGTCCGTTCGAGCAGCTGCATGATGAGCGCGGCGGTGAGCACGGGCAGGGCGAACGCCTGGAGGATGGCGGTGATGAACAGGGCCCACACCGTCATGGGGAGGCGGAACATCTTCATCCCCGGCGCACGGAGCATGATGATCGTGGTGATGTAATTGATCGAGCCCATCAGCGACGACACACCTGCGAACAGCAAGGCGATCAGCCACCAGGTTTGCCCGCTGAGCGACCCGGGGGTGGACCATTTCGCGATCGAGAGGATGGGATAGCTCGTCCAGCCCGCCTCGGCCGACCCTCCGGGCGCGGTGAACGACATGAAAATGGCGATGAACGAGGGGGGCATGGCCCAGTAGCTGAAGGCGTTCAGCTTCGGGAACGCCATGTCGCGGGCGCCGATCATGAGCGGTATCAGGAAGTTGCCGAAGGCCCCGGTGAGCAACGGGATGATCACGAAGAAGATCATCACCGACGCATGCATCGTGAACATCTTGTTATAGGCTTCGGGCGGCATACGATAGCCGTACTCGGCCCAGAGCCACTTCGAGAGGATCGGCACCGGCTTCCACGGGAAGGCCAGCTGCCAGCGGACCACCAGCGCGAGCAACCCGCCGAGCACGAAGAAGAGCAGGCCCGAGACCAGGAACTGGATCCCGATCACCTTGTGGTCGGTCGAGAACACGTACTTGAAGAACCACGACGTGGGGGCGGCGTGGATATGGTCGTGGTCGTCGTGGCCATGATCGTGCGACGACCCATTGGCGAGCGTGTGACCGTGGCTGTCGGCGGCGTGTTCGGCGCTCATGGTGTCTTAGTCTCTCCCCTGAAGGCCGGCGGAAGCGACGATCTGGCTGGCCGACTGTTTGGCAATGGCCTGCTTCTGCCACTCCTCGAACTCACGCTGAGTCGAGTGGACCGTCACAAGGCCGCGCATCTTGTAATGTCCCCAGCCACAAAGTTCGGCACAGACCAGGTCATAAGACCCTGCGGTATCGGCGTCGAACCAGACCGGGATCGTGAGGCCGGGGACGGCATCCTGCTTGATCCGGAATTGCGGGAGAAAGAACGAGTGGAGCACATCCTGCGACTTCAGGTGGATCACCACCGGGGTGTCCTTCACGAAATGCAGGTCGTTCACCGTGTAGAGGTCATCGTCGGTGTTCATCTTGCTGTCCGGGCCCGGATACCGCATGAGCCACTGGAACTGGCGGGCCGTGACCTCGGCGACCGGCTTCACCTTGGGCTGGGACGATCGGAACTTGATGCTCGACCACGTGCCCATCTGGTAGAGGGCGATGAAGACCAGGATGGCCGACGGGATGATCGTCCAGACCACCTCGAGCCGCTGACTCCCGTGCGAGTAGCTGGCCCGCCGACCGTCCTTCGCCGCGTACTTCCAGGTCACGTAGCCCAGGGCGATTTGCGTCCCGATGAAGACGATGCCCGTGATCCAGAGGATCATCACGAACAGGTGATCCACGTCGGCCCCGAACCTGAGCGGGCTGGTCCGCGACACGTTGAACGGCAGCCACCATTCCGGGTCGAACGGGGCATACACGAACACGCCGACGGCAGCGAGTCCGGCGACGATGAATAGCAGGCTCCAGAATCGCGGCACGGGCGGCTCCCCGGTCAGGGCTATCTTGGGCGGAGTCGGATCGACCCGAACTCGAAGCAACAGGAGGGAGAACGGAAGGGCGAGGACCTGGATCCTTCGCCCGGGGCTGAGGGTGGCGAACCTAGCGGCCTTCGGTCCCGGGAGCGGTCATCGCCGTAGCCGGGGCGGCCGTGGAAGCAGCCGGCACCGACTCGGGTGCATCGTCCAGGAGGCCCGCATCATAGGGCATCGCGAGCACGAAGTTGACAAGGTCCCAGATCTGCTCGGGCTTCAGCAACTGGGCGTGTGCGGGCATCTTGGCCCCGTTGATCCCCTTGGCGATCCGCCAGTACAGGTCCAGCGGGCGTCGTCCGCCCTTGTACTGCGTGGCCGGGCCGTTGTTGATGTTCGCCGGGCGGAGCGGATTGCCCCATTCGTCCAGGGAACCTCCCGTCCAGTCGCGTTCGAGCGTGGCGGCCCGGGCGGTCTTGACCTCTTCCAGCTTCGCGTTCAGGTTGGGGCCGGCGTTGGCCTTGAGGAAGGCCGGGTCATGTGCTGCGTCCTCGGCCGCCCGTTCGGCTTCCCTCGCAATGTAGGCTTTCAGTCGATTGTCCTGCTCGGCAGGATCGCCCCCGAAGACCACCTCGCGGAACATGGAATACGCGACGAAGCTCGGCCCGTTCCCTTGAGCCTTCGGCCCATGACAGCCGGCGCACTCGAGCTTGGGGTTGCCCAGTCCCAGGAAGAGGGTCTTCCCGTTTTGAACGCTCTCGCGAGTGGCCGGGGTGCGGGGGATCGGCGGGTTCAGGACCTCGGACTCGGTCTGGTTCCACGACTCGAACACGCCCTGGGCGACCTCGAGGGCTTTCTCCTCGTTGATCGCCGACTCGACCGTGTCGTCCTTGGGCTCGTCCTCGACCGTGGCCTCCTCGATGAGACGCCGCTCGGTTTCGCCCCGGGCGCTGAGGAAGATCACGTAGTCGATGACCTGCTCGATCTCGGGCTCCGTCATGATCGCCTCGAACGCCGGCATCGAGGAGTTGGCGATCCCCTGGTTCAGGACGCGGCGAAGGTCATGCCGGGTCGGCTTTTGACCGGTGGTGGACGTGAACTTGTACACGCCCTTCCGGTAATCGCGCGGGCGAGGCCAGAGGAAGGCGGCCGTGGGTCCGTTGCCGTCGCCGGTCACCCCGTGGCAATGGAGGCAATGTTTGCGATAAAGGCCGTAGCCGCCTTCGAGGAACACCCGCTCGGAGGTGGGCTTGCCGGAGGGGTCGGACTTGAGGTGCGAGACGGGCAGGGGCTCCTTGTTGCCCCCGATGATCACGGCCCGGTCGGCCAGTCTCGCCCCGCCTTCGGGCAGGCCCGAGCCCTTGGGGACGATCATCTCTTGCGGCGTGGGGCCGAACACCTTGGCGAGCGAGACCTCAACCCGATTTTGCAGCCGGGCCTTGGGCGTCCCGTTCTCTTCCTTGAGCTTCGTGAAGAGTTCGTTGTTGGGCGTGTAGTTGATGGTTCCGGCATTGAAGCTGTCCGAGCAGCCGGACAGGAACAGGAGCCCGAGGACCCAAGCGAGACCGTACCGCGAAGTCACGCGCCATCCCTCCCCGGACGAAAGAAGATCAAGCCGTTCTGGATGACAAACCCAACCTCGCCTCGCACAGGATCGAGGT
>JANOBY010000409.1:0-15947 GCA_031411935.1 Planctomycetales bacterium | reverse complement strand
GAGCGAGGGGTTCGAGGTCTTCGTGGTCACCGACGCCTCGGGCACCTTCAACAAGTCGGTCCGCGACGCCGCGCTTATGCGCATGTCCCTGGCCGGGGCCGTGATGACCAGCTGGTTCGCCGTGGCCTGCGAGCTGGCCCGGGACTGGCGCCACGACATGGAGGGGCTCGGGCACCTGCTGGGCGGCCACCTGCCGGCCTATCAGAACCTGATCACCACCTTCGACGCCCTGACCGCGAAGCGCTGAGCCGCCCCACGCCGCTCGCCCGACGGGGTGCGGGCGGCTTGACCGTGGCCGGCTCATTATGATGAAATCCAGACCTTCAGCCTCCGATCATGCGTCGCGGGATCTCGGAAGGCCCCGTCTCGGATACCCCGGTCGTCGAGTCCCGGCGCACCACCCGGCGCCTGGGCCCCTCGCAAAGGTTGCGCGTGTTCAAGAGCCTGAGCATCCAGTCGAAGATCGTCACGATGATGCTCGCCGTGAGCCTGGGCTCGCTGGGGATCATCGCCTATCTGGGCTACACCAGCGGCAGGGCGGCGCTGGCCGACTCGATCCGCCGCCAGCTCGTGAGCAACCGCACGGCCAAGACGACCGAGCTTCGGGATGAGTTCGCCACGATCCGCGACGAGGTGATCACGCTCTCGGGCAGCGAGGGGGTCACCAACGCCATGAAGGCGTTCAAGTCCGCCTACGCCACCCTGAACGACGTGACGGTCGAACGCGAGTGGGACGACAAGATCCGGGCCTTCTACGCCAACGAATTCCTGCCCGCTCTGAAGAAGAACGTGGAAGGGGAGCCGGTCCTGGACGTGTACCTGCCGCGCCTGATCCCGACCCGCTACCTCCAGTATCACTACATGGTCATGAGCCCCAAGCCCTACGAGTCCAAGGGGGACGACCTGGAGCGCACCGACCCCGGCCCCTACGGCGAGGTCCACAGGCGCTACCATCCCGGCATCCACGATTTCGGCCGCCGGTTCGGGTTCGAGGACGTGTACCTGATCGACCACGAGTCGGGCGACATCGTCTATTCCTGCCAGAAGACCGTGGACCTGGGCACCAGCCTGCTCTCCGGCCCGTATGCCGACTCGAACCTCGGCGAGCTCTACCGATCGGTGCGACGGGGCATGGACCGCGACGACTACCAGTTCACCGACTTCGCCCTCTACCGGCCCAGCCTGAACAAGCCCTCGGCCTTCGTGGCCAGCCCCGTCTTCGACCAGAACAAGATGATCGGTCTGCTCGTCCTGCAATTCCCCATCGAGCGGATCAACAAGCTGATCACGGGCAACTACTCGTGGGAGGCCAGCGGGCTGGGCAAGACCGGCGAGACGTACCTGGTCGGGTCCGACTACTTCCTGAGGTCGCGCTCGCGGTTCATGTACGAGGACCCCAAGGGCATGGTCGAGGTGTTGAAGCGTCTGGGCAAGCCCGAGAGGCTCATCAAGCGCGTGGAGCAGACGGGCATGCTCATCCTCAACATGAAGCTGCAGAACCCGCAGGTGGAGCGGGCCCTCGCGGGCGAGGAGGGGGTCCTTGATGGATTCGACTACCGCAACGAGCCGGTGCTCTCCTCGTTCGGCCCGGTGGACCTGGAGGGCGTGCGCTGGGCGGTGATCTCGGAGATGGACCAGAGCGAGGCCCTGGGGCCGATCACCCGGTACGGGCGCGACGTGCTGAACTATTCGGTCGGCATCGTCCTGGGCGTGACGGTGCTCTCGATCCTCCTGTCGCACTGGCTGGTCCGGCCGTTGCAGAGGCTGACCAAGGGGGCCAAGCAGGTCGGCGCCGGCGACGTGGGCGTGCAGATCCCCGTGACGTCGCACGACGAGTTCGGCGAGCTGGCCGACGCCTTCAACGGCATGGTCCGCAGCCTCAGGAGCAAGACCGAGCAGATCGAGCAGAAGGTGCAAGAGAACGAGGAGCTCCTGCTGAACATCCTGCCCGGCCCCGTGGCCGCGCGGATGCAGGGCGGGGAGCAGGAGATCTCCGACAGCTTCGCCGACGTGACGGTCCTGTACTCGGACATCGAGGGCTTCACCGAGGCGGCCGAGGCCCTCTCGGCCGAGGACTCGCTGAGGCTCCTGAACGACCTGGTCAACGCCTTCGACGAGGCCGCCGAGAAGCACGGCGTGGAGAAGGTGAAGACCTTCGGGTCGGGCTACCTGGCCGTGTGCGGCCTCTCGTTCGAGCGGCCCGACCACACCAACCGCATGGTCGAGTTCGCCGAGGACCTCCTTCGGATCATGGGCCGTTTCAACAAGGAGCGGGGCACCGCCCTGGCCCTGGCCATCGGCATCAACGCCGGCCCCGTGGTCGGCGGCGTGGTAGGGCGATCGAAATTCCTGTACGACCTCTGGGGCGACACGGTGAACCTCGCCCGGCGCGTGCAGGAGGCCGGCGGCAAGGGCACGCCGCTCCGGGTGACCGACACCGTGTACGCCCGCGTGAAGGACCAGCACAGCTTCGAGCCCGGCGGCGAGATCGAGGTCCCGGGCAAGGGCGCTCGCCCCGTCTGGGGCCTCGCGCATTGAGCAAGGGGAGCGCCTCGTGAACGCCCTGATGATCCCCCGCGAGACCGTGGCGTGGGCCGCCGCCCTGGTGGTCGGGTTCCCGCTGATCATGCTCGTGTTCAACGAGCTGGTCCTGCGCCTCCGCAGGCGGCACCGGCCGATCGTCTCGACCCTGCGCATCGTGCGCAACCTGATCCTCCCCACGCTCGCCGTGCTGATCCTCCTGACGAAGGTCGGCGGATTGCCCCCCAGCGGGGTGATCGTGCGGGTCGCCGAGACCGCCTTCTGGCTCGCCGTGATCCACGGGGCGCTGGCGATGGTCAACGACGTGATCTTCGCCGACCCCGACGACGAGAGCTGGCAGGCCAACGTCCCCAAGCTCATGATCGACGTGGTGAGGCTGGTTCTCGTGCTGATCGGCGGGGCGATCGTTCTGGGCGTGGTCTGGCAGCGCGACCTCACCCAGTGGATCACCGCCCTGGGCGTGGGGTCGGTGGTCATCGGCCTGGCCCTGCAGGAGCCCCTGGGCAACGTGATCTCGGGCCTCATGCTCATGTTCGAGCGCCCGATCAAGGTGAACGACTGGGTCACGGCCGACGGCGTGAGCGGCAAGGTCGTCGAGATTAACTGGCGGTCGGTCCACGTCCAGACCCCCACGCAGGAGCTGCGCATCATCCCCAACTCGGCCCTGTACAAGGGCTCGTTCAGCAACCTCTCCCGGCCCGACACGATGAGGACCGAGATCATCGACCTGGGCTTCTCGTACGACGACCCGCCGAACAAGGTCAAGCGCGTGCTCCTGGCCCTGGTGAAGTCCACGCCGGGGGTCCTCCACGACCCCGAGCCCGCCGTCCGCACGGTGGGCTACGCCGACTTCTCGATCACCTACCGGATCCTGTTCACCGTCAGGCGGTCCGAGGACCTGCCCGCCGCGCGCGACGCCTTCATGACCCGCGTGTGGTACGCCGCCCGCCGCCACAACCTGAACATCCCCTACCCGATCCAGACCGAGATCTCGCTCGACCCCCAGGCCAACGCGCAGGCCCGACCCGCCGACCTGCTGGCGAGGCTCCCCCGGTTCGCCATCGAGGACCCGGCCGAGGCCGAGGAGGTCGGCCAGGGCGTGAGCCTCCGCTCCTTCGCGCGCGGGGAGCGGATCGTCGAGGAAGGCATGCCGCTGGAAGGGCTGCACCTGATCTTCAGCGGCGAGGTCAGCCTCAGCGTACGCGACCGATCGGGCGCCGAGCAGGAGGTCGCCCGCGTCGGGGCCGGCGAATTCTTCGGCGAGCTCTCCACCATCGCCGGCCGGTCCAGCGAGGTCGCCGTGACCGCCACCGACGACCTGGAGCTGCTTGTCCTGGACGCCCCGGCCGTCCAGCGATGGCTCGACCGGTCCCCCCGCCTCGGCCGCGAGCTGGGCACTGTGATCGACGTCCGCCGACGCGCCGCCAACGCCGCACGCAAGGTCACCCCGGCCGCCCGCTGAACCGCATCATCCCGCCCCTCCCTCCCAGGGGAGTCCAAATCGCCTCCGGACAGATCGGGACTCTCCGCCTGTTCATCCCGTCCAAATTCGTTTCCATATCGTCTGTCACACATGTTGCATTTTTGCATTTTCTTCCGTCAACGCGAAAAATTCGGTGGATCTTGGGAAGGCCCCAAGGGTCTAATGTCCGACCTCGGCCGGGGTCATCGGTGACGGTCGAGGGCCATCATTTCAGACACATTCGTTCCAGAGTGGAACTCGTTTCGAGGAGGACTCGATGCAGAGAATCGTGAGGCTATGCCTTGTCGCGACGGTCGCGGTCGCGGTGAATGCCGGGCTGGGTGCGCGGGCCGACGTGATCAACATCACGGAGTACGCGGCCAACCAGGCGGACGGGGGCCTGAACATCAAGGCCGATTACGACGTGGACGCCATCAAGGGGACGTGCCCCCCGGAGAACCTCCGCTACCTGCAGCGGGTCCTCCTGACCGACGACATGGGCAAGCCCAAGCCGCTCCTGCCGGAATTCCCCAACGCCAACTTCATCGACCCGCAGCCCGACCAGGGAGGCCCCGGCTCCTTCGACACCGATCCCTGGTATGACGCCACCTACGACACGGCGGCGGATCGGGACGCCAACGACGACCGCAAGTTCGGCGCGGGCCGGTTCTACCGCGACGACCCCTCGGGCTTCAAGAACGACGGCCCGCTGATCTTCTCGGCGATCACGGTCATCGTCTGCATCGACGCGACGACCTGCCGGTTCGAGATCCTTGGCGGGTTCACCTGGGGATTCTCGGTCGCCGCCGACAAGACGATCACCGCGTTGAAGGCCGACACGGGGGTCTCCAACGACGAGGCCACGCGCAAGATCTTCAACGACGCGCTGGCCCTCGGGCCGAAGAGCTTCAGCAAGTGGTCGGCCGTCGCATCGATCCCCGAACCGTCGTCGCTCGCCCTGTTCGGCCTGGGCGCCGCCGGGATGAGGATCGCCCGATCCCGCCGCAACCGATCCCCGGTCCGGGCCGCATGAGGCCCGCCCTCGCAGGACTCGCGATCATGGCCGCCACCCTCGCGGGGCTCCCCCAGCGCCCTGCGGGGCCCACGATCCTCAGCCTCCGCCTTCCCGACGGGGACGAGTGGACGCTCGGCCCCCGCGCGATCGGACGCCCCTTCCTCGCTCGGATCACGCTGACCAACGAGGGGGACGCGCCGATCGTTCTGTGGGACCCCGACAACAGCGAGGGCTCGGCCTGCGCCTCGGTCACCCTGACCGACGAGGCGGGCCGGTCCACCGTGCTCAGGCCCCGGCCCATGCGCCGGGCCGGGGGGGGCCCCACCGTGGTCTCGGTGCCACCCTCCCGGGTCCTGATCTACGACCTCGAACTCCTGCGGCTCGTGGGCCCCGAGTCCCTGCCGCCCGGCCGCTACACCGTCACCCCCTCGTACGAAAACGACCGCAAGTCGTCCCCGCCCATGCCCGAAGTGTGGACCGGCAAGGTCCAGGGCGAACCCCAGGCCATCCGGATCGTCCTGCCCGAGCCCTGACGGGGACCCCCGCGACGACCGGGGGCCTCCTTCCCCGAGAGGCCCTCAGGGCTCGATCGGGTGGGTGCACACGCGATTGCGGCCCGATCGCTTGGCCTCGTACAGGGCCCGGTCGGCGGCGGCGATCAGCCCGCCGAGGTCGTCGGGCCGGCTCGCCGTGGCCACGCCCAGGCTCGCGGTGATCGACGTTCGCGACCATCCGTGCCAGGCGATCTGCTGCCTCAAGCGTTCGGCCAGGATCAACGCCTCGGACTCGCCGGTGCCGGGCAGTCCCACGATGAACTCCTCG
Source organism: Planctomycetales bacterium (assembly GCA_031411935.1). Lineage (GTDB taxonomy): Bacteria > Planctomycetota > Planctomycetia > Isosphaerales > Isosphaeraceae > JAQGHR01. The sequence continues at coordinate 10,107 of JANOBY010000409.1, read as the reverse complement.
CCTCCGTACCGCCCGGCCAGGTCGTGATGCCTCACGCCCTCGCGGATCAGGGTCGCGACCGCGACCAGCACGTCGTCCCCGGCGGGGTGCCCGTGGGCGTCGTTGTACGCCTTGAAGTGGTCCACGTCGATCATGATCACGCTCAGGGGCTGGCCCCGGTCCAGACACGTCGCGGCCCGCTCGCCGAGCTCCTGGCGCAGGGTCCGGATGTTGAGCATGCCGGTCAGCCCGTCGGATCGGGCCAGACGGTCGAGCCGGGCGTTGCAGTCGGTCAGCTCGGTCGCGAGCGAATTCAGCGAGCGGTTCAGGGCCTCGGACTGGCGAAGAGCGGTCTCCAGCATGGCCTCGGCGGCGCGTCGGTGGGCCACCTCCATGCGAAGCTCGACCTCGGCCATGGTCGAGGCGGCCATCTCCGAGACCATGTCCAGGTCCAGGTCCGTCCAGGCGCGGGGCTGCCCGTCGATCGCGCAGAAGGCCCCCAGCGTGTGGCCCTCGCCGGTGGTCAACGGGGCGCCCAGGTAGGCGATCACCCCCAGGTCGCGGATGGCCAGATTCTCGCGAACCAGCGGGTCCTCGCGGGCGTCGGGCACGACCAGAGGGCCCGCCGACCGCACCACGTGCTGGCAGAAGGAATGGCTCAGCGGGGTCTCTCGCCGCGAGGCCCAGGGCTCGGGCAGGCCCCGGGCGCTCTTGAAAAACTGGCGGCGCCCGTCCACCAGCGAGACCAGCGTGACCGGCGCCCGCAAGATCTTGCCGGCCAGGCGGGTGAGCCGATCGAACGGCGCCTCGAACGGGCCGTCCATCAGGCCGGTCCGCTCCAGGGCCGCGATCCGTGCCGGGTCCGTCACCGGGTCGCAATCGGGGCGGTTCGGGATGTCCCGACGCTGCTTCAGGGTCCGTGTGGGCATGGGCCAATCCACCGTGATCGCAAACCTACGAGGGCGAGGTTCGCCCACCAGGATTGTAGGCCCCGCCCGGGCCATGATGCCCGAAAACCTCACACGCGACGAGGTCGCCGAGCCCGCCCCGATCGGCGTGAGGCTCGCCTCCGACGGCTCCCGCCCCATCTCAGGGGCCCCCATCGCCGCGACCGGCGGCCAAGGGATCCGCGGGGACGGCCCGGCCGATCTCCCCTCGGGGACGGCCCCGAACTTATCCCGTGGGCCAGAGCCCCACGAACCGCTTCTGGCCGGGCTGGGGCCCGTTTTCCGGGTCGTCGATCACGCCGCGTTGGCCGTCCACCAGGAAGAACCCCTGGTCGTCCACGAGCGAGATCACCTCCGCGTTCACGGCCACCGCGTTCTGGTTCAGCACGATGAGCAATCCGCCCGGCGCCAGGAGGTCGTGGAACCTCGCCAGCGACCGTTGCCAGTAGAGCTTTCGCGACAACCTGAGGGAATTGCACGCGTAGATGACCTCGAAGGACCCCGGGCCCAGGGAGTCGTCGAACCAGTCCCGCGTGAGGTGCGAGACGCTCCCTCGCGGGGCATCGAACCCGACGCCTCGTTCCTCGAGCAGCCCCACCACGTCGGCCGAGGGCGACATGGCCATCCGCCGCGGGTGCAGGGCCAGGTTGAGCCGGGTGGCCGTGTCCGCGAAGTCGATCGCGGTGACCTCGCAGCCCATCAGGGCCAGGACGTAAGGCAGGTTCGACAGCCCGCTGCCCGCGTCAAGCACCCGCACCGGGCCGCCGCCGGGCGCGACCGGGAGCCTCGTTTCCTGCAGGATCCGATCGAGGATCGCCAGGGGCGGCCGGCCGAGTGCCAGGGATTCCTGCGCGAGTTCCTCGGGCGAGAGGCCCGAAAGGTCCTCGGGATAAGCCTCCGTCCACGTCCCGCGATCGTTCCACTCCTTGGCCTGGTCCCAGGTGATCCCGGCGAAGAAAAGCGGGTGTCTTTGGAAGTCTTCCATGGAGAGCTCCGACCGGAAAGGTCCTCACGGATCGATCACCGTGAGCACCCTATCGGATCGGAGCATGCGATGCAAATCGACCGGCCCGCCACGTCGCGGCCCGCCTCAGTCCGGGTCGCGATGCACGGTCCCCGGGGCGAAGGCCGGGTGGCACACGGCGATGTACTCGGCGCCTCCCGGCTCGGGCGTGCTGTAGCGGACCCATTCGCCCCTGGGGGCGATGATCGCCTGCCCCGCCGTCACGTCGACCGCTCCGTCCCGGGTCTCGACCCGGAGCAGGCCCCTGAGCACGAGCGTGTACTCGTCGAACTCGGGGGTCTGGCCGGGCTCGAGCCAGCCCTCGGGGCTGGTCATGCGGGCAAGGCTCACTTCGCTCGTTTGCGTGTTGACCCCGCCGATGAACTCCTCGATAAGCTTGGGCTTGGTGCCCACCGCCTGGATGATGGCGGGCTGGGCGATGAGTTGCGCGCTCATGACGCCGCCCCCACGGCTTCGGGCTTCGGGGCCGAGGGCGTGCCCGATCCCTTCTCGAAGAGGTTCGCCAGGGCCCCGGGGAGCTCGGGGAACTGGAAGCGATAGCCGAGCTGCTGGGCCTTCCTGGGGAGGACCTTCTGCCCCTTGGTCACGACCTGCGCGACCTCGCCCAGGACCAGGTTGAGCATGGCGTCGGGCGGGCCGAACGGGGCGAACACGTACTTGCGGCCCACGGCCCTGGCCAGCTCCTTGGAGAACTCGTAGTTGCGCACCGGATTGGGCGCGGTGCCGTTGATCGGGCCGCCGGCCTCGGGGGTGTCGAGCGCGAAGAGGAACAGCCCGGCGATGTCCGCCAGGTGGATCCAGCTCATCCACTGCTGGCCTCGGGCCGGGGCCAGCGAGCTCTTGCCGCTTCCCACGGGGGCGGCGCCTCCGGGGAGCCACTTGAAGATCGGGGTCATCACGCCGAGCGCGGCCTCGCCCCGCGCGAGGACCACGCCGGTGCGGATGATCGGCACGCGCAGGCCCAGGCCCTCGGCGGGCTTGGCGGCGTTCTCCCACTCCTGGCAGACCTCGGCCATGAAGTCCGTGCCGGCGGGGCTCGCCTCGGTCAGGTCCTGGTCCTCGGTCGGCCCGTAGAAGCCGATGGCCGACGCCTGCACGAGCGTCTTCGGCTTGCGGGCGGCGCGTCCGATGGCCGAGACCAGGTGATCGGTGCCCACCACGCGGCTGTTGCGGATCTTCGCCTTGACCTCGGCGTTCCATCGCTGGGCGAAGAGGTTGTGGCCCACGAGGTTGATCGCGGCGTCGCACCCGTCCACCGCGGCCTCCCACGGGCCGACCACGCTCGGGTCGCCCTGGACGATCTCCGCCCCCTTGAGCGCGGGGTTGAGCCTCGCCCGGTCGGCCGTGCGCGAGAGGATGACCGGCGTATCGCCGCGGGCGATCAGGGTCTTCGTCAACACCCGGCCGATCAGGCCCGTCCCGCCTGTGAGAAACACACGCATCGCGACTGATCCTTCGCATCAAGCCACCGGCGGACGCGAGCGCCCCCCGGTCTCCAAGCCCTTATCCGACGTTGCCTTATGTTGTAGGTCAAAACGCGTCGCGTCAAGCGGGTGGCGGGGCCCCTCGCCCGGAAGGCGGCCCGCGGATCGCATCGAAACTTCATCGAGACCCCCGACGATCGTTCACGACGAGGGAGTATCCTGACCCCCGACTCTCGTGCCGTCCTGCGAGGAGGCGCGAGAGACCTCTCCGGGGACGCGACCTCCATGACGATGATGCCCGACGCCCGCCCCCTGCTCCACCTGTTGCGACGCATGGGCACGTATCGACGCGCCGAGCCCCTGATCCTGGTCAACGGCCTCGCCGAGCAGGCCGAGAGCTGGTTCGCCAATCGCGAGGCCTGGTCGCGGCGGTTCGACGTGAAGGCCCCCGAACTGCTCCACTACGACGGCCCCACGCTTCACCGGCACATCGAGGCCGGCGGCGAGGTCACCGTCGATTATCTGGCCGACCGCCTGGCCCTGTACCTCGACGAGTTCGTGCAGGAGCCGCCCTATCACCTCGTGGCGTCGAGCCTGGGAGGGCAGGTCGCTCTCACCTACGCGGCGCGTCATCCGGAGAAGGTCGACCGGATCGTGCTCATCTGCCCCTCGGGCCTCCACGGGGCCGAGCACCTGCCGGTGATGGAAGGCGTGAGACGCGCCGATTACGGGTCGCTCGTCGGGTCGGTCTTCCGTCATCGCCGGTTCGCGAGCGACGAATTGGTGGAGGCCCTGGCCCGCAAGTTCGCCGACCGCAAGTGGAAGTCGGGCGTGTTGCGGACCCTGCGCGGGACCATGGGGCACTCGGTCGCCCCCCTGCTCGCCCTGGTGCCCCACCCGTGCCTGCTCATCTGGGGGGCCGACGACCGCGTGATCGCCGACGTCCCGGGGGCCGTCCGCGCGGCCATGGCCATGCCGGGGGCCCGGCAGGTGGTCATCCCCCGGTGCGGCCACGCCCCGCAGATCGAGAAGAGCGGGCTGGTCAACACGATGGTCAGCCGGTTCCTCCGCGACAAGCTCAGGACCCTGCCCCCCAACCTGGACTTCGCGCGCTACCTCCGCCTCCACAAGTCCCCGCTGTCGGAGCGCCCCCTGCGATGAGCGACCTCGCGCTGTTCTTCGGCAAATTCCTCCGCCACGGGACCGGGATCGCCAGCCTCGCCCCCAGCAGCCCGTGGCTCGCGCAGGCCACCATCCGGGGGATCGACTGGGACCGATCCGGAGTGATCGTCGAGCTGGGAGCGGGCACCGGCCCGATCACCCGCGCGATCACCTCCAGGGCCCGGCCCGACTGCCGCGTGCTCGCCCTGGAGCGCGACCGCGACTTCGCCAGGCTGCTCCGGGACCGGTTCTCCGGCCGGCCGAACGTGGAGATCCTGGAGGCCGACTGCCGCGACCTCGGGGCGATCCTCGCCGAGCGCGGGATCGAGAGCGTGGACCACATCGTCTCGGGCCTGCCCGTCCCCTCGTTCCCCGCCGAGCTTCGCGATCGCCTGTTTCAGGAGGTCGCCCGCCTGCTCAGGCCCGGGGGCTCGTATCGGCAGATCACCGAGCTGGCCTGGGTCTACAGGCGGCTCTATCGTCGCTATTTCGACCGCGTGGACTTCGTGTTCGAGCCGCGCAACTTCCCCCCGGCAGGCGCCTATCACTGCTTCGGCGTGACGCCCCCCGGCCGGCCGGGCGGCAATCCATGATCGCCCCCCTCCTGCGGCTGGCCTCGGCGGGCCCCACGAGGGCCGCCGTGAACGCCTCGTTCGCCGCCTGGAGCCGTCGCCGCGTGGGGCATCTGGCGGCGGCCGACCCCGCGGAGATCCAGCGGCGGACGCTCCTGCGCCTCGTCCGCGCCGCGGAATCCACGCGATTCGGCCGCGACCACGGCTTCTCTCGCATCAAGACGATCGAAGATTTCCGCAGGTCGGTCCCTTTACGCACGTATGAAAACTTATGGTGCGAATACCTGCGGGACGCGTATCCGTCATTCGCTGACCTCTCCTGGACGGGCCGGACCCCCTATTTGGCGCTCACGAGCGGGACCACGCAGGGGGCGACCAAGTACATCCCCGTCTCCCGGGAGATGCTCGCGTCCAACTTCAAGGCCTCCCGGACCATGCTCGCGTATCACTACGCGTCTCGGCCGAGGTCCCGCCTGTTCCAGGGTAAGATCTTCTTCCTGGGCGGCTCGACCGACCTCGAATCCGTGGCCCCGGGCGTGCTGCAGGGCGACCTGAGCGGGATCGTGGCGCGCGAGGTGCCCGCGATCTCCCGCCCGTATACGTTTCCGCCCCTGGAGCTGGCGCTGGAGACGGACTGGGACCGCAAGCTCACGCGACTGGCCGAGCGCAGCGCCCGCGAGCCGATCACGCTGGTGGGCGGAGTGCCGAGCTGGCTGCTCGTCCTGTTCGAGCGCCTGAAGCAGGTGACCGGCAAGGCCACGATGGCCGAGGTCTGGCCGGGCCTGGAGGTCGTCGTCCACGGAGGCGTCAAGTTCGACCCCTACAAAAAGGCCTTCGCCGAGGCCCTGCCCGGCGTGGCGCTTCAGGACGCCTACACCTGCTCCGAGGGGTTCATCGGGTTCGGCGACCCGGCCGAGCCGTCGCTGCTGAGGCCCCTGTTCGACCACGGACTCTTCCTCGAATTCGTGCCCGCGGACGAACTCGACTCCGACCGGCCCACGCGGCACGGGCTCGGCGACTTCGAGCTGGGCGTGAACTATGCGGTGGTCGTCTCCACGTGCGCGGGGCTCTGGGCCCACGTGATCGGGGACACGGTCAGGTTCGAGAGCCGCGACCCGATCCTCATGACGTTCACCGGCCGCACGAAGTACACCCTGTCGGCCTTCGGCGAGCACTTGATCAGCGAGGAGGTCGAGGCCGCCATCGCCGAGGCGGCCGAGGACTCGGGCGCGATCGTGGGGGACTGGCACGTGGGGCCGGTGTTCGAGGGACCGCTCGGCCACCACCTGTTCCTCGTCGAGTTCCTGCGCCAGCCCGCCGAGCTCGACCCCGACCGCTTCCGCACCCGTCTGGACGACTCGCTCAAGAGACGCAACGCCGACTACCAGGCCCATCGAGCCGAGGGCGTGGGGCTGCCCCTGCCCACCCTCCTCACGGTGCAAGGCGGAGGAATGGCCGCCTGGATGCGCTCAAAAGGAAAGCTGGGCGGTCAGCACAAGATGCCCAGGATGGACGGAACAGGAAAGCTCACGGAGGAGATCCAGGCGTTCCTGTCGGATCACGAATTCCTCGCCTTGTAGGGTCCCAACGAGATGGGGGCGGGCCGACTCGTCGGAGATCGCGAGTCTCGGCTTGCCGCACGGGAAGCCCTCAAGCTGGGGTCAGGAAACGCGATCCGGCCACGGGACCGCGGGTCGAAATCCGGGATCGCGTGGTTCCTGTCGCGGGCATTTTCCCCGGCGTGGAACAGGATCTGCAATACGTTTATGGGGTCCAGCGAGCGTCAAACCTCGCCCGACCGCTCGGGTCGCCGCATGGCTCGCATCTTCATAATCCGATCGATCCCGGGCACATCATTGACATGGCACTCTCGAAATCCGCATACTCTCCACTTCGGCTTTTCATGGACCACCTTGATCGTGACATCATCCGCCCGGTCCATCGGCAACGGAGAGGGGGCACCGGCACGTGACGACAAGTCCGATCCAGCACGGAGGCAACCAGTACGGGATTCGCAGGAGGCTTGGCCTGGGCGACCGGCCGCTCCTGGACTTTTCCGTGAGCCTCAATCCCCTGGGCCCTCCGCCCTCGGCCGTCGCGGCCGCCCGCAAGGCGATCGACCGCTCGGGCGAATACCCCGAGCCGGGCTGCCCCCGGCTGACCGCGAAGCTCGCCGAACGCCACAACGTGCCCGAGGACCGGGTGATCGTCGGCGCCGGGACCAGCGAGATCATCGCGCTGATCGCCCAGTCGTTGCGCGAGGTGCTCGCCCTTCACGCACGCGAAGTGGGCGACGAGCAGATGGCCCTCTCGCACCTGATCGAGCCGACCTACGGCGAGTATCGCCGGGCCGCCGTCCTGAACAACCTGCGAACCCAGATCTATCGCGGGACCACGATGGCGTGGGACCTGGACTTCTTCCCCCAGGCCGCCAACGGAATCTACTGGACCGGCAACCCGATCAGCCCGATCGGCCGTTCGTGGGACCGCTCCACCCTGCTCAAGAAGGTGGACGCCGCGCAGGGCTTGCTCGTGGTGGTGGACGAGGCGTATCTGGCCTTCTACCCCGACGAGGCCGAGCGCACCGTGACGACCGCCGCCGCAAGCCGCACCAACCTGCTGGCCCTGCGCTCGGTCACGAAGATCTACGCCATGCCCGGCATCCGCGTGGGGTACGCCGTGGCCTCGGCCGACATGGTCACGAGGCTCCGCCAGTACCAGAACCCCTGGAGCGTGGACTCGCCGTCGGAAGCCGCCCTCATCGCCGCTCTGGACGATGACGAGTACCTGGAGCGTTCGGTCGAGCTGATCGAGGCCGAATCCGCCTGGTTCACCGACCGCCTGTGGGACATGAAGGGCGTGCGCCCCGTGTGGCCCGGCCCCGTGCGTCCCAACGGCACCCCGCCCCGCCCGAACTGGGTCCTGGTGAGCCTGGTGGACACGCCCTGGACCTCAATCCAGGTGCACGAGGAGCTCGCCCGCCGAGGCATTCTCGTCCGCGAATGCTCCAACTTCTCGGGGCTCGAGCCCGGCTCGATCCTGACCGGCCCCGATGGCCTGGAAGTTCACACCCGCGGCCACATGCGGTTCGCCGTGAGGACCAAGGCCGAGAACGACAAGCTCCTGAGGATCCTGGGCGACATCCTCGCCGACCGGCCCCCGGTCGAGGTGGACCTCCCGCAAGCCGCCCCGGCCCACGTCGCGGCGACCGGCGGCAAGGTCGTCAACGCCAAGCGATAAGCCCTCCGGGCCATCGCTCAGGTCCGAATCCAAGCCCGTCGGGTCCATCGCTGAAGGCGACAGACTCGACGGGTTTTTTCGTTGGGGTCTGCGATTTCGCGGTGTGCTCGAATCAGGAGCCAAACTCGATGCAACGATCTGCGCGATGGACGGTGCTCGCGGCGGCCGGGATGTTCCTGCTCTGGGGAGCCGGACTCGCCCAGGCGAGGGACGACGACAAGGTCATCGACGACCTGAACCGGGCGATCCAGGCGGCGCCAAGGGATGTCAAACTCCTCATCAACCGAGGCGAGGCCTGGTACGAGCGGGGGGATCTGGACAAGGCCATCGCCGATTTCGACGCGGCAATCCGCATCGACCCCCGGGCCGACGAGGCTCACGCTGCGCGTGGCACCATCTGGTCCCAGAAGGGGGACCAGGATCGGGCGATCGCGGGATTCAGCGAGGCCATTCGCCTCGAACCGAAGTACGCGGACTACTATCTGCGACGGTCGGTGCCAAAGCTCATGAAGAAGGACCTTGATGGGGCCCTAGCCGACCTTGGCGAGGCGATCCGTCTCGAACCGGAATCGGTCGACGCCTTCTCGATCCGGGCCGCGATCTGGAAAGAGAAGCAGGACTACGATCGCGCGATCACCGACTACTCGGAAGCGATCCGCCTGGATCCCCTTGCGGCCGAGGCTTTCTCGGGCCGCGGAGACTCCCTACAGATGCAGAAGAAGCACGATCTCGCGATCGCCGACTACACCGAGTCGATCCGCCTCGACGCCAACCAGGCAGACGCCTATGAAGGACGTGCCACGGCGAGAAAGTGGATGAAGGACTATGAGCGGTCGATCGCTGACTATTCGGAAGCCCTCCGCCTCGATCCCAACCACGTCATGGCCCTCGGAGGTCGCGGAGAATCGCTGACGATCCTCAAGCAGTACGACAAGGCAATCGCCGACTTCACGAAAGCCATCCAGCTTGACCCCGATTTCGCCCGCGCCCTCTACAATCGAGGCGTGTGCTACAAAGCCAGAGGTGAATACGACAAGGCAATCGCGGATCTCACGAAGGTCATCCAGGACGACCCCGACTTCGCCCCGGCCTACAACCAGCGTGGCCTGTGCTACAAAACCAAGGGCGACGCCGCCCGGTCCAAGGCCGACCTCGATCAGGCCGCGAAGCTTGACCCCAGCCTGAAGCCAAAGTAGCAAAACTCCGTGATGAGGCCCGGAATCGGGGATCTCGGTTCCGGATGCGGGCGGAGGTACAATCGGGGCTCGAAGTGTCCCGAAGCCGAGCCCTGTACCTCTCCATCAGGGGACGGATCGCCGATCATGACATGCCTGATCCTGCCTCTTCTCGCCTCGTGCCTTGCGGTCGAGCCTTCCGTCACACGGCTCACGTTCGACGGCCTCGAAAAGACCCGCCCTATGTGGTCCTCCGACGGCAAGACCCTCACCTTCGCCCGTCATGAAACCGGGGGCGCTCATATCTGGCAGTATGTGATGAAGGCCGATGACCCGAAGTCGGCGAATCGGATCACCGACCGCAAGGTGCCCGAGTTCCACGCCGCATTCTCGCCCGACGGCCAGAGGCTCGCCATCGCGATCGTCGAGCAATCGGGCACGCAGGGGAATGTGGACATCGCCACGAGTGCGAGCGACGGCTCCGGCCTGAAGAAGGTCGTGGGGGACCTGAGCGGCAAGCTGTCGCATCAGGACTGGCCGTCGTGGTCGCCGGATGGATCGCGGTTCGCCTTCAGCTCCACGCAC
>JANOBY010000408.1:0-2752 GCA_031411935.1 Planctomycetales bacterium | reverse complement strand
CAGATTTTCCACCCGAGCGCCAACACCATCTCTCGGGTCAGCGTGTTCGGCTCCCTCTTTTTCGTGGGGGCGTTGCTGTATACCGGCTACGTTCTGGTGAGGTCCCCCTACCAGACGAACGTGCGGGTGATCCGCGACCAGCCGGTGCAATTCCCGCACTCGCACCACGTGTCGCAGCTGGGGATCGACTGCCGGTACTGCCACACCAACGTGGAGACCCAGGCCAACCCCGGCATGCCGCCGACCGAGACGTGCATGTCGTGCCACTCGCAGATCTGGACCCAGAGCCCCCTGCTCGAGCCGGTGCGCGAGAGCTGGAAGCAGAACAAGCCGATCGAGTGGGTGAAGCTACACGATGTGCCCGACTTCGTCTACTTTCACCACGGGGTCCACGTGTCCAAGGGCGTGGCCTGCGTGACCTGCCACGGCAACGTGAGCCAGATGCCGCTCGCCTGGAAGGATCAGCCCATGACCATGGAGTGGTGCCTGGAGTGCCACCGCAACCCCGAATCGCGCATCGGCCCCAAGGACAAGGTCTTCGCGCCCCAGGAGTTGATCACCCAGGACTACAAGCCCGCGAATCCGAGCAAGCCCGCCCCGACCAACCAGGACGCCCACTTCTCGGGCATGACCAACTGCTCCACGTGCCACCACTAACACCAACGGCCGGGGCGGGATGAGGGATGCGGATGACCGAAGTGCAGTATCCTGGTTCCCGATTCCGGGCGATGAGATGAGTCGATCCCCGGAACGGATCGGCGATCCGGCCTTCCGGGGGCCCCGTCCTGAAATCTGGCATGTCGGATCCGAAGTCTCTGCCCCCGTCCTCATTCAGCCTGCTACCCATGAGTTTTCAGACACCGATGGATTCGAGCCTCTGGCCTTTCGTGGATTTCACCGCCCTCGCGCGGCCTTCGGGCTCGTGGTGCCTTGTAACAGGAATCGCATGAGTACCCCTCCACCCATTGATTTCGACGCCATCCGCGAGCGTCTGGCCAAGAGCAAGGGCCGCGACTACTGGCGGGGCCTGGACGAGCTGGCCGACTCGCCCGAGTTCGAGTTCATGCTCCACCGGGAGTTCCCCGAACGCGCCACCGAGTGGGGCGACGGGGCCTCCCGCCGCAAATTCCTGAAGGTCATGGGGGCGTCGATCGCCCTGGCCGGGGCCAACGGCTGCGGGTTCGGCGCGAACCGGAGCGAGAAGCTCGTCCCTCCCGTGAGGCAGGCCGAGACCCTCGTTCCCGGGCGCTCGCAATACTACGCCACCGCGATCACCCTGGGCGGATACGCCACCGGCGTGCTCGTGGAGAGCCAGGAAGGCCGCCCGATCAAGGTCGAGGGCAACGACCTCCACCCCGCCAGCCTGGGCGCGGCCGACCCGTTCACCCAGAGCTCCATCCTCTCCCTGTACGACCCCGACCGCTCGCAGCTCGTCCTCCGCGAGTCGAGCATCAACACCCTGCCCGCCTTCCTCTCGGACCTGGGCCGGGCGCTGGAACGCCAGAAGGCCGCCCAAGGCGCGGGCGTGAGGATCCTGACCGAGACCGTGGGCTCCCCCACCCTCGCCGCCCAGATCGGCGAGTTCCTCAAGCTCTACCCCGCGGCGAAGTGGGCCCAGTACGAGCCCGTGAACCGCGACAACGCCCGCGCCGGGGCCATCCGCGCGTTCGGCGAGCCGGTCGAGCCCCGCTACGAGTTCGACAAGGCCGACGTGGTGCTCGCCCTGGACAGCGACTTCTTCTCGGCCCTGCCCGGCTCCCTGCGGTACGCCCGCCACTTCATCGACCGCCGACGCCTGCCCGACGCGAAGATGAACCGGCTCTATGCCGTGGAGACCACGCCCACGATCGTGGGCGCGATGGCCGACCACCGGATCTCCATGCCGCCGAGCCAGGTCGAGGCGTTCGCGAAGGCGATCGCCGCCGAAGTCGGCGTGAAGACCTCCGCCGCGGCCCCGACCGACGCCCAGAAGAGCTGGATCGCCGCCCTGGCCGCCGACCTCAAGGCGCACAAGGGCGGCTCGATCGTGATCGCCGGCGACACCCAGCCCCCCGCGGTCCACGCCCTGGCCCACGCCATGAACGAGGCCCTGGGCAACGTGGGCAAGACCGTGGCCTACGCCGAGCCCGTGGCGGCCCGGTCCGACGACCAGCTCGCCTCGTTCGCCGAGCTCGTGGCCGAGATGGACACCGGCAAGGTCGATCTGCTCGTGATCCTGGGCGGCAACCCCGCCTACACCGCGCCGGCCAACGTGGACTTCGCCAAGGCCGTCCGCAAGGTCGAGCGGGCGATCCACCTGAGCCTCTACGAGGACGAGACCTCGGCCCTCTGCCGATGGCACGTGAACGCCAAGCACGAGCTGGAGATGTGGGGCGACGCCCGCGCCTTCGACGGCACCGCCTCGATCGTCCAGCCCCTGATCGCCCCGCTTTATGACGGCGTGAGCCCCTACGAGCTCCTGTCGTCCATGCTCGGACGCCCCGAGGTCACCGGGATGGACGCGGTCCGCGAGTACTGGAAGGCCCGGAAGCTCGGCGGCGACGACTTCGAATCCGCCTGGCGCAAGGCCGTGCACGACGGGGTCGTCGAGGGCTCGGCCACGCCCACGAAATCGGTCGCGTTCAAGCCCCTGGAAGACCTGCCCGGCAGCCCGGCGAAGCCGGACGACGCGACCGCGCAGAGCCTGGAGGTGATCTTCCGGCCCGACCCCACGATCTGGGACGGCCGGTTCTCCAACAACGGCTGGCTCCAG
>JANOBY010000407.1:0-4450 GCA_031411935.1 Planctomycetales bacterium | reverse complement strand
GCCGTGGTCAACGGCGAGGCGATCACCCGCCAGGAACTGGCCGAGCAGGCCGTGGTCCGCAAGGGCGAAGAGGTCCTGGATGCCCTGGTCTCGCGCAAGCTGATCGATCAGGCGATCCGCACCAACAAGATCGTGATCACCAAGAAGGAAATCGACGACGAGATCGACCACGTGGCCGCCACGGTCGGTCACGGAGTGACCCGCGAGGAGTGGCTCCGCAACCTCTCCAAGCAGCGCAAGATCAGCCCAACGCAGTACGCCGACGACATCATCTATCCTGGCCTAGCCCTCAAGAAGCTCGCCCAGGGACGAGTCCAGGTGACCGACAAGGACATGAAGGACGCGTTCGACGCGCACTTCGGCGAGCAGCTCCGCTGCCGCATCATCATGACCATGCGGGAGAAAGACTGCATCGACCTGTACAACGAGCTCCAGAAGAACCCCGGCGGGTTCGCCTACATGGCCCAGAACGACAAGCGTTCGGTCGATGAGGCGACGAAGCTCTCGGGCGGGATGCTCGCCAAGCCCATGACGCGGCATGCCTATCCCCGCGAAGTTTCGGACGCGGCGTTCGAGCAGCTCGTGGACGGCGACCCGCAGGACAAGGATCCCAGCCACAAGCCCGTGGATGGGGCCATGACCGGCCCGATCCAGGTCACCGAGACCACCTGGATCCTGATGAAGCGCGAGGGCGTGATCCCCGCGACCCCGCACGATCCCAAGGACAAGAGCGTGCAGGATCAGCTCCGCGCCATGATCTATGACGCGAAGCTCAAGGAGGCCATGTCCGAGGTGTTCGAGGAGCTCGTCCGGAACTCCGCGGTCGAGAACAAGCTCACCGGGCAGGTGAAACTGGCCCGCGAGGACACCCATCCCGACAGCAGCGTCGATCAGAACGTGAAGCTCATGAGCGACGTGAACGCGGCGATCCCCAAGCAGGAGGATCCCTCGGCCGCTCCCCGACCCAAGGGGGCCAGCGCCGCCGTGAATCCGGCAGACCGCGCCTTCGGCGAGAAGCTCAAGAAGGGCGTGACCACCCCGGCCACGACCGCCCCCGCACCGAAGTAATCGCCTTCGCGGCAAACGCCAAAACAACAATCACGGGTCGGTCCTACGCTTCCAAGGAGCGAGGACCGACCCGTGATCGTTTATCATGATCCGGACGAAACCGGGCGCGAGGTGTAGGCTCCCTGGTGGCGTCGTGCGATGGACGGCCCGACGTCGCGGTGGCACTCTAGATATCGACCCGATCCGCCCCCGACATGCGAGTTTTCTCCCCGATCGGAGAGAACCCTCCGCCTCCTCTGACGCATGAGGATACCTCGATGAAATGCATCTATTGCAACAATCCGCTCGTATGCGAATCTTGCAGCGTGGATTACGAACCAAGGACGCCCGAGGAGTACGAAACGATGGCCCGGGCCGAGGTGCCGGTGGATTGCCCGGAGTGCGAGTCGCGGCTCGTGTGCCACTGGTGCAAGACGCCCTACGATGCGGCCGAGATCGAGGAGGGTTTGGCCTGAGGCGAGATCACTCGGCCCTCAGGGCCTCGACCGGGTCCATGCGTGCCGCTCTACGGGCCGGGTACACCCCGAACACCACGCCGATCGAGACGGCGATCAGGAAGGCCAGGACCGGCGACCAGGGCTGGATCACGGCCGGGATGCCCGACCATCGCGACACGAAGGGCGGGACCGCAAGGCCCAGGGCCACACCGATCGCTCCTCCGGCCGCGGAGATCACCGCCGTCTCGATCAGGAATTGCTGGGTGATATCGCGCCTCTTGGCGCCCAGCGCCCGGCGAATGCCGATCTCGCGAGTTCGCTCGGTCACGGTCGCGAGCATGATGTTCATGATCCCGATCCCGCCCACGATGAGCGAGATCGACGCGATCGAGCCCAGCACCAGGTTAAAGATGCGTTTGGTGGCCTCGGCCTTCTCCAGAAGCTCCAGGGGCACGGTCACGCTGTAGTCTTTCCGGGGGTGGAACTGCTTGAGCATGCTCTCGAGAGCCTCGCTCGTCTTCTTCACGTTCTCGATCGCGTCGACCGCGACGGTGATCTGGCTCAGCTCGATCCTCTCGGCGGTGAACGCCCCTTGCTTGTTGGTCATGATCAGCTCACCGAAGCGAGCTCGGTCGGTCGTGATGGGGATGTACACATCTTTGTTGAAATCCTGCGCGGAGAGGCTGCTTCCGGTCCCGGCCGAGCTCGCCTTGTTCGCCGTCACGCCGATCACCCGGTAGAAGTGACTTTCGCCGATGCGGATCGACTTGCCGATCGGGCCTCCCATCGGGAAGAGCTTCTCGGCGATCTCGTGGCCAATCACGCAGACGTTTGAGAACTGGTCGAGGTCGAGCGAGGTGAGGAATCGCCCCGCCTGCATGGACTGCCCGGTAACCTTCAGACAGTCGGGGTTCGCCCCGACGATCCTCGCGTCATATTCCCGGGAGAGATAACGGATCGTCTGGCGAAACTCGCGAAGAGGCGTCGCGCCAATGACCGTGGGGATCGTCCCGAGAATCCGGTCGAAATCCTTGTGCTTGAGTCCGAAGTCGGCCACCTCGGACTGATTCGCGCTGGTGCTCGTTTTCACGTCCTCGAGCGGCTTTTGCGATTGCAGGATGATGTTCGTGGCGCCAAGTTCCGCGATCTGTCGCTGGGCCTCGGAGCTGGCCCCCTCGGCGATGGCGAGCATGGCCACGACGGACGACACGCCGAAGATCAGGCCCAGGACGGTGAGGAAGGCCCGAAGCTTGTGAAGCGCGAGGTTTCTCACGGCGAGCTTCACCGCGTTCAGAAATCGATTCATGGAGCCCCCAGCCTGGATGCGTTCCGATGCCGAAGTCCGGAGGAGGGATCAGTGGGGAGGTGGAGGGGCCGCTCCGGGGCTCTGAGGGACATTTTTCTCCTCCGACGACTCGTCGGGATCATCCTTGAACTGGGCCTCGGCGCGGGTTCGAGCGTCGAGAACCACGCGTTCGCCCTCTTTGAGGCCCTCGACGATTTCCACTTCCTTGTCGTTGGCCTCGCCGAGCTTGACAGGACGGAGGTTGATGGAGCCCGGCTTCTCCTCGACGAACGCGAAGTATTCGCCTTTATGGTCCACGACCGCCTGGAGGGGGATGACCAGCACGTTCTGGAGCAGATTGACCTGGATGCGGACCTCGGCGGTCATCGCGGGCCGCAAGCCTTCGTCGGGAAGCTTCTCGATCGTGACGAGCGTGCTGTATTCCTTGGACCCGCCGCGCATGAAGCTCTGGTTCGAGTCGGCCAGAGGTGACACGCTCTTCACCACGCCGACCAGGACCGTGTTCGGCAGAGCATCGACCCGGATCTCGGCCTTCTGCCCTGGTTTGACCTTCTTGACGAGCGATTCGTGAATGTTGACCTTCACCTGCATCTTCGTCATGTCGGGCAGGCTGAAGATCTTCTGGCGGGGATACACGGTGGCCCCTTCGCGAATCTGGCTGCTCGGGTCATACCAGCGCTCATTGGAGTAAGCGACGATGCCGTCTTGCGTCGCGCGGATCACGGCCTTCTCGCGCTGGTCCAGATACTCCTTGAGCTGCTGATCCTCGATCGTGAAGGTGGAGGTGGCGCTCTCGAATTCGCTCTGGGCCTTGGCGACGGAGGCCTTGGCGGTGGCCGCCGCACGAAGCTGTTTGCCCTCGGCTGACTCGACCTTCGAGGTGAGTTCCAGGGTCTTGAGATGCCGTTCGAACTTCTCCTTGCCGTCGAGCTTCTCGCGATCGCGTTCGAGGAAGAAGGCGTACTGGTCGTACTCGCTCTTGGCCCCGCGGACCTGCTCCTGGGAGCGGAACCCTTTCTTGAAGAGTTCCTTCGTCTGCTCGTACTTGGACTTCGCCTCGTCGGCCTTCGTCTCCTGCTGCGCGATCATGCCCTTGAGGTCGGCAATCTCGGCGGGGAAGTCCGATTTTTGATACTTTTCGAGCGTGCCCGTCGCCAATTTGAACTCCACGCGGGCGTCGTTCACCTCGCCGTCGCCCTTGTTGCGGGCGATCTCGATTTCCTGGGTCTGGGTCTCGATCCGAGCCTTGGCCTGCTTGGACTTGATCTCTTGCTGGGCGATGTTCTTCTCGATCTCGGACGTGTCGAACTTGCAGACAACGTCCCCCTTCTTGACCTTGGTCCCCTCAGAGACGAGCTGGATGATCTTGTTCTGATTGCCGTTGAGCTCGCAGATCCCATCGACCGTGAGGGTGCTCTCCAGGCTGCCGCGCTCGGTCACGACGACCCGCAGCGTGCCGCGATGGGCCACGACCGCCAGGGGTCGTTCGATCGCGGGTTTTCCCAGCTCAAGTCCTTTCCACGCCCAGAAGGCCACCGCGACCACGAACACGACCACTGACGCGAGGATCGCGACTCGGCTCAGGGCCCTAGCGGCCGGTCGGCGGGGGGGGCGGGAACGGGGGATCGGCGGTGGGAGG
>JANOBY010000406.1:0-5699 GCA_031411935.1 Planctomycetales bacterium | reverse complement strand
TCCGCGTGGGAATGCCGTCTTCGAGGCTCCGCCTCGTCCGCGATCGGGACTTCGCCAGGACCCCGGGTGGCGCCGACGGAAAATGACCGACGCGGAGCGTCGAGGGAGGCATTCCCACGCGGAGCGTGGGAACGAGTCGAGGCTGGATCTGGACTGCTGCAATCTGGAACCCTCCGTCTTCTCCTGCGTCCTCTTCGTGAAACGTCCTGATCCCCTGCCTCAAACGCCTTTATCGTCCCGAGGCCGGCCGGACGAACACCGGGACGCTCGCGTTGCCGTCGCGGTCGATGCTCTGGACGGCGAAGAAGCAGTCGTCCTTCGACACGCGCGTGATGGTCGCCTTCGCGTCCGTCACTTCGAGCGAGTGGGTCCAGAACGGCTCGAACGTCTCTCGCCAGAGCACGCGATACCCGACCACGTCATCCTCGGTATTCGGCTTCCAGGTGATCGGCGTGTCGTAGCCCTGGCGAGAGGCCGCGAACCTTACGTTCTCGGGGGGCGCGGGGGCGAGCGCCATGGTGGCGAGCGTTGCGGCGTTGACCCTCGCGACCTGGGCCACGTAGGGATAATCCACGCGGTCGGGCACGTCGCCATAGGCCTTGCCGTCGCGCGTCTCGACCTTCTCGTGCTGGCGGCTGAAATCCTCGTTGGGCTCGGTGAAGCGGACGGCGGGGATGCCCCGCTCGTTGAACGGGATGTGGTCGCCCCCCCGGCCGAACCGGTCCCGGCGGAACACGAGCGTGACCCCGAAGCCCGGCACATACCGCTCCCCCACGGCCTTGATCATGCGGGCCAGCTGCCGCGAGGCCCCGTCGTTCTCGCCCCCCACGCTCTTGCGGAGGCGGGCCTCGGCCTCGGTCTCGTTCGTGGGGACGCCCTCGGAGAACAATCGCACGCGGTTGTTGTCCTTGATGCCGTTTCCGCCGTCGGTGTTGCCCACGATGTCGTTGGTGAGCATGGCCTCGATCTTGCGACCGGCCTTCGCGGAAAGTTCGGCCCAGTGGGTCGAGCCGAGCAGCCCCTGCTCCTCGCCGGCCACGGCCAGGAACACGATCGTGGCGTCGAACTCGTGCTTCGCCATAACGCGGGCCATCTCGATCACGGCCGCCGTGCCCGATGCGTCGTCGTTCGCGCCGGGGGCGTCGATCTTCGTGTCGGCCATGGGCCGGGGGATCGAGTCATAATGCCCGCTGACCACGAGCACGCGGTCCTTGTTCTTGCCCGGCAAGGTGGCGACCAGGTTCACGATCTTCGTGGGCTTCGTGATGCGGCCCCCTTCGGGCTGCTCGAACTCGTCCAGCTCGACCACGAGCCGTCCGCCCGAATCCTCGCGGATCTGCGAGAACTGGGTCTCGATCCAGCGACGGGCCGCGCCGATGCCCTTCGCCGGGTCGTCCTGATCCGACATCGTATGCCTCGTGCCGAACGACACGAGGTTTCGGACCGCGGCCTCGATCCGTTCCGAGGAGATCTCGGCCACGATGGATTCGATCCTGGGGTCGCGACGGGGCGACGTGAGCACGTCCTGCGCGGAGGCCGTGGTTGTGAGCACGACCATGAGGCCGAGACTGAGGAGCCGATGCCGCATGGGTGGGTTTCCAGGAAGGGAAGATCATCCTTGCCGGTGGAGCAGGCGTCCCTGCCTGCCTACAAAAAGATCAGGATAGGTAGGCAATGAGGAACGACTTCCCCACGAGTTCATTTCTTCTTCGCGGGCGGCTGATCGACTTCGGGGGCCGATGACGCCTGGAGCTTCTGGGCGACCTCTCCGGCCTGGCCCAGGGCTCGGATCACGTTGCCGCCGAGGATCTTCTTGATGTCGGCGTCGGAATACCCGCGGCGGATCAGCTCGTCGGTCAGCTTGGGGTAGGTGGACACGTCGTCGAGCCCCTCCGGGAGGCTCTCCACGCCGTCGTAATCGGCGCCGAGGCCGATGTGGTCCACGCCGATCAGGTTCTTGATGTGGTCGATGTGGTCGGCCACGTCCGAGATCGTCCCTCGGGGCAGCTTGTGCGTTTCGTACCACTCGTCCAGGGCCTTGTCGTACGAGGTGAAGTCGGGGTGCTTCTCGCGGAGTTCCTTGCGGGCCGCGACGATCATCTTCGCCGACTCGGGCGAGATGAAGCCCGAGGCGAAGTTGATCATGACCACGCCTCCGTTGGCCTTGAGCATCTTGAGCACCTCGTCGGGCACGTTGCGCGGGTGGGGGGCCACGGCGAACGCGTTGGAGTGGCTGGCGATGATCGGGGCCTTCGTCACGCGCAGGGCATCTTCCATTGTGGCGGGAGAGACGTGCGAGATGTCCACGAGCATCCCCAGGCGGTTCATCTCCTTGACCACGCGCTCGCCGAACGGGGTCAGCCCGCCGTGCTCGGGCACGTCGGTCGCGGCGTCGGCCCAGGCGAGGTTCTTGTTGTGCGTGAGCGTCATGTAGCGGGCGCCGAGCCTGGCGAACATGCGGAGCTGCGCCAGGTCGTCCTCGAGGGCTACGCCCCCCTCGATGCCGATCAGCGAGGCGATCTTGCCCGACTTCGCGATCCGCTTCACGTCGTCGGCCGTGAGCGCCAGCTCGAACACGTCGGGGTACCTCTCGATCATGCGGTACACGAGGTCGATCTGCTCGGTCACGGTGCGCGCGGGGTTGGGCTGCTCGCTGGGGATGTAGACCGACCAGAACTGGGCCTTCACCCCCCCTTCGCGGAGGCGAGGGATGTCGGTGTGGCCGTCGGGCAGGCGACGGGCGATGTCCATCTTCGTGAAGGTGAAGTCGCCCGCAGTGCGCATCCTCCAGGGCAGGTCGTTGTGGCCGTCCAGCAGGATCCCCTCGGCGTGCAGCCGCTTCGCGTGGTCGGAGACCGGCGGACCCTGCGGGGGCGACCCGAGGGCCAGGAGCAACAGGGCAGGCAGGGCGGCGTGCATGGCGATCCTCGAAGGGGCGTCGTCTCGATCTCCGGCGCGGACGAGTCATTGTGCCGCGACAGCCCGCAACGGGCAACGGGCACGAGCCTTGACGGCGACGTGGGCATTCTGGGACTCAAGCCCGTCGCCTCCGGCGAATCTTTGGCAAGTGATTTGTCATCGTGTCGTGCGGGAAACGAAATCTCTCCAGGGTCCGAACAGATGTTCAGAATGGGCGCTTGCCGAGCGTGCGGGGATGCAGTAATTTTTCTCCATGATAAACCTCTCCTGGAACGAAGTTCGCGACCGTGCCATTGCCTTTTCTCGCGTCGAGGGTGACGAAACGAGAGAACGCGCTGGAGCGCAGACGTTCTGGAACAACTTCTTCGCCATCTTTGGTCGCGACCGCCGTACGGTGGCTTCGTTTGAAGTTGGAGTGAAGAACATCCAGGGGAAGTTCAACTACATTGACTTGCTCTGGCGCGGGGTGCTTCTGGTCGAACACAAGAGCGCGGGTAAATCGCTTGCGGCCGCGGAATCTCAGGCATTCGACTACATTCAGGATCTTCTTCGCGAGCAACGCACCGAGGAGGTCCCGCGCTTTGTTGTTCTGTCAGACTTCAAGCGGTTCGCTCTTTACGATCTGGAACCCGATGAGCAGCGTGATTTGCCCCTCTTCGCGGGCATGAGGCACACGGTCACCACGTTTGCCCTTGAGGATCTCCACAAGTTCGTCCGATATTTCGCGTTTCTCAAGGGGGAACGAACCCTTCGCATCGTTCCCGAAGACCCGGCCAACGAAAAAGCGTATGACCGCATGTGCGGGCTGCACGACGAGCTCATGCAGGGCGGATTCACAGGCACCGAACTGGAAAAATTGCTGGTCCGCATCCTGTTCTGCCTGTTTGCCGAAGATACGAACGTTTATGAGCCGAACGCCTTCACCTCCTTCCTCCGCGATCAGACCCGCGAGGACGGTTCCGACCTCGGGGCTCGGCTGAACGAGCTGTTTCATGTGCTGAACACGTCGCCCGAGCGGCGGTCGTCGGGCCTGTCCGATGCCCTTGCCTTGTTCCCATATGTGAATGGGCAGCTTTTCGCCGATTCGCTGGGGTTTGCTTCGTTCACGCGGGCCATGCGTACGAAACTGCTTGACGCCGCCGATTTCCAGTGGGCGCGCGTGTCTCCGGCGGTATTTGGCAGCCTGTTTCAGGGCATCATGGAGAGCCAGGAACGGCGTCAGCAGGGGGCCCACTACACGTCCGAACGGGACATCATGAAGGTGATCCGATCCCTGTTCCTGGACGACCTCCGCGCCGAGTTCGACACGATCCGGGGCGACCGCTCCAACCGTCGCACCAGCCGGTTGCAAGCGTTCCACGACCACCTGCGTAGCTTGCGGTTCCTGGACCCCGCCTGCGGGTGCGGCAACTTTTTGGTGCTTGCCTATCGCGAGCTTCGCCTGCTGGAGTTGGACCTCCTGCGCGAGCTTCACCCGACCGGGCAGCAAGTGTTCGATGTCGGCGACCTGATCCGCGTGGACGTGGACCAGTTCCACGGGATCGAGTACGCCGAATGGCCCGCCCGCATCGCCGAGGTAGCCATGTGGCTCATGGACCACCAGATGAACCAGAGGGTGTCCGAAGTCTTCGGCTACACCTTCCAGCGACTCCCCCTCAGAACCACACCCCACATCGTCCAGGGCAACGCCCTCAGGATCGACTGGAAAGAGGTTCTACCACCAAGCGATGGGGTTTTCGTGCTAGGAAATCCGCCGTTTGTGGGGAAGCAGTACCGAACTCCCGAGCAGCAAGCTGACATGGCGGCAGTCTGGGGGGGGGGGGGTAAGCGGTGCCGCCGTGCACGAATATTTGACTTGCAGGTATCGGAAAGCCGCTGAATACATCCAAAATACGGGTGTTCCCGTTGCCTTCGTCTCAACAAACTCGATCGCTCAGGGTGAACAGGTCGGCGTTCTTTGGAAAGAGCTCTTCAGTCGCTGGAATGTCGATATTCGCTTCGCCCACCGGACCTTTGTTTGGCAGAGTGAAGCACGCGGCAGAGCGCACGTGCACGTCGTTATCATCGGCTTTGGGACGGCCAAAGTGAGCCGAAAGCGGTTGTTCGAATACGATTCTACTAATAATCAAGCATCCATTACGGATGTGGCTAACATAAGTCCTTATCTCGTTTCTTCAGGAAATGTCCTCGTTCAAAAGAGGGCTACCTCTCTCTGCGGAGCGCCGGGACTTGTCTTCGGCAGTATGCCTAACGATGCCGGTTGCCTACTGCTTTCCTCTGATGAGAAGAAGGCACTACTACTCATCGAGCCTGCTGCAGAGAAGTTTATCCGCCCCTTGCTTGGCTCCGAAGAATTCCTAAACGGAATCGAGCGATGGTGTCTCTGGCTGGTCGGTGTTGTGCCTGGAGAACTTCGAAAACTGCCAGAGGTAATGCGCCGGGTTGAAGGAGTCCGCGCACATCGCAATTCGAGCACCCGACAAGCAACCAGAGACCTCTCGAACACACCAACACTCTTTGGTGAAATTAGACAACCATCATGCGAATACTTGATGATTCCTGGGGTGTCTTCTATCAGTCGGCGATACATCCCCATCGGATTCATGTCCCCAAAAACGATTGCGTCCAATCTTGTTTATTGCCTTTCGGGTGCAACGCGATGGCATTTCGGGCTGCTCTCCTCGGCCATGCACATGGCTTGGGTATCAGTAGTTTGTGGGCGACTAAAATCAGACTACCGCTACTCAAATCAGCTGGTCTACAACAACTTCCCCTGGCCC
>JANOBY010000405.1:0-12338 GCA_031411935.1 Planctomycetales bacterium | reverse complement strand
ATGCGAGAAGGCTTGCGGGAAGTTGCCGAGCTGGCGACGTGCGCGGGGGTCGTAGGCCTCGGCCAGGAGCCCCACGTCGTTGCGGATCGCCAGGACCCTGTCGAAGACCTTCCTCGCGTCGTCCCTTCGGCCGGCAACCGCCAGGGCGTCGGCCAGCCAGAAGGTGCAGAGCAGGAACGTGCCCTCGCCCGGTGGCAGGCCGTCCACGCCCGACTCGGTGGAGTAGCGGTTCACGAACCCGTCGGTCACGAGCTCGCGCTCGATCGCCCGGATCGTGCCCAGGACGCGCGGGTCGGTGCCGGGCAGGAACCCCACGAGGGGGATCGTCAAGAGGCTCGCGTCCACCTGCTTCGCCCCGTAGGACTGCGTGAACGAGTTCATCTGGGGGTCGAACCCCTCGCGGCAGACCTGGGCGTGGATCTCGTCGCGGAGGCCTCGCCAGTGGTTGAGCGGGCCGCTCTGGCCGAACAGCTCGATGTCCTTCACGGCGCGGTCGAAGGCGACCCAGGCCATGACCTTCGAGTGCGTGAAGTTGCGCCTGGGGCCGCGGATCTCCCAGATCCCCTCGTCGGGCTCGCTCCAGTTGGACTCGAGGAAGTCCATGAGGGCAACTTGCAGGTCCCAGCTGGAGGCGTCCTGCTCCAGGCCGTAGCGGCGGCACTGGTGGAGCGAGTCCATGACCTCCCCGTACACGTCGAGCTGATGCTGGGTGTACGCCCCGTTGCCGATGCGGACCGGGCCCGAGCCCTCGTAGCCGGGCAGCCACGGCAGCTCCATCTCGGTCAGCCGACGCTCCCCCGCGAGCCCGTACATGATGTGCATCTGCGAGGGCCGCCCGGCCACCGCCCTCAGGAGCCACTCTCGCCAGGCGGCGGCCTCCTCCCGGTAGCCCGCGAGCATGAGCGCGTAGAGGGTAAATGTGGCGTCGCGGAGCCAGCAATAGCGGTAGTCCCAGTTCCTCACCCCGCCGATCAGCTCGGGCAGGGACGTGGTGGGCGCCGCCACGATCCCGCCGGTGGGGGCATAGGTCAGGGCCTTGAGCGTGATGAGCGACCGCCTCACGGCTTCGCACCACGGCCCCTCGGCGGCGTTGCACTTGCTCGTCCACTCCCTCCACCAGAGCTCGGTCTGCTCGAGCGCGGCGAAGGTGTCCAGCTCCATGGGCCGGGGGCGGTGCGAGAAGTGGTACGTGAGGTCGAATGGGATCCTCTGCCCCTCGCTCACGGTGAACTCGGCCACGGTGCGGTACCCCATGCCCCGGACCGGCACGTCGGTGCGGAGCACGAGCATGTCGGGGCCGGCGATGGCCGAGACCCCGCGATCGACGTGGCGGACCCACGGGACGACCGACCCGTAGTCGAAGCGGATGACCAGCTCCATCTTCATGGGGACCTGGCCGCGACGCCCCTCGACGATCCTCACCACGTCGGGCACGTCGGTCCTGGGCGGCATGAAGTCGATCAGCGCGACCTCGCCGTCGTCGGTCTCGAAGATCGTCTCCAGCACGAGCGTGCCGTCGCGATACTGCCGCCTCACCCGGCGCACCTCGCCGGCCGGGGCGATCAGCCATCGCCCGTTCTCGGGCGTGCCCAGGATCGCCGCGAAGCACGACGCCGAGTCGAATCGAGGCGCGCACAGCCAGTCGATCGACCCGTCATTGCCTACCAGGGCCGCCGTCTGGCAGTCGCCGATCAGCGCGTAATCCTCGATGCGTAAAGGCATGCGTTGCTTGTCCTTAGTCGCGTGCGAGAGGGGATAGGGCCCCTCCCCATCCTAATCCTGACTTCGGGGTACGCCCAGGGCGAAAATCATGCCGAGACCGAGGGCCGCGGCGGTTCTTGACGCGTCCGGCTCGATTTCCCCTCCCAGGGCCCCCGGTTTGCGGTAGGAATCGACACGGAGGGGCCCCCCCGCGAGGAGAGCATCATGCCCAGAGCCACACAAAAAGAGGTGTCGATCGGTAAGTTCGACATCCTCGCCACCTACACCTATGCCCGAGCCCGGGCCGATGGCCTGGACGACGACGAGGCCCGGCAGCTCGGGATTGTCGCCGCGATCATGGGGGCCAGGGCCCGCATGGGCCGCTCCGCCGGCCACGACCCCCAGGCCGACCGGGAGGCCGCCGAGGCGAAGTCCAAGAGCACCATCACCGCGAAGACGTTCGACGACCAGGTCGCGCACAAGATGGGCGCCTTCTTCAAAACGACCTTCCTGCCCGCCATGACCCGGCTGGTCGAGGCCGACCTCTCCTACGACGACGTGAAGCGGAGGCTCAGGATCCCCTCGACCTGGGGCGCGAAGATCACCGGCGAGCAGTTCCGCGAGCGCTCCGTCACCGATTCATGACCGTGATCGAGACCTGCAACACCGTGGCCAGCGAGACCCAGACCAGATAGGGGACCTGCATCAGCGCGATCGCCCGCGAATGACGCCACACGGCGACCATGCTCCAGACGATCGTGGCCCACACGATCAGGATGTCGGCCGTGGCCAGGGGCAGGTTCCGAAGGCCGAACTGGATCGGCGTGAAGATCAGGTTCGCCGCCAGGTTGATCGCAAACGGAAGGACGACCCTCGCGGGCATCTTGCCCCGATACACTTGGACGCATACAAATGCTATGCTGAAAAGAATCAGCGGATACAGGACCTGCCAGATGAGGCCGATCGTGCGCGGCTCCGGGGTCCACGAGGGCTTGGCCAGCGTCCTGTACCACTCCATCCACGTCATCGGCGGCGCGTCCCCTGGGGTCGGTCCGGATCGTGATCGCGGGCACCTTGCCCGGGCGGGATCCGGCGTCGTCTCCCTTCACCCCGAGGCTGATGTGGGGTGGAATCTCACGATAGCCTTGCTGACGAGTCCGCGTCCAGTTCCGCATGGGCGTCGGATCCACGTTCTCCGCGAGGGCAGATCCCGACGCATGACCGCCATGTGTCGTTTGGGCATCATTAGGGCGGCTCGCCTTGACCAATTCGCCCAATCGGAACACGATGCTTCAGTGGTCATGGCAAGGCGCAGCCGATCAGACACGCACCACAACGTCTCGCTTCCGTCCCGCCTAGAGTCCGCCTAGAGGTTTAGACCCTTGTCATTCTGGAACCGATCCGCATGGGCGGATCCGGACGCCCTTGAGTGCGTCCCGATCGCGTGCCATTTGACCACCGCGCCCCAGTCGGGACGGGCCCCCTGCCCGGTCTGTCGGGGGAAATTATTGATCCATCAGCCGGACACGACCCAGCCCGACCGCTTGCTCGGCACCTGCGCCGAGTGCAAGGGTTGGTTCCTGATCGACGTCGACGTGAGCCAGATGCTCCTGCTACCCGACTCGCCCTCGCTCGCCTGTTCGTGATCGTTCGCTCATACAGGTATTGGCTTTTGTGTCGAAATCTTCTCGTCTTCAGGCGATGATGCCTGCCCCTGCCCACCGAATGTGCCCCAAGATCGTTGCATCCTTCGCCCTCTGGAGGTCGGACCGCGCCCTGTGCTCCCCTGCGCCGTGCGGTCAAGACCTGCCGATCCCGCCCACCTGACGCCCGGCGACCGATCCGGTTATAATCTCGCCCTTGGTCGGCCCGGGGCGGGAGAGTCCCCGGGCCACGTGCACACGGATCGGGAGATCGGGGATCGCCATGCAGAGCCTTCCGGATTGGCTGGACGAGTACCGCACGAGGCAAATTGCCCTGTACCAGGCGCTGCCCCTGGAGCAGGTCGCCGAGGTCGTGGGGCTCCTGAAGGCGGCCTGCGAGCGAGGGGCGCAGGTCTTCGTCTTCGGCAACGGCGGGAGCGCCTCCAACGCCTCGCACTTCGCCACCGACCTGGGCAAGGGCTCGTCCGACAAGTGGCCGAAGCGGTTCCGCATCCTCTCCCTGAACGAGAACGTGGCGTGGATGACCGCCCTGGGCAACGATTACTCATACGAGGACGTGTTCGTCCGTCAGCTCGAAAATTACGCCCGGCCCGGCGACGTGGCGCTGACCATGAGCGTCAGCGGCAGCTCGCCCAACCTGGTCAAGGCGATCGCCTGGGCCCGCGAACACGGCCTTTCCACCGTGGCCATGGTCGGCGAGAAGAAGGGCAAGCTCGCCGAGACCGCCGAGCACGTGCTGGTCGTGGCCGACACCCACTACGGGCGGGCCGAGGATGCCCAGATGACCATGTGTCACATGCTCTGTTATGCGTTCATGGAGAATGCCGTCGAGCCCGAGGCCCGCTCATGACCTGGCCCAGCGTGGAGCTCCCCGCCCCGCTGGCCCCCCGGCCCGGCGTGGGGTTCGCCCTGTTCGACTTCGACGGGACCCTCTCGATCATCCGCCAGGGCTGGCCCGACGTGATGATCCCCATGTTCATCGAGGCCCTGCCCCTCTTGCCCGGCGAGACCGAGGACGACCTGCGCCGCCTGGTGACCGACGACATCATGCGCCTCAACGGCAAGCAGACGGTCTACCAGATGATCCAGCTCGCCGACCGCGTGAAGGAGCGGGGAGGCACGCCCGACGAGCCGCTCGCCTACAAGCACGAGTACCTCCGCCGCCTGGCCGAGCACAACGCCGCGAGGATCGAGGGGCTGAAGAGCGGGGCCATCGCCCCCGACGACCTGCTCGTCCACGGGGCCCGCGCCCTGCTCGAACACCTGATGGCGCGGGGCCTGCGCCTCTACCTGGCCAGCGGGACCGACGAGTACGCGGTGAAGGCCGAGGCCGACCTGCTGGACATCACTCGCTACTTCGGCGGGAACATCTACGGGGCGCTCGACGACTACAAGAACTTCTCCAAGAAGATGATCATCGATCGGATCCTCTCGGAGAACGCGATCGAGGGGCGGCACCTGATCTCCTTCGGCGACGGCTACGTCGAGATCGAGAACACCAAGCAGGTCGGAGGGCTCGCCGTGGCCGTGGCCAGCGACGAGGCCAACAACGGCTCGGGCCGCGTGGACCCCTGGAAGCGCACCCGGCTTCTGGGCGTGGGGGCCGACGTGGTGATCCCCGACTATCGGGACGCCATCGCCCTGGTCGATTACGTGCTCGACGTGCCGGCAGCCGAAGGGGCCGCGTCGTGAACGTCGAGCCCCTGGACCTGGCCCGGCTGAAGATCCTGCCGCTCGCCCAGAGGCGGAGCCTCACCCGGGCCGACGAGATCCTCGTCGATCCCGACTCGCCCCCACCGCCCTGCCCCGACCCGCTCGCCGCGACCATCGACCGATGCGCCCGGGCGATCGTCGCGGCCCGGAGTCGCGGGGCGTCGGTCATGCTCATCTACGGGGCGCACCTCCTGCGCAACGGTGCGGCGGGCCTTCTCGGCCGGATGATGCGGTCGGGCTGGATCACGCACCTGGCGACCAACGGCGCGGGCACGATCCACGACTGGGAATACGCCTGGGCCGGAGTGTCGACCGAGGGCGTGCAGGAGAACGTGGCCCGAGGGACGTTCGGCACCTGGCACGAAACGTCGAATTCGATCCACATGGCGATCATGGCCGGGGCGCTCGACGGCCTGGGCTACGGACGGTCGCTCGGCCGATTCATCGCCGAGGATGGGGCCACCCTGCCGTCGGTCGAGGAGCTTGCCGCATCCATCGCAAGCGACCCGCGGAACCCGCTCACCGCGGCCCGCGCCACGCTCTTGCAGGCGATGACGGGCCAGGACTGGACGGGCGGGCGGAACAACATCGAACATCGCTGGAAGCGGGCGTCCATCCTGGCGCAAGCGTATGAGCACAACGTCCCCATGACCGTGCATCCGGGGATCGGCTACGACATCATCGCGAACCATCCGGTGTTCAGCGGCGCGGCGATCGGTCACGCGGCCGAGCTCGATTTCAAGCTCTTCGGCGGGTCGGTGGCCGGGCTCGACGGCGGCGTGGTGCTCTCGGTCGGGTCGGCGATCATGGGGCCGCAGGTCTTCGAGAAGGCCCTGAGCTGCGTGAACAACCTGAGGCTCCAGGAAGGGCTTCCGGTCGTGAGCGACCACTCGTTCTACGTGGTCGATCTCCAGGACGGAGGGGGCTGGGACTGGACCCGGGGCGAGCCGCCGAAGACGAACCCGGCCTATTACCTCCGCTTCTGCAAGAGCTACTCGCGGATGGGGGGCGAGCTGAACTACCTCCAGTGTGACAACGCGGCGTTCATCCACAACCTCCACTCCCGCCTGGCCCGTCCATGACCCCCGAGCGATTCGCGGCCATCACCGGCCTCTATCCAGGGCTCAAGCTCTCGGTCGTGGGGGACTTCTTCCTCGACCGCTACCTGATCATCGACCCGGCGCGGGAGGAGGTCTCGATCGAGACCGGCCTGCCCGTCCACAACGTGGTCGCTGTGAGGAGCCAACCCGGCGCGGCCGGGACGATCGTGAACAACCTCGTCGCTCTCGGCGTGGGGCAGATCCTCGCCGTGGGGTTCTGCGGCGACGACGGAGAGGGCTACGAACTCCGCCGCGCGCTGGCCGACCTGGGCGTGAAGCTCGACGACTTCCTCACCGCCCCTTCTCGCCGCACGCCGGTCTACTGCAAGCCTTTGATCGTGGAGGGCGACGCCCCCCCTCGCGAGCTGAACCGCCTCGACTCGAAGAACTGGACCCCTACGCCGCCCGAGCTTCAGCACGACCTGGCCGCGAGGATCGACGCCCTGGCCGGTCGAATGGACGCGCTGATCCTGATGGATCAGGTGGACCTCCCCGAGACGGGCGTGGTCACGCGATCCGCCGCTCAGGCCGCGCATTCCGCCCTGCGTCCCGGCCTCGTGACTCTGGCCGACAGCCGACGGGGGCTGCACGACTTCCCCCCTCTGGGCTTCAAGATGAACGCCGCCGAACTGGCGAGGATGACGGGAACCGCGGAGTCGGCCGACCTCGCGACCATCAAGGGGCTCGCGGGCGAGCTCGCCCGCAGGAACCGCCAGCCGGTGTTCGTCACCCTGGCCGAGCGCGGTATCGTGGGCGCGTCGCCCGGCTCCGAGCCCGATCACGTCCCGTCGTTCCCCGTCCGAGGTCCGATCGACGTGGTGGGGGCGGGCGACTCCGTGACCGCGAACCTCACCGCGGCGCTCGCCGCCGGGGCGGGAGTCCGCGAGTCGATGGAGATCGCCATGGCCGCCGCCTCGCTCGTGGTCCACCAGCTCGGAACGACCGGAACCGCGCGCCTGCCCGAGATCGCCGCGCTGCTGAGGACTCGCGATCACGGGTCGGCCTGAATCCCCCTGCGATTCCCGGTTATCAAGAACTTCAGATCGCCATGGAAGAACCAGGCTCTCACAGTAAAATAGGACGATACGAAGGATGCCCCATCGGGAAGGGCCCTCGCGGGAAGCCCACGGGCCCGCTCACGACCGGGCGATGTTCCGCCGCGTGGGCGAGATCGGCGCACAGGCGGCCCGGGCCCTTGACTTCGCGCACGGGCGGGGCGTCCTGCACCGCGACGTGAAACCCTCGAACCTGCTCCTGGACACCGAGGGGCACCTCTGGATCACCGACTTCGGGGTGGCCAAGATGTCCGACGAGCGCGACGAGCTCACCGGCACGGGCGACCTGATCGGCACCTTACGCTACATGGCCCCGCAACGCGTCCGGGGGATCGACGACGCCCGGTCCGACGTGTACTCCCTGGGCCTCACGCTCTACGAGCTGGCGACCGGCACCCCGGCCTTCGCCTCGGCCGACCGCGGCGAACTCATGCGGGCGATCCTCGACCGCCAGCCGACCCGGCCCGGTCGGTTGAACCCGAAGCTGCCGCGCGACCTGGAGACGGTCATCCTCAAGGCCACCGGGCCCGAGCCCTCCCAACGTTACCCCACCGCCGACGCGCTCGCCGACGACCCCCGCAGGTTCGTCGAAGATCGGCCGGCCCTGGCCTCCCGCACCAGCCTCCCGCGCAGGCTGGTGAAATGGACCCGGCGCAAGCCGGTCATCGCCGGGTTGGCCGCGATCGCCGCGACCGCCGCGATCGTGGCCTTCGCCGGGGTGTCGGCCGCCCTGTTCCAGGCCGACCGCTTGCTTGAGGTCGAGCGGACGGCACGCCAGGAACAGGCCGCCCAGCGGGACCGGACCGAGCGCATCCTCTACGCAAGCCGGATCGCTCAGGCCGCCTCCACGTGGGAGCAGAACGACATCGCGAAGGTCCTGCGCATCCTCGACGACTGCCGACCCGCTCCGGGGCGGGAGGACCTCCGCGGGTGGGATTGGCACTACCTGGACCGCCTCTGCCACACGGACTTGTTCCCCGGGATGACCCACGGCCAGTGGGTCAGCAGCGTGGCCGTGAGCCCGGACGGCCGCTGGATCGCGTCGGCCGCCGGGTTGGACCCCCTTCTATGTGGTGGCGCGAAACGCCCGCGAGCCCGGCGAGGTGAAGCTCTGGGATGCCCGGACCGGACGCCTGGTCGCCTCGCTCGGCCAGCACGGCAACTCCGTCTGGAAGGTCGCGTTCAGCCCCGACAGCCGGCGGATCGCGTCGCTCGGGTTCGACGGCACGGTCAACGTGTGGGACCCGGCCACGGCGCATCTCCTCAGCCAGGTACGCCGACCTTACACGATAGGGGAAACCAATGAATTCCAGCTCGGCGAGGTGGGCATTGCCATGCTCGCCCCGTCGCTGGAGTCGTTCGGACTTCGGTACGCGAAGGACCCCGGCCTCAGGTTGGTCGACATGGCCACGGGCCAGGATGGGATCGGGCAAGGCCACAAACTGGGCCTTCTCGCCCGAGAGCCGCAGGGCCTTTTCTCATGCCGAGGGCCGTGTCCAGGTGTGGGACGTCGCGACAGGCAGCGAGGTCCACTCGTGGGAGGACCCCGGAGGCAAGTTGCATGTGAGCCCCGACAATCGCCTCCTCGCGAGCGTGCCGAGCGACAGCACCGAGCCTTCCGGTCACGTTTATGAAATCGCCACCGGGCGCAGGGTCTGCCGTTTCCCGCAGGTCGGCATGCTGGTGCTGTTCGCCCCGGACGGCAAGCTCCTCGTGAACATCGAAGTGCTGGGCAAGCGTGCGATCCGGGTCGATGCGGCCACGGGTGCCTCAAGCCGGATCGCGATCCCCGCGAATGCCATGATCGAACAGGCCGCGGTCAGCCGCGCCGGGCGGCTCCTGGGCATGTCCCTGTCCGATCAGACCGTCCGGGTCTACGACCTGGCGACCTGCGAGGAGGCGCGCGTGCTTCGCGGGCATACGTTCGGGGTGCGCTGCCTGGACTTCTATCCCGACGGCTCCCGGATTGTCTCCGGTGGGCAGGACGGCAAGGTGAAGGTCTGGGACCTTCGCCACGCGCAGCAAGGGATCGTCGCCGCCACCGAGCTGGGTGGGTCGGAATGGGGAGGGGCGCTCACCTTCCGCGACAAAGGCCGCAATCTGGCCGTTGCCCGGCACGACGGGCAGCCCGGCCTCGCCTCCATCGACCCGAGCACCGACCGGCCGATCGTCCGCCGCGCGTTGGCCCTCAACCGCAACTCGAAGGTCCCTCGCCACGACACCGCGTTCAGCGCCGACGGGGAACAGTTCGCCGGGATTTCGACCGACGGGCAAGATGCCTGCGTGTGGGAGGTCGCCACGGGCCGGGAGTTGATGCGCATCCCGACGCAGCCCGAAGCCCTGCGAAGCCTGGCCCTGAGCGGCGATGCGTGCCTGCTCGTCACGGCCTCGCAATCCTCGGCCTCCGGACCCGCGGAGGAGCGGGTTGAGTTGAAGGTGTGGGACGTCCCGACCGGGACGCAACGAGCAGCCCTGTCGTCCGCCCCCGTGCTCAGCCTGGCCTTCAGCGCCGACGGCCGTCGCGTGGCCCTCGGCCCGGAAGACGGCCAGATCCATCTCTGGCATTGGGACACCCCGGCCCCGCCCCGGGTCCTGCCCGGCCGATGCGACGGGCTGGCCGGCATCGCCTTCAGCCCGGACGGGTCCCAGCTCGCCGCCTGCGAGCGCGGCAAGGGGCTCGTTCGCGTGTGGGACCTCGAGCGAGGGGTGCCCCTGTTCGCCGACGAACGGGCCAGCGGCCTCGCCGGCCCCCTCTCCCTCACCTGCGTGACCTTCAGCCCCGATGGACGCCGCATCGGCGCCATCGGCTACAACGGGGTCGCCTTCCTCTGGGACGCGCAGACCGGGCAGGAACTCCTGAGCCTCCGCACCCTCGGCGCCCAGAGGCTCGGGGATTACGCCTACAACGCCCGCCTCCGGTTCAGCCCCGACGGCAAGCGCCTGGCGGCCAATCACTGGCTCGGGGGAGTCACGATCTGGGACACCGAATAGCCCCGACCCACGAACCAACCGACCCCGAGGGTCCGGCCCCAAGGCCGCGACTCATGCCCCGAAGTCCACCCGAAGGTCGCATCGCCCCGCGGCCCGCAAGCCCAGGGATGGACGGTCATGAGGGGCATCCACTCGAATTCGTGAGGGGATCGGCCGGGCGGCCGAGATCGCCCGATGGCCGAGACAGGAACCGCCCATCGTGCGGGAGATCGGTGCAAATTCCCTGTTCACCGTGTCGAGCGAGTCGGCCTCAAGCCTGTTTCGGACAATGCGAGAGGAGGGAGTCGAACCCTCACACCTTGCGGTACAGGAACCTAAATCCTGCGTGTCTGCCAGTTCCACCACTCTCGCGGACTTACGGAGATAACACCTTACGTCAAATTCGCCTCGCGGGCCAGCTTTCGTCTCCCTGATTTCTCCCCGCTTTTGACGGCGGAAAGTTCGGGGCGACATGGATTAGCTTACTCGCCGCCCTGAACCCGGTCCATCACCGAGTCGCTGATCGCCGTCTCGTCCAGCTTCACGTAATGCCGCCGCATCGTCTCGGGATGGCAACCGAAGGCGATCGCCGCATCGTCATAGGAGGCACCGGCTTCCTTGGCCCGGCTCATCGCCGTGCCCCGGTAGTTGTGCAGCTTGAACCTCGGGATGTCCTTGTGGTCCTTCCTGAACTCGACCAGGCGATCCTGGAGCCAGTTCACGAGACGGCCGGGATCAAATGGAAGCTTCGCGCAGCGGGCATGGTGCGGCCTGCCCCGCTCCAGGAGGAGATCCCGAAGCTGCTCGGCGAAGCCCTCGAAGATGAGGGTCGGCCCGGCGATCGAGACCAATTCCGCATAGATGGCGGGCGGCAACTTGGACCTTCGCGTCTTCCGCCCCTTCGCGGTCACGGCCTCGAAGGTCAGTCGCCCGTCCTTGAGGCTGCTCGTCGGGGCCGACGCGAGTTCGTGGATCCGACACCCGATGCTCGCCTTGGTCTCCAGGAACAGCAGTGGAAGCCGCCAGCCGCCCCATCGAGAGGCGAGCCAGGCCACGAAAGCGTCACGCTCGACCGGGGCCGATGATCCGGGGCTCGAACCTGTCCACCTTGGGAGGCTCGATGTCGGCGAACGGGTTTGTTTCGAGGAAGCCGCACTCCTTGCCCCACCACTTCCCGAACACCGTCTTCAATTCCATCAGGTCGTTCTTGACGGTATGGGGCGAATAGCCCGGCTCCATGCGTGCCGTCCTGTACTCCTTCGCCATCTCCGGGGTGATGACCGAAGGGCCTGTGGCTTTTGGGAAGACTGAGCGGAGCGTCTGGACGGCAGAGGTATAGGTCTCGATCGAATTGTCGCGGAGGTTTGCGGCCTTGATCGCCCGCACCAGTTTGGCAATGGCCTCTTCCCAGGCGATGTTCTGATAGTAAATCTTGGGCTGGTACTCCTGAACGATGAGGGCAACCGCCGATTCCTTGGCCCGCTTTTGATTCGGCTCAAACGTCGATCGTTCCTTCGTACGACCATCCGGCCCCATGAAGACAACGAGCAGATTGGGGTCTCGTTCGCGTTTCTTCAGAGAGAACTCGACCCTCCTACCATCACTCAGGACGCAGACTTCGGTCTTGGACATCATTTCCTCCTCCCCTCCCCTTCCTGTTCCTGGACCCAGGCTTCTCGACACGTCCCATCATCGCGTCGTCAAGCATCTCCTTCGTGAATAGATACTCCCTGACTCCAGGGCACTTCTCCAATTGACCCCGCTCGATCCGCCCGTAGATCCCATCCACGCTCGTTCGCATATAGGGGGCGGCTTCCTCCTTCGTCAGATACGGGGACTCGACGCTATTGGCGGGGACTGCACCGCTCAGGCCGGGCCGGGCGTCTGCCAGGCGGGCGAGGAGTTGGGCAAAAAATCCGACCGCTTGCTCAAGGTTGAGTTCGGAATCACCCACAGTAGCAAGGCCGCTCGACGTGCCCCTGCCCTCGACGGCATCCGACTGCATGTAGATGACCGTTTGCCCGGACTCATCGGGCCATCCCAGCCCCTCGTAAAGCTGCCCTTCCTGCTCCAGCATCCTCACAAATGCGAGATCATCACGAGGGTCATCGGCCAACGCATACCATCCATCGCGA
>JANOBY010000404.1:0-15003 GCA_031411935.1 Planctomycetales bacterium | reverse complement strand
CACTACCCGCGCATGAAGAACGAGCTCCTGCCGGGCCTCGACCAGACGCTTTCGGGCCTGCTCGTGGACCTCGACCGACGAGGCCTGCTCGACGAAACCCTGGTCCTCGTGCTCAGTGAGCACGGCCGCACGCCCAAGATCACCACCGGCCAGGGCGGAGGCCGCGACCACTGGTCGCGCTGCTACTCGGCGGTGCTCGCCGGGGCGGGCATCCCTCGCGGGTTCGTGCTGGGCAAGTCCGACTCGATCGCCTCCGACCCCGCCGACCGCCCCATCTCGCCCAAGGATATCCTCGCCACGGCCTACCACCTGCTCGGGATCGACCCGAAAACCGAGCTGATCGACAAGCAGGGCCGACCGCTCGCGCTCACGCCCGGCGAGGTCATCGCCGAGCTGGTGTGAGCTCGGCCGCGGATGAGGCCCTCAGACGACGCCAAGCAAGTCCGACCAGAGCGCGGGCGACACGTCGGACGGGCCGCCCGCGATCGCCTGGGCGAGTGCCTTCGCAGGATCGATGTTCCGGACCACCGCGATGGCCGCCCCCACGACGGCCGGGGTCCGGCTCATGCAGGCGCCGCAATAGACCAGGCTAGGGACCTGGACGCGCAGGAGTTCCGCGGTGGTGTCGACTGCGACTTTCAAGAGCCATCGCGGATTGCCGCCCCCGTCGATCAGGGGGAAGCGGCAGACCGTCATGTCGCGGGTGAAGTTCTGCGGCGGGTCGTTCCCGGCGAGATCGACCACCGCCTCGATGCCCAGATCGGTCAGCGCGCGCAGGTCCCGGGCGTTTCCGACGTGCCCCATCCAGAGCGGAAAGCCCGAGAGACGACGCATCTCGCCCCCTGCGACGGCCCTCCGGGATCGTCGGCCCCGACGATCCGACCGGAGGCCCCAGGCGAGTTACTTGGTTTCGGCGGCCTTCGCGGCGGCCTGGGCCTCAAGCTGCTTGCGGAGGAGTTCGCGCTGGCGGCGGCGGCGGACGGTGCGGGCGACTTCGACGGGTCGGGTGCGGGGCATGACGGATCACCTTGACGGATCTTGGAGGGAAACGAAAAGGTGATCCTACGAAAGACGGGGGAATCGCGTCTAGACCACGATCGTGGTCACTTCGCCGCGCGTCGTCGCATGGTAGCGAACATGCCGACCGCGCCGATGCCCAGAAGGACCATCGAGGCGGGCTCGGGGACGGCCTGGGTGGTCGAACGGATCACGATGTTGTCGAACGCGAACGCCTCGTCGCTGCCGTCGGTTGTGGCCCGGAAGAAGAGCGTGAGGTTGCTCCCGGTTCCTCTGATCGAGCGAGTGAAGGTGTCGAAGGCGCCCGTGGCGGCGATCGACTTGTCCAGGAAGACCGTGGGCGAGCCGACCAGGGCGAGCGGGTCGTCAATGGTCGGAGTCGAGCCGCTGTCCATCGCCCGATAGGTCTTCGAGGCGCTCTCGTCGGCCCGGAACGACGCGAAGGTCTGCTCGCTCCCGCCGTCGATCGCGTAGGTGAAGTCGAACAGGTCGGCGGCCTCGAAGTTGCCCATGCCGTCGATGTCGATGGAGAGGGTCAGGTCCGAGAACCCGGCGATGCTGAAGCTGATCGAGGCCACGCCGGCGTCGGGCCCGTTGCCATTGACGGTGTCGGCCGCGCCGAAGAAGCTGTCGAGCTTGTTGCGACCGACCAGGCCGAGGGCGTCGGCAGCGAAGACCGTGTTGCCCTCGGCGGCAGTCACGCTGTCGTCGCTGATCGCGAACGGAAGGCCAAACGTGTTGACTCTGTTCAATCGGTTACGCACGCCGAACATGTCGCCCGCGGGCGAGTTGGCGTCATTCTTGTTGCTCGACAGGGGCGTGGAAACGTTGATCGCCCCGCCGTCGAAGTTCTGGGCCGCGACGATGATGTCGGCCTCGGCCCCGCGTACGGTGAGCAGCACGGCCCCCGCGACGAGCGACCAGCTCGCGAGTATACGACGAGAAATCACGGTGAGGACTCCAAAGGACCGGATCGGGATGGATTTGCGTCTTCGCACCCGGATCCGGGTCCAGGCTACCCCGTCATCGGACAAGCCCTCTCGGGGCACGCAAGAACGCACGGACATGCTAAATCCGTGAATCGCATCACGTCCAATGAATTTCCTATGAAATCCTTTGGATGCGTTTCGGCTTAAATAACCGCGTGGTGTCCGCGCGTCGTGCTTTGCCAGAGGCGGTTGGTGTGAGCGGGCGGGGAGGTGAGGGCATGTTTCGTCGTCAATTCGCGAGGCTTGGGCCACTTTCCTTCAACCGTGGCGATCGAGCCCTCCCCCCGTATTCCTATGCTGGACTCAAGACAGAAGTCGCCCTAAAACCGCGACATGACCAGGCTGGCGTTCTGGCCGCCGAACCCGAAGCTGTTGGACAGGGCCGTCTTGAGCGGCATCTCCCTGGCCGTGTTGGGCACGTAGTCCAGGTCGCAGTGGGGGTCGGGCATCGAGTGGTTGATCGTGGGCGGGATCACGCCCTTCTCCAGCGAGAGCGCCGTGGCGGCGGCCTCCAGGGCTCCCGATGCTCCGATCAGGTGGCCGACCATCGACTTCTGCGACGACATGGGGATCCGGCTGGCGCGGTGACCGAACACCCTCTTCACGGCACGGGTCTCCATGATGTCGTTCAGCCGGGTGCTCGTGCCGTGGGCGTTGATGTAGTTGATGTCGGCCGGGTCGGTCTTCGCCTCGCGGAGCGCGGCCGTCATGGAAAGCGCCGCGCCCTTGCCCTCGGGCTCGGGGCGGGTGAGGCCATAGGCGTCGAACGAGGAGCCGTAACCCGTGACCTCGGCATAGATTGTGGCCCCTCGACGCTTTGCCCTCTGGAGGCTTTCGAGCACCAGGACCGCCGCGCCCTCGCCCAGGACGAACCCGTCGCGCTCGCCGTCGAACGGGCGGGAGACCTGCTCGGGCGGGCGGGTCGATCGGCTCACGGCGCTCATGGCCTGGTAGGCGACCAGCATGAGCGGGTCGAGCCGACTGTCGCATCCCCCGGCCAGCATGATGTCGGCGTCCCCTCGGCCGATCAGGCGGAACGCCTCCCCCACGGCCTGGGTGCCCGCGGCGCAGGCCGTCACGATGGTGTTATTCGGACCCATCGCCCCGTGCAGGATCGAGATGTGCGAGGCCGCCATGTTGGGCAGGTGCTTCAGGAGCCAGAGGGGGTCCATGCTCTCGGCCCGGGCGGCACTGAAGCGGCCGAGGTCCAGGTGGCCGTCCCCGTCGGTCCCTCGCACGATCGGCCCGGCCAGCTCGGTCACGTCCATGGGGGTGATTCCCGTGCCCATGCACACGCCGAAGCGGCCGGGATCGAGCTTGCCGGTCTCCAGGCCCGAGTCGGTCACCGCCAGGGCCGCGGCCCCCACGGCGAAGGCCACCGCGCGGCTCATGACCTTGGCGTTCTTCTTGTGGTCGCCCAGGTAGGGCATCACGTCGAAATTCTTCACCTCGCCGGCGATTTTGACGCCCAGGCCGGTCGTGTCGAAGCTCTCGATCGGCCCCACGCCCGATCGGCCCTCCACGATCGCCTCGGCGAACATGCGACGGCCCACACCATTGGGCGAGACCACGCCTATCCCGGTGATCACCACTCGACGCATCGGTTGCTCCCGGCCATCCGCGTCCCTGCTGTCTCGGCCGACACATGCCCGTTGAGAAACCCGATCCGCTGCTCACTGGTCACGTATTCAACTTATTCTATCTTCCGAGCAGCGACAAGAAAAATGGCCAAGATGGGGACAATAAACAGTCAGGCCGGTTTGGGCCGCTTTTGCCGATGGGATCGGGTTTTGCCCGTCCATCACCTTGGCTGCGAACCGGGTG
Source organism: Planctomycetales bacterium (assembly GCA_031411935.1). Lineage (GTDB taxonomy): Bacteria > Planctomycetota > Planctomycetia > Isosphaerales > Isosphaeraceae > JAQGHR01. Next base: position 11,173 of record JANOBY010000404.1, on the reverse strand, counting down.
ACCGGGGATGGGGTCTCGTGATACAGTAAGAACCGCAAACGGCACGGATCTTGTTTCGGCAAAAGACGCCACCCGGGCCGACTTTCGATCGAGAATCACGGGCGAATTCCATGCCGTTGACGTTGGCAGAGAGGTCCAGTCTGATTGCTCCGTCGGCCACCCTGGCGATGGCCTCGGAAGCGCGCAAGCTCAAGGCCGAAGGCGTGGACGTTCTGGACTTTGCGCTCGGCGAGCCGGATTTCCCGACTCCCGAGAACATCCAGGACGCCGCCATCCGCGCCATGAGGGCCGGCCACACCCATTACACGCCCCCGGCGGGCATGCCCGAGCTCAAGGCCGCGATCGCGAAGCTCTACACCGAGCATCACAAGCTGCCCACCAGGCCCGACGAGGTGGTCGTCTCCAACGGGGCCAAGCAGTCGCTGCATAACGCCCTCATGGCCGTGTGCGGCCCGGGCGACGAGGTGATCATCCCGGCGCCTTACTGGGTCAGTTATTCCGACCTCGTGAAGCTCACCGGCGCCTCGCCCGTGGTGATCGAGACGACCGAGGCCGAGGGCTTCAAGCTCTCGCCCGAGAGATTCTTAGAACACGTCACGCCGCGAACCAAATTGCTCATGATCAATAGCCCGTCGAATCCGACGGGCGTGGTCTACTCGCGCGAGGAGCTCGAGGCCCTGGCCGACGCCGTGCTGACGACCGACGCCGGCGTGCTCTCGGACGAGATCTACGAGCAGCTCTGCTACGACGGGGCCACGCCCACCTGCTTCGCCACGCTCCGCCCCGAGCTGGCCGGCCGCACGATCACCGTGTCGGGCGTGAGCAAGACCTACGCCATGACCGGCTGGCGCATCGGCTGGTCGGTCGCCCCCGCGGGCGTGAGCAAGTTCATGGGCGACATCCAGAGCCAGGAGACCTCCAACCCCTGCTCCGTGAGCCAGTGGGCGGCGCTCGAGGCGATCACCGGCCCGCAGGACTCGGTCAGGGCCATGCACGCCGAGTTCACCAAACGCCGCGCCTTCGTGCTCGACCAGATCAAAAAACTCCCCGACATCGGCTGCGTGGCCCCCGGCGGCGCGTTTTATGCTTTCATGAACGTGTCGAAGCATTTCGGACGCACGCTCGGAGGCAAGGTGATCAATAACTCGACCGACTTCTGCCTCACGGCCCTGTCGCAAGCCCACGTGGCGCTGGTCATGGGATCGGCGTTCGGGGCCGAGGGGTACGCGAGGATGTCGTTCGCGACCGACCTGGACACCCTGGGCAAGGGGTTTGACGCCCTGGGTCTCTTCCTTGAAGGTTGAATCGGAGACCGAGACGGCCGCCGCGGCGGCCCTGGACCTGGCCGCCGCGCCCCGGGTCGAGACCGCTTCCGCGCTCTCGACCACCGAGGTCGCCCATCTGACCGAGGACCGCCGCGCGTCTCGCCTGAAGATGGTCCTTCGCGAGCTCCGCAACGAGACGCTGATCATCCTGGGCATCCTCTCGGCGGGCATGGGCATCCACGGGTTCCTGAAGTCGAGCCAGTTCATCGACGGCGGGGTGACCGGGATCTCCATGCTGATCGCCAAGACCACGCCCCTGCCCCTCCCGGCGCTGATCTTCGTCCTGAACATCCCGTTCATTGCGCTCGGGTATCACGTGATCGGACGATCGTTCGCAATCCGCAGCGCGCTGGCGATCCTCGGCCTGTCGATCTGCCTCGCCGTGGTTCACTATCCGAACATGACGGACGACATGTTCCTCACGGCGGTGTTCGGGGGGTTCTTCATCGGGGCCGGGATCGGCCTGGCGATCCGCGGAGGCGCGGTGCTGGACGGCACCGAGATCGCCGCGCTCCTGATCAGCAAGAGGAGCGGGATGCTCCGCGTGGGCGACGTGATCCTGGGCATGAATATCCTGATCTTCCTCACGGCCGCCTGGTTCCTCGGCCTCGACAAGGCCATGTATTCGATCCTCACGTACGTGTCGGCCTCCAAGACGCTGGACTTCCTCCTGCACGGGATCGAGGAATACACCGCCATCACCATCGTGTCGGAGAAGAGCAACGCGATCCGCATCGCGATCACGCGGACCCTGAACCGAGGGGTGACCGTCTACAAGGGCAAGGGCGGCCACACCGGCACCGATCAGGACATCCTGCTCTGCGTGGTCACCCGCCTGGAGATCGGCAAGGTGCGGGGCATCATCCAGGACACCGACCCCTCGGCCTTCGTGATGATCCACCCCCTGGCCGACGTGAAGGGCGGGATCCTCAAACGAAACGCGGTACATTGATTTCAGGAGGCGTCGGGCTCGGCCTCGGGGGTGGGGTCCTCGTCCTCATGGCCTCCGCGGCGGCCCGGGGGCTCGATCAGGTAGGCCAGCCTTTTCTGCGAGAACTCCTCGATCCAGGCCTCCACGCGCTCGATCCCCAGGCGCATGCGGCGGGCCACGGCCTCGATCGGCTGGCCCTCGTCGAGCGCGAGCAGGGCCTCGGCCCGGTAGAGCTGCTTGCGGCTCCGGGGGCGACGTGTCATGCCCTGGAGCCGTGATCGTTCCTTCTCCGTCAGCGAGATCATGGCGAGCCTCCCCCGTATGAGCGCGTCCCGGCGAGGACTCTTGCGATCCCGGTGCCGAAGGGCGACCGGTCGGGATGCGTGGCCCCTCGTCTCGTTGGGGGAAAGGCCCATGCCGAGGCCGATCGGGCCCTGCGGCCCCTTGACCGGGGGTCGCCGGACTGATCTGCTTGCGGTTCGAGGCACCGGCACCTGGGGACGCGTGCGTCCCGAGCGGATCCCTCGTTCTCCCTCCACCCCTCTGCTTTCAGGACGGCCCCCATGCGATCCGCTCTCCGGCCCGTGTGCCTTGTGCTCGCCCTCTCGGCCTGCGTGGGGGCGGCCCTCCCGGACGAGGAGGGTTGGACCGACCTGATCGCCGAGACGGGCCCCGACATGAAGGGCTGGGTGCGGGTCGCGATCCCGCCCTCGGGCAAGCTGAGCGAGACGTCGCAGTGGTCGATCGACCCGAAGACCGGCTACCTCGTGTGCGACGGGACCGGCGGACACGACTGGCTACGATGGGACCGCGAACTGGGCGACTTCGTCTACCACGTCGAGTGGAGGTTCACGCCGGGAACGAAATCCGGCTACAACTCGGGGATCTACGCCCGCAACTCGGCCGACGGGGTCGTATGGCACCAGGCCCAGACCGGCGACGGGTCGGGCGGATACCTCTTCGGCGAGACCATGGCCGGGGGCAAGCTCAAGTTCTTCAATCTCGATAAGCCCGAGGACGGCAAGTCGGGGAAGGCGAAGCGGGTCAACCGGGCGGGCGAGTGGAACACCTTCGAGATCCGCTGCCAGGGCAAGGACATGACCCTGACCGTCAACGGCGAGCCGACGAGCACCTGGCACGACTGCGAGGTCCCCAAAGGCTTCGTGGGCGTGGAGGCCGAGGGCTACCGCATCGAGTTCCGCAGCATCAAGGTGAAGAGCCTCTGATCCCCAAACCGAGGACCGTCCCATGGACCAGCACGACCCGGGCGCGATGAAGCGGCGCGATTTTCTCCAGGCGGGCGCGGGCGCCATGGCCGGATCGGCCGCGATGGGGCTGGGTTCCCCGTCCGCGAAGGGGGACGAGCCCGCCGAGTCTCGTACGGCCCCCCTGCCCACCCGCGAGCTGGGCCGGACGGGCGTGAAGGTCTCGATCCTCAATCAGGGCACGTTCCGCGGGTCGAGCCTCAACCGCGTGCTCCGGTTCGCCTACGCCAACGGGGTGCGATGCTTCGACACCGCCGACACGTATGGGTCGGAGCCGGGGATCGCGCGGTGGATGAAGACGGACCCCGAGATCCGCAAGAACATCTTCCTCGTCACCAAGGACCACCCGAAGACCCCCAAAGAGATGATCGCCCGGCTGGACAGGCGCCTCGCCACGCTCGAGACCGATTACGTGGACCTGTTCTTCATCCACGGGATCGGCGGCGAGTATCCCGCCGAGTCGATCGACTGGCCGAAGAGCCGCGAGATGAAGGAGACCGTCGAGGCGATCAAGAAGTCGGGCAAGGCGAAGTTCGTGGGCTTCTCCTGCCACGACGGCCGACGCGCCGAGTACCTGGAGGCGGCCGCCGAGGGGAAGATCTTCGACGTGCTCATGATCCAGAACTCGGCCTGGCTGAACAAGGAAACGCGGCTGAACAAGGCGATCGACAGATGCCACGCCGCGGGCATCGGCCTGATCTCGATGAAGCAGATCGCCGGCCCGAAGCCCGAGGACTTCCTGGCCGAGGTCCCGAAGAAGGCCCCCGAGCTCATGGCCCGAGGGCTCACCCCGTACGGGGCGCTCCTGCACGCGATCTGGAGCGACGAACGCTTCGCCACCGTGTGCGTGAGCATGCAGAACACCGACCAGATCGGCGAGAACACCCGCGCGGCCCGCGCCTTCCAGCCCCTGAAGGCCGCCGAGATTGAATCCTTGCGCCAGGCCTTCCTCGCCTCGCGCCCGACCCTGTGCGCCGACTGCGACGGCCGATGCTCGATCGCCGCGGGCACGAAGGCCCCCCTGGGCGACCTCACCCGCTATCTCACCTATCACGAACGCCACGGGGCCCGCGCCGAGGCCCGCCGCCAGTACGCCGCGCTCCCCGAGGAGGCCCGCGACTGGAAGGACGCGGACCTGGACGCCGCGCGCGAGGCATGCCCCTCGAAGCTGGACTTCGCCGCGTTGCTGCCGAGGGTCGAGGAGCAACTGGCCTGACGCCTCTTTCGACCGCCGCGTCAGGCGAGGAACCTCACCGCCCCCTTATCCAGCTCGTAGACGGCGCCCACGAGCGAGGCCCGCTTCTCGTCGAGGGCGAGCTTGCCCTCGGGGACCCCCGAAAGCTGCCGCATGGACCAGCGCACGTTGGCCTCCACGGCCGCGTGGATCCGGTCGTCGCCCTTGAGCCCGGCGGGCAGGTCGCGGAGACCGGGCTCGATGGCCTTGAGCAGGTCGGAGATGAACCGCGGCTCGTCGTCTCGCCCCTGAAGGGCCTGGACGGCCGCCGTGACCGCGCCGCAGGACTCGTGCCCCATCACGACCACGAGCGAGGTCTTGAGGTGACGGATCGCATATTGGAGGCTCCCGACCACGTCGGACGCCACCACGTTGCCCGCCACGCGGACCACGAACAGGTCGCCGAATCCCTGGTCGAACACGAGTTCCGGGGGCACTCGCGAGTCGCTGCACGCGAGGATCGTCGCGAACGGGTGCTGCGACGACTTCAGATGCTCTCGCCACGACGCCGCCTGGTGGGCATGACGCACCTTGCCCGAGGCGAACCGCCGGTTCCCCTCCTTCAGCCGCTCAAGGGCCTCGTCGGCATCCACGGGCCGGGGCTGGGCCTCGGCCTGGAGGTCGTCGGATGGGCCGGGACGCCCCAGAAGCGGCAGGCCGACCGCCGCGGCCATCAGGTCTCGACGGTTCACGGGGAACTCATCCATCGCCACCCCCCCTGCAGTCTCGGCCGGATTTCCCCATCCACGGGGCTCGTCCCCTCACGCGGAAGCGAGGACAGGACGGACCGGCGAGTTTGCCATCACCGACATCCCGATGCAAGCCGCCACGACTTCCCGGCACGTCCTGGCCCGATCGCGCAACTTTTGCGAAAATCCAACTTCGTCTCGGCGATTGAAGAGGCGGATCGGCCCTCGCGTGTGCGGGCCGCGATCGAATTGCCGCGACGAACGGAGATGTGCCCCATGAAGGCGGTTTTCGGCGGAGTGATCGCGTTCGTGCTCCTGGGCCTTTACGCCTCGTCGGTGGTCATGGCCATCGCGATCGTGATGAGGAAGGCTCCCGCCCCGGATCTGGTCTTCACCGAGGGGTTCCGCCTGGCCATGACCACGATCGGCGCGCTGGTCTCGGCGCTGGTCATCTCGGTGCTCGCGGCGACGGATGTCGGAGAGGCCCCGCTGGACCGATCCCTCCGGGACGCGTCCCGCACGACCCGAAACGCCGTCTTCTACGCCATGATCGCCTACCTGGGCTGCTGGGTCGTCTGCGGGCTGGCCTCGTTCGTGGTGGGAGTGATGGTGTATCCGAACGTCCTGTCGATCCTCACGGATCACGGAAAGGCCTGGATCGGCCTGGCGGTGGCCACCGGATACGCCTACTTCGGCCTCAGGCCGGCCTCGAGTGCCCCGCGCAACGGGGAGTGAGAAGACCTCACCACATGGATCGCTCGTCGGCGAACGGGTGCGCGGGGCCGTCCTTTTTGGGTTTGGGCAGGACGGTCAGGATGGCCGAGGCGAGGGAAAGGTCCTCGGCGGTGGTGATCTTGAGGTTCAGCGACGAGCCCGGGACGATGTGGCACTTGTGGCCAAGGGCTTCGACAAGCTGCGCGTCGTCGGTGATCGCCTGGACCTGGTCGCGGTTGGCGTAGGCCCGTTCGATCCAGTCGCGGCGGAAGCACTGCGGGGTCTGCACGGCGGTCAGCCCCGCGCGGGGCACGGTCCGCTCGATCTGCCCCCGGTCGTTCACGAGCTTCAGGGTGTCGGCCACGGGCACGCCGGGCAGAGCGGCCCCGTGCTCCCGGGCGGCGGCGAACACGGCGTCGACCACGGCGTGCGTGACGCACGGGCGGGCGGCGTCGTGCACGGCCACGTATTCGATCTCGGGCCTCAAATGGGCGAGGGCCTTCGCCACGGTCTCGTAACGCTCGGCCCCGCCGTCAATCACCTGGATGTCGAGGAAGGCCACGCTGGGCCGGTAGCGACGCTCGAACAGCTCGCGATCCTCGGCGGCGATGGCCAGAAGGATCTGCCCCACGTCGTCGCGGTTGAGGAACGGGTCGAGGGCCCGAAGCCACACGGCGCGGCCGTCCAGGTCGGCATAGATCTTCTTCTGCTTCGGGTCGCCGAACCGCGACGACTTGCCCGCGGCCGGCAGGATCACGGCGAACGAACCCATGATTCGAGCTTTCCCTTCTCTTCACGGAGACCGACCACACGATTGAGGGCGATTGTGGGGCCTTCTTGCCCCCGGAGTCAACTCGGGGGAATCCGTCTCACGCCGGGGACGCGGGGCGGAGGGCAAAGGATTTGCAATCGGGGATCAGACGTCCGCCCCCCGTCCTGGCGTGCTGGGCGACCTCGCGGGGAAACGTCCCGGCGAGTTGGACGCCATCGTCATGCCGGGGCTACAATCGGCATCTCGTGATCGGGGACCAGGAAAGGACGGGCCGCCATGCCTCGGTCAAGGATCAGGGTCGGGATCATCGGCGCGGGGAGCATCGCCCGCACGCGGCATATCCCGGGCTTTCGCTCGTTGCGCGACGTGGAGATCGTGGGCGTTTGCAACCAGAGGCGCGAGTCCTCCAATCGCGTGGCCCGCGACTTCGACATCCCGCGCATCTTCGAGAGCTGGGAGCACCTGGTCGAGGACGACCAGATTGACGCCGTGGTCATCGGCACCTGGCCCTACCTCCACTGCCCGATCACCCTGGCCGCCCTGGACGCGGGCAAGCACGTGCTGACGCAGGCCCGCATGGCCATGAACGCCCGCGAGGCCCATCGCATGCTGGACAAGTCGCGCGAGCGCCCCGAGCTCACCGCCATGATCGTCCCCAGCCCCTACGGCCTGGTGGGCGAGCCCTTCGTGAAGGCGCTGATCGCCGACGGGTTCCTCGGCACCCTGCGCGAGGTCCACGTGACCGGGCTCTCCTCGGCCCTGGCCGACCCCGCGACCCCTCTGGGCTGGCGGCAGATGACGAAATACTCGGGGTTCAACATGGTGAACCTCGGCATCCTCTACGAGTCGGTCCTGAGGTGGGTCGCCCCCGCGAAGTGGGTCTCGGCGCACGCCTCGAAGCTCGTAGCCCGCCGCATCGACCCCGAGTCCGGCAAGGCCGCGCGCGTGGGCACGCCCGACAGCGTGCAGGTGCTCACCTCGCACGAGGACGACTCGGTGGGCGTGTATCGCCTGAGCACCGTCGTGCGGCACGCGCAGGAGATGTCGGTCACCCTCTTCGGGAGCGAGGGCACCCTGCGCTACGACTTCGCCACCGACACGCTCGAAGGGGCGAAGGCGGGTCAGGATGCGCTGCTACCCCTGGCCATCCCCGACACCCATCGCGGCGGGTGGAACGTCGAGGCCGAGTTCCTCGGGGCCATCCGCGGAGGGAACCGCGTGACGCACACCGACTTCGTCACCGGCGCCCGCACCATGCAGTTCACCGAGGCGGTGGCCCGGTCGTCGCGGCATGAGCAGCCGGTCGAGCTCCCCTTGAGCGAATTCTCCAACCCGAGCCTTTGACGCGCTCGGCCCCGACCTCGGGCGTGGGGGGCTTCGCGATCCCCTCGTCGGGGATCCGCCCAAGCTTGCGATTGAAGCCCATCAGCGTGAGCTTGAACAGGACCGCCGCGACGGTGAAATTCGCCAGGATCCAGAACGTGCTCCAGGCCACGTGGCTTCTCCACATCATCGCCTGCTGGCCCGGCCGCTCGATGACCAGGACCCCCGTGTAGCCCGCCCCCATGAACGGGCTGATCGTGGCCAGCCCCGCCGTGAGATGATCGCCGCCCACCGAGGAGAGCATGGCCATGAGGAACGGCCAGGCCACCGCCAAAATCAGATACATGGCGACCGTGGCCGCGACTGCGCGGTCGAGCCGCGAGATCCACGTGGCCATCGCGAGCCCGAAGCTGGTGATCGCCGCCCCATAGGCCAGCGTGAGGCCGATCATCAAGGGCAACGCCTGCCACCGGTCCCCCCAGAGGGCCGCCAGGCCGGTCGCGGGTCGCCACGAACCGGCGGCGAACCACCGCGTCGAGGGGTCGAAAAGAGTCACCGCGCCGGCGATCATGACGGCGGGCAGGACCGCCAGCACCGGAACCGTGCGATACGTTCCCCACCACTTGCCCGCCAGGATCGTCCTCGTGGACAGGGGCGTGGTCAGCAGCACGTCGAGCGACCCGCGCACCCGTTCCTCGGCAAGCGCCGTGGCCGCGGTCACGCTCAGCAGGAGCAGTCCGATCGCCAGTTGCAGCGCGTTGCCGATGATCAGGGGGGCCTCGCTGCTCCGGGACATGTCGACCAGCAGCAGGAAGACGGTGAACAGGGTCGCGGCCAGGGAAAACGCCGCGTACACATACCAGATGATCCGCGACCACCACGACGGCTTCATCCGATGCCACTCTCGCCACAGCACCGGGTTGCGGTCCAGCGACGGCGAGAACCTGCGGACCAGCCGCCTGAACCGCCCCGGCCCGACCTCGGGACGAGGCCCCGCGACGCCCTTCTTGCCCCACCATCGACGCTTCCGCCGGACCGCCGAGCGATTCATCTGCGAGATCGCCGCGGCGCGGATCCGCCAGACCGCGACCAGGGTCATCAGGGCCGAGATCGCCACGCACACCGACGCGAACAGGGCGTGCTTCTCCAGGGGGACCCGGCCCGGCCGCACCTCGGCGATCAAGAGGAACGGATTGATGTCCTCGAGCCACTTCGGCGGCCCCAGGCCCATAAACGGGTTGCGGATGATCCACCAGGTGGGATAGGCCAGGAGCCAGATGAGGAGGATCACGTACGTCCCCATGATCACCTCGTGCGTCTTGCCCGCCCAGACCGACAGGAGGAACGCCAGGGTCCCCGCGAGCAAAGCACAGCCCAGGCTCACGAGCAGGGAGCCCATGAGGCCCATCGGGTCGATCCCGCCCATCAGGGTGCATAGCGAGATGACCCCCAGCGAGGCGAACACCAGGCCGAAGACCGGCAGCATCCTCGCGAACAGCTTGCCCAGGACGACCTCGGCGTTCGTCAGGTCGGTGGACATCACGTGCGCGAGCGTCCCGCGCTGCCTGTCCAGGCAAAGGGTGCCGGCCGTGGCCGCCGGGGCCACCAGCAGGATCATGCCCAGTTGCGTCATCACGATCGCCACCGAGAACGCCTGACCGGCCGCGGCCTGCTCCTGGATCGTGGGCGCGTGGCCGGGGGCATAGGGATCGGTGGACGAAAGCGCCACCACCCCCAGGACGCCCAGCAGGGCCAGCCCGAACACGACGCGGAAGGCGTAGACCCGCCAGTTCCGCGCCGTACGCAGCCACTCGAAGGTGAACACCGGCCCGAGCCCGATCGCCATCACGTGGGTCCTCCCTCTCGGCGCGGAGACGCTCCTCGAGCCGTCTGCGCATCATCGCCTTTCTGCTTGTAACGAAATCCTTCGGAGGTTGCCAGACGCTGGCGGCATCTCGACACGATTGCGCGGGCTGTGCTAGATTCGCCGGCTGTCGGGCGGGCCGATTTCGGTGGCCCGCCGCCTTTTTTCACGAGGAGTGTTTCCGCCATGAGCCAGGGACGAACGATGCTTGCCTTCCTCGGATTGCTGGGGATGACCCTGCTGGTGGGCGCCCCGGGCGAGGCCCGCGCGGCCGACAAGCCGGCGGTCGTGATCGAGACCTCGATGGGCAACATCACCGTCGAGCTCGAACCCGAAAAAGCCCCCAAGACCGTCGAGAACTTCCTCAAGTACGTCGACAAGGGCTTCTACGACAACACCATCTTCCACCGAGTGATCAAGGAGTTCATGATCCAGGGCGGCGGGATGACCGAGGACATGCGTGAGAAGGACACCGACAAGCCCGTCGTGAACGAGTCCCTCGCCAAGAACAAGAACGGCATGAGCAACCTCCGCGGGACGATCGCCATGGCCCGCACCCAGGACCCGAACTCGGCCACCTCGCAGTTCTTCATCAACCTCTTCGATCGCAACAAGAACCTGGACACCTACGAAAACGCCGGGTACACCGCGTTCGGCAAGGTGACCGAGGGCATGGACGTGGTCGACAAGATCGCCAAGGTCGAGACCGGCACCAAGGGCCCCCACGACGACGTGCCCACGAAGACGGTGCTCATCAAGAGCATCAAGCGCAAGTAAAGCGAGAGCGATTCGGCTTCGGGTCTCTAGACATTTCCGCTCGTTCGTAGCAGCCTTTAAGTAGGGCGGGCGTCCCTGCCCAATGGCACTTACTTTAATGACCGCTTATGGGACTAGAGGCGTCCTGAGCAATCTGGGGGAGGCCGTTTACCCCTCCCAGTCTCGGAAATGGCCCGCCCAAAGGTCCCAATCTGCCAGTCTTCGCATCAGCGAGGATTAAAGTAAGTGCCATTGGGCAGGGACGCCCGCCCTACTTAAAGGCTGCTACGAACGAGCGGA
>JANOBY010000403.1:0-16942 GCA_031411935.1 Planctomycetales bacterium | reverse complement strand
GGTCCGTCGGGGGCCCACCCGCGGCCCCCGCCGCCGGGGGTTATAAACCGAGCTGGTGGTTGCGGTGTCCCAGCAAAACAATCTGTCACCGGGCCCCCCCCCGGGGGGCCACCACGCCGACCTCGGTCACGTCACGCCACCCAACGAGGACCTGCCACGCGGTCCACATGAGGATGAACAGAAGTCCTGCGTACGAGGCTCTCGCGATGTAGAATCGGATCGGGCGGGGGGCGGTCAGCACCTCGCGAGCGATGATCGGTCCTGCGAAAGAGCGAAGCTCCGGAGCGATATGTAATGGGAGCGCGAATCAGGCGGGCATGCTGCTGGCATAGTCGCACAAACCCGGCGAAAAGTTCGCGCCTCGTCTCCGGAAACGTCCGGGGTCTTAACCATACCAGGCCGTGCCAGCCTGCCCAAGCCCCGTCCTCTCGAGTTCCAGGAATGCCCCCGTTCGATCGCAGAAGGACTGATCCCTCCTACGCGTTCCTTGACAGACTTGGTTGGCTGGCTCTCTAATAACTTATCACCATTCTTCTGCCGTCGGTCGTGCTGGCGATGCCGGAGTAGGTTTGCCTTGATCCCTTGTCCCCTCGTGACAGTCCGTCGCCTTCTAGTCATCTCGTGCTTCGGGATGCTCAGTCTGGTCATGCGCATGGGCACCGCGCAGGCCCAGGGATGTCATTTGACTGAGCGGCCCGAGGTCTCCCTGTCCTACATGGCGAACCCCGGGACCCTCCTTCTCAGCTCGCTATCGGAACAGAGCAGGGCGGAGCGAGCGGAAAGACTGAGCCGATCCTGCCCGACCGAAACGCCTTCCACGAGCACCCATCCCTCGCCGTTCTTTGGATTGCAAGTTTCCGTTCTGGAACTGCCGTCTCTCGACGATCCATCGAGCCAAATCCTTCCACTTGATTCGCCGTGGCACTCTAGGCTAAGCGATGCCGAGCTTTCCCGGCCTCCCCGAGCCCTCCTCGCCCGATGAATTCTGGCGACGATTCGCACGGCCTCTCGTAGGGCCGTCGGGTCGTGATGGGGTCCCCTTGGGAAGGCTTCACGATGAATCGGAATTTACTCCGCAAGCCCGGAGTCGGTCGCCTTGCGATCCTGAGCGTGATCATTTCCCTTCACGGTTGCTCAGCATCTGATCCGTTGTCGATGCACGGAGTCCAGGTGCGCATTCCCGAAGGCTGGAGTCCCTATGCTCCGGGTGCCGAAGTGTTTGCCGGCGAGCGTCTAGCTTCGTTCAAGTGCACTTCCGCCTCGATCGATTTCTATCGGACTCTGAGGGTCCCCGGCGCCAAGGCCTCGAACCTTGGCCGTGACCAGGTCACGCGGATTGAGAACCTCCCCGGCTACACGATCGTGTCCGAGGAGGTCCGGCAGGTCGGCGGTCTGGAAGCTTCCGTTGTCGAGATCACCGCTCCCGGAGACGGGTTCTCCTGGGCACCGAGCGGCCTGGGTAAGCCCGTGATCCCACCGACAACCACGCCAATCCTCACGCATCGACTTGCTGTCGGCTTCCCTCGCCAGGCCGATACGCTCTGGATCGTATGTCATTATGCCGACGCGGCGAAGGCGCGATTCGAAATCGACGCGATCCTCAAGACGGTCGCCATCGCTGACGCTCCTATCCGCTCTTCTTCCTATTGATCCTTCCGTCCCGCCCGAAATGGTAGGGGAATTTTCATGACGACGTCCTCCACTCCTCTGAAGAAGGATCGTCGGGGTCGGGTCTACACCCCGGCCATCGGTCCGTGGCTCCGGCCCTTGCTTTGGATCATCCTGGGCGGATTCGCTGTCCTGGGTGCGACCGGTGTTTATCTGGCCAGCGTGAAAGCCTTGACCTGGTTCACGGGCGTCACGCAGACCACATTCTTCTACTTCTGCATGCTGATCCTGCACCTGTTACTCGGTTTCCTACTCCTTACGCCGTTCATCGCGTTCGGGCTAGCCCACCTGGTCACGTCGTGGAATCGGCCCAACAAGGCAGCGATCCGTTACGGATTGCTGCTGCTCGCGGCGTCCATCATTTTACTGGTTTCGGGTGTGGCACTCGTGCCGTTCGGTAGCATCGACATCGGCCGTCTCCGAATCTCCGAGATTGCGGCGAGGAACACGGTGGTCAGGGGGACAAGCTACTGGCTCCACGTGGGGACTCCCGTTCTTGCAATTCTGCTCTACATCCAGCATCGCCTTGCAGGCCCGAGAATCCAGTGGAAATGGGCAAGGGTTTGGGGGGTGGGTGTGGCGGCTGTGATTGTCGCGATGGGCTTCCTTCACCAGTACGACCCGACCCGTTCGGTGAGGTCTCACGACCCCGAGTACACCTTCCCCTCGGAGGCCAAGCTTGAAGGAAACAAGCTCATCTCGGCCGAGTCGCTCATGATGGATGAATATTGCCTGAAGTGCCACAAGGACGCCTACGACGACTGGTACCACTCTTCGCACCATTTTAGCTCGTTTAACAACAAGTTCTACCTCGCGAGCGTACGAGAGACCCGCAAGGTCGCCATGGAGAGGGACGGGAACACCCGAGCCTCGCGATGGTGTGCCGGGTGCCACGACCTCGTGCCGTTCCTTTCAGGCAAATTCGACGACCCAAATTACGACGACGTGAACGACCCGACGAGCCAGGCCGGAATCACCTGCACGACCTGTCACGCGGTCACCTCGGTCAACAGCACGCGAGGCAACGGCGACATGACGTATGCCGAGCCCCAGCATTACCCGTTCGCTTACAGCAAGAATACCTTCCTCCAGTGGGTGAACAACACGCTGGTGAAGGCCAAGCCCGAGATGCACAAGCGAACGTTTCTAAAGCCTGAAGTGCATCGCGACTCCAAGTTTTGCTCCTCCTGCCACAAGGTGGCGTTACCCTACGCGCTGAACCATTACCAGGATTTCACCCGTGGCCAGAATCACTGGGACACCTTCCTCTTGTCCGGAGTGGCGGGAGGCGGGGCCCGTAGCTTCTACTATCCTCCCAAGGATCAGACGGCGAAGACGCAATGTGCTGATTGCCACATGAATCTGAAGGAATCGAGTGATTTCGGTGCAAAGGATTTCGATGGCAAACCGGGTCTGGAGATCCACAACCACCTCTTCCTGGGAGCGAACACCGCTCTTCCCACCCTTCGCGGACGCGACGATATCGCCGCGAAGCACGAGAAGTATCTCAAGGACAAAAAGGTGCGTGTTGACATCTTCGCGCTCCGAGAAGGGGGCGAGATCGACGGCAGGCTTCTCGGCCCAATTCGCCCCGAGGTACCAGACCTAAAACCGGGTGCGAAGTATCTGGTGGAGACCGTGGTCCGCACCCTTGGTCTGGGGCACCCCTTCAGCCAGGGCACTGTGGACTCGAACGAGATCTGGGTCGAGATGATTGCGAAGGATTCTTCGGGCGGAATCATCGGCCGGTCGGGCGGCATCTCAGACGAGGGTGAAGTCGACCGCTACGCCCACTTCATCAACGTTTACATGCTCGACCGCGACGGCAAACGGATCGATCGGAGGAATCCGCAGGACATCTTTGTCCCGCTTTACAACAAGCAGATTCCCCCCGGGGCGGGCCAGATCGTTCATTTCGGCCTGGAAGTGCCCGCCGACGTGAAGGGGCCGATCAGGCTTGAGGCGAAGGTCAACTATCGCAAGTTCGACCGTAAATACCTCGACTTCATCTTTGGCCCCGGAAGCGGCCCGAAACTGCCGGTCGTTGTCATGGCGTCGGACCAGGTAGCCCTCACGGTCGCGGGACAGTCGCTCGCCACCAACCCGCCTTCTCCCATCAAGGAGGAGTGGCAACGCTGGAATGATTACGGGATCGGACTCTTCCTTGAAGGCCAGGCCAAGGGCGGCCAGAAAGGGGAGCTCAAGCAGGCTGAGCCCGTGTTTCAGAAGGTTGCCGAACTCGGGCGGGCGGACGGATGGGTCAACCTGGCCCGGGTTTATCAGAGAGAAGGCAGGATTCAGGACGCCTTGGCCGCGCTCGAGAAGGCCTCGAATCACAAGGAGCCGGCCGCCCCCTGGACAATTGCCTGGCTCTCGGCCCAGATCGACGATAGCAATGGGTTCCTGGATGAGGCGATCGCCAAGTACAAGTCCGTTCTCGAAACCCGGATCCCGTCCCGCAAATTCGATTTTAGCCTGGATTACGAGGTCCGAAATCAGCTTGGCTCGGCCCAACTGGGACGGGCGAAACTCTTTCCGCAGAATAGCGACGAGCGTCGGGTAGCCCTTGAGGAAGTCGTTGAGACTTTCCGCATCACGCTCGAGGTCGATTCCGAGAACGTCGCGGCCCACTACAACCTGGGCGTGGCCTACTCGCAACTCGCACGCGAGCCGAACTTGAAGCCCACCGAGACCGTGAGCAAGCCTGCGGCTGGCGAAGCGCTCTCGCTGTCCCGGATGATTGAGCGACTGGAGGATACCCGCGCCACCGCAGAGGACCGCATCGCACTGTCCGCCAGGATCGGAAATGAGGTGACGCGGATCATGAATTCACCCAGGCCCGAGTTTCAATCTCGCCTGAATCCGCTTCAGAGCATCACGACCGATCTGGGTGCGATCCGAGTTCAGGCTTCAGACAGCTCGCTCCGGACCGCACTCGCCCGCACTTTGGCGTCGGCTCATCAGGCTCTCCACTCGATGTATAAGCCGGACGAGACTGCCGAGGGACGTGCCCAAATGCTTGCCCGCAAGGCGAATCCGGCGGCCGATCTGAATGCTCAGTCGATCGTGATCCACCCCCTCCAACGCGCTGGTGCACCTGGCCTGGACTCGAAGAAAATCGCGGAGACCCCCATCCCTCTTCGCACGCCCCTACGGGAGGACTCGGAATGAACCGCAGGATTGTAATCGGTATCGCGAGCCTAGGCTTCGCCACGATGGGGTGCACACCTTCGCCGCCGCCGGAAGTCATCGCCAAGCCCGTGGCCCCGCGATCGGTGAAGGTCGAGACGAAGATCGAGGTGCCCAAGGTCACCTTCGTGGACATCACGAAGGACTCGGGTCTGGCCTTCACCCACCACAACGGGATGGAAGGGCAGAAACTACTGCCCGAGACCATGGGCTCGGGGCTGGCCTTCCTCGACTACGATAACGACGGCGACCAGGATCTCTTCCTCGTGAATTCCTGTCCCTGGGGCGAAGCCGCGGGGCCGAAGCCCACCCAGAGCCTGTATCAGAACGATGGAACAGGGAAGTTTCGCGATGTGACGAAAGAGGCTGGACTCGACCAGACGCTCTTCGGGATGGGTGTTGCCGTGGGCGACTACGACAACGACGGCGATCCCGACCTCTATGTGACCGCGGTAGGGGGTGGGCATCTCTATCGCAACGAAAAGGGGAAATTTGTCGATGTGACGAACGAGACGAAAACCTCGGCATCGACTGGCTGGCTGACCTCCGCCGCCTTCTTCGACCTGGAGAACGACGGTGACCTCGACCTCTTTGTGTGCGCGTATGTGAGCTGGTCGGCGGAGTTCGACAAGGCCCAGTCGTTCAACCTTGCCGGTGTGGGCCGATCCTTCGGTCCTCCCAACGCGTTCAAGGGTGCGTTTTGCGTGCTGCTTCGCAATGATGGCGGGACCTTTGCCGACATCAGCGAAGAGGCCGGGATTCGTCGACGCAAGGTCGAGCTCGGCGATCCTCTGGCCAAGGCGTTGGGAGTGGCTCCTCAGGACGTGGATGGTGACGGTCTGGTGGACCTCGCGGTGGTGAATGACACTGTTCCCAATTTTCTGTTCCATAACTTAGGTGGCGGCACGTTCGAGGAGATCGGAATCACCTCGGGGGTGGCGTTCGACCAGGCCGGTTCGCCTCGTGGGGCGATGGGTACCGACTGGGGGGACTTTCGCAACGACGGGAGTCTGGGACTGGCGGTGGCCAACTTCGCCAACGAGATGATCGCGCTCTTCGTGGCGGACGACCCGAAGGAGCTACGATTCTCGGACATGGCCCCTTACTACGGCCTGGGAGCCCCCACGCAGCCGCCCCTAAAGTTCGGACTGTTTTTCTTCGATTACGACCTCGACGGTCGCCTCGACCTGCTCTCGGCGAACGGCCACCTCGAACCCGACATCACCCGCGTGCAGGCATCGGAAACCTACCCGCAGAGCCCTCAGCTTTTCTGGAATTCCGGTCGTCCGGGCCGCGAGATGTTCGTCCTTGTCAACAAAGAGGTGGCCGGCGAGGACCTCTTCAAGCCGATCGTGGGACGCGGGAGCGCATTCGCCGACATCGACGGCGACGGTGACCTCGACGTGGCGCTCGCCGTCAACGGCGGTGACGCCCGATTGCTCCGAAACGATGGTGGCAACAAAAATTCCTGGGTCCGTCTTAGCCTCCAGGGTAAAACGTCGAACCGGGACGCGATCGGGGCCAGGGTCAAGGTCACGGCGGGCGAGGTCACTCAATCTCGCCAGCTCTTCCCGGCTCGCGGGTATCTTTCGTCGGTTCAAAAGGACATGATTTTCGGCCTGGGTATCGAGAAGGAAGCGACTTCCGTCGAGATCACCTGGCCCTCGGGCAAGACGACAAAGCTGGGCCGGCTGAGGTCGGGAACGATCCAGAAGGTCGATGAGACACAGGGGGGCCAGCCCCCAGCGTGATCGGCTTGCGTGAGTCGAACCCGCCCTGACGGAACTTCGAAATTGCCATCTCGGTTGTAATAATCACAAGGAGGCGGACGAGTCGCCAATCCGTTAGGATCGAATCTAGGCTAACTTCGTGTGATATATTTCCCCTGAAGTTGGAGAACTAAACCAGTCTGAACTTCGCCATGCACTTCACCCCGTGGGGGAGCCTTCCCCCGGGGTGGTGTGGGACCTCGACTCCGCTGATTTGACGCTACCACACGAGTTATTGCACCCAGGGAGCGGTGTGCGGTCTGAGTTTCCATGGCTCTGCTTCCGAATCGTTTCGCGCTCCGTGCACGCATCGGCAACCTTCGTCTCCATGAGACAGGTTGCAGGGATCGGCACGGGAATCGCGATCGTGCCGGATTGGGCTGGAGACCACACCGCGGCCCTCCGCTTCGGAAGGTTAGGCCGCGATGCGTTTGCTCGACTCCATGCGAACCTTCTGTGCTCTTGCCATCCTGACGCTCACCCCCTCGTCTTTCGTCCTCGCCGATGACGGACCCGAGATTCTAGCCCCCGCAGGCCCCGGCCCAAGCCGGAGCTCGGATGCCGATGACAAACTTCGGCAAGGCGTGGAATTCGAACGACAGAGGAACTGGTCGGCGGCCATCGAAGTTTATCAAGAAGCCCTCGTGCACGCCCCCGGACGCAGCGACCTGCGCCAACGGATGATCCTTTGCGAGTCGCATTACAAGCTAAATCGTCGGTATCTCGACTCCAGCTTCCGCACGGTGCTCCTCAGGCTGCCTTCAGAAACCAGCCTGCAGCTCTATGAAGAGATCCTCGAGCGGATTGAGAGCCATTACGTCGAGCCCGTTGCACTTGAGCCGCTCCTGCGACGCGGGCTCGACAACCTTGAGGTTGCGCTCCGCGACACTAGCTTTTTGCGGGCGAACGCGCCGAATGTGCACCCCGAACGGATCAAGCAACTACGTGACCTCTTCAAATCTCGGCGTGAGCTGATTCTCGCTCCAAGCCGCGTTGAGGCCCGTCAATTCGTCTTATGGGCATGCTCAGAGGCCAGGACTCGAGCGGGTATCGTCACGGCGGCCGTAATCCTCGAATTCGCATATGGGGCCTGCGATGCCCTTGATGACTATACGAGTTACCTCACCCCGAATAAGCTGGAAGACCTCTTCGGACTGATCGATGGGAACTTCGTTGGCTTGGGCGTCGAGCTCAAGCAAGACGAACTCGGCCTGCGGCTGGTCAACGTGCTTGAAGGCGGGCCAGCCTCCGAGGCTGGGATCAAGGTCGGCGAGAAAATCACCCATGTGGCCGGCATATCGCTCGCAGGTCTTGGCCTGGACGACTCCGCAGGGAGGCTCCAGGGCAACGAGGGCACAACCGTCGAGATTGTCGTGCAGGGCAAGGACGGGAAGTCGCGGAAGCACAAGCTCGTTCGGCGAGCTGTGGAGGTCAGAAGTGTGAGCCAGGTCAAAATGGTTTCTCGCGAAGAAGGGGTGGGCTACATCCAGCTCACCGGGTTCCAGAAGACGTCAACCGACGAGCTTCGCCAGGCGATCTCGGCCCTCCAGCGTGAGAAGATGCGTTACCTCGTTCTCGACTTGCGAGGCAATCCAGGCGGCCTCTTGAATGTGGCCGTGGACATCGCCGACCTGTTCCTCGACCAGGGGGTGATCGTCACGACCCGCGGTCGCGCCCCGAATCAGTCGGCAGTCTATCGGGCCCAGCCAGGGGCTCCCTGGCGAATGCCGGTCGCCATCCTCGTGGATCACGACAGTGCCAGCGCCAGCGAGATCCTCGCCGGTGCCCTGAAGGAGAATCACCGGGCCATCGTCGTGGGCGAACGCAGCTACGGCAAGGGGTCGGTCCAGAGCATCTTCCCGCTCAGGACCGGCGAGGCGGGGCTGAAGCTCACCACCGCCAAGTTCTACTCACCACTCGATCACGCCTACAGCGAGCTTGGCGTCCAGCCCGACTTCGCGGTCAAGCCCCACGTTGCGGCTCGCCCTGCCGGTGCCGCAATCAAAGCGCCCGAGATCGAGTTCGGCGACCCGGCCGCCGACCCCGTGCTGGATCGTGCGATCCAGCAGGCGAAGCGACAGATGACCCTCGTGCGGTGATCGCTACCTTACCAAGCGAGTCGGATCCCACCTCGATGACCGATGGCTCCCCGCAACCTCCCGCGCGTTTCGACCCGAGTGTGGCCTGGACCATCGTGACAGATTCCCCGTTGCTGGGCCTCTCGTTCGCTCGTGAGGGGGGCCTACTCCTGGCCTGGGACGACGCCTCGCACCTCTACTTGATCGATAGCGACGGCGACCGAAGGTATGAATCCCGCGCCCCGGAACGGATCCTCTCGGCCGCGATCAGCGACGATGGATCACTTGTGGCGGTCTTGCTTGCCAGATCTCGTCTCATCCTTCTCGGCCCCGAGCTTGAACCAATCATCGAGCGTGCTGCACCTTCCGACGCGACAACCCTCGCCGTCGATCCTCACGGGCGTTTCGTCGCCATCGCTACCAAGTCTAACGAGACCCATCTCCTCAACAAATACGGCAAGACCACACACAAGTTCGAGACACGTCAGACTCTGGTGCACCTCAAGTTCGTGCCAAGCCAGCCCATTCTGCTCGGAGCCGCAAATTATGGATTGATGGTCGCGGTCGAGCTCTCGGAGGTTCAGCTCTCGGGCGGGATCGACGCGGAAATCCTGTGGGAGGAGAAGATCTCGACCAGCGTGGGGCGTCTGGCCTGCACCGGCGATGGAGGGATGATCCTCACGAGTTGCCACACCCACGGCGTGCAGCGCTACGACCAGGACGGCGAGAACGAGGGCTCCTATCACCTGGGCGGGACCGTCTCGCACGCCGTCCCCGACTTCGCAGGCCGGATGATCGCCGTGGCCACGAGCGAGGGGGAGGTCGCGGTCCTGAATTCAGCCGGCAACGTCCGCTGGAAGACCAAGGTCGCCCGCGGCCCGATCGCCCTGGAGCCCGATGGACTCGGTCGGTTCCTCTTCTATGGACTTCCCACCGGCGAGATCACGAAGCTCGACCTCGAAGGCGGGAAGACCCCGAGGTCTGCCAATCCAGCGACAACAATGGGGGCATCGCCAGGCCGAAGCAGGCCGGGATCGGTTCGTCCTCCGGAGTGGACCGTTGCCGTGGCACAGAATGAGGATCAGGCCGAGAGCGCCGTGATCGCAGTCCTGGACGAGCCCACACGGATTGCCGTGTTCACGAATTCCACGCGATTGGAGATTTATTCCCCCGCTGGCGAAATCCTCCTGAAGGCGCCAGAATGTCCTGGAGTGGGCCGCATCCTCCGCACGTCGACCGGTTGGATTGCTTCAGCGACCGATCGCAATCTGGTCCTCTACGACGCGAAGAGGAACTCGGCCCAGCGGCTGGAGCTGAGCCTGATTTCGCTGACTCACCTGGTCGTGCGACCCGAGACCTTCGGGCTCGCCATCATCCAGGAACGCGACCGCCTCGGGCGAGCCACGCCTGCAGGCCGGTGGGTCTGGCGGCAGGAGCTGAAGTCACCGGTCGAGGACCTGGCCGTTGGGCCCGGGAATCTCGTGGCGGTCACGACCGACAACGGTCGGTTCCAGCTATACGACGCCGCGGGAGAACCCGCAGGTCAATACGCGGCGAACCCGGCAGAGGCGCTGAGCCTGGTCGAGGCCCCCGACGAGAGCCCTGCGGGCGTGGCCTGGGTCACTTTGGCCCGGCGGAACCAGATCCTCCGCGGCCATTCGCTCGATGCCCGAGTGATCTGGGAGTCGCCGGTCCCGTGGGAGGCCTGGTCCCTTGCGAGAATTGGCTCACGAATCGTGGTCGCCGCCCCCGACGGGCGAAGTCTGTCCTACGATGGATCAGGACATCTTCGTTCTCAAACCCGAGCCGACGACGTCCGGATGGAATTTTATTCCGACGAGAACGGCGATGTGCTCCGAGTGTCGCGTCAGGGCGTGCACCTGATCGCCTCCGACCTATCTGGGCGAGTCAGGTGGAGGGCCGTGGCCGAGGCGGGTGTCGGGCCGGTCGCCGCGGCTCGCTCGGGCGTGGCCGCCATGATCGGGCGAGAACTGAGCTGGTTCCCCTCGTGAGCCGAGGCAAGTCTCGTGAAATCTCCCAATGTATCATCCATTGGTATTCATGGAGATTTTTGAGTGTGTCGATCACATGAGATCTCTCGCGGCCTTTCTCCCCCCTTGCCTCAGTCATGGATGTGGATTATCCTTCTAAGTGCAGTTTGGTGAACTTTAGACACGGTCCTGGACCGCATGGGCGAAGGGAGGATGGTTTGATCCCGTCTTTCATGACCTCAGAAGTCGCTGAAGCGTCCGAGGCTCATTCCTGCGGGAGTGAGTTGAGGTGTGGGGGAAATTGCGATGTGCCAGTGTAGCCCCCACGACTCCTTGACGCACAGGTCGGCTCCCAGGCGTAGCGTGTTTACACAGGGTGAGATCGAAGCCCTGGAGTTCAAATGGATCCTCAGCGAACGCGCCGGGCACGACGTCGGCGAGTGGGGCATCCGACTGTGGGTCCGCGAGCATTGGCATGGGTTCCTGCGCGATCGGTGGCTCGAACACCTGCAAGGACGAACCTTCTGGATCGAGCTCGATCACGACGACTTCGGGCTCCTCGGTCGAGAGTTCGAGAACGCGGACCTGATCGACCAGATTGTGGTTCGTTTGAAGTCTGGTTGGGAGAATCTCGACGTCCTCTGCTGGGCAATTGACGAGGAACTTTTCATCGACGAGGTCGTCGATATCCTCGAGATGCTGGACATCAATAGCCGCCGCCTTGAATGTCGGTTCGCCCATAGCCTCATGCAGGCCGGCTGAGCCACGATGGACATGGCTCAGCCTTCAGGAATGGGTCAGGCTCGCGACGATGTCTGTTTCAATAGAGTGACCAGAGTCCGAACGAAGCACCCTGTACCCCCCGCGTCTCGGGTTGACGATTCTTCGTCCGCCCAGGACGGCCCCGCGATATCCAGGTGAGCCCACGAAGAATCACCGACGAATCGCTGAAGAAACTTTGCGGCGGTGATGGCCCCGCCCCACTTTCCCCCGACATTCTTGATCTCGGCCACCTTGCTCTTGATCAAGTCGCCGTAATCGTCGTCCATCGGCATTCGCCAGGCCCGCTCGCCGGACCAGCGACAGGCTTCCAGGACGGCGCTCGCCGAGGACTCAGAATTGGCGAAAAGGCCGGCCACCTTGTTGCCGAGGGCCACCATACAAGCGCCTGTGAGGGTGGCAAGATCCACAACCAATGCGGGTCGCGATTCGGTCACGTAACTGAGCACGTCGGCCAGGATCAACCTCCCCTCGGCGTCAGTATTCAGGACCTCGACCGTCAGCCCATTCCGCATGGTGATCACGTCGCCTAGCTTCATCGCACGGCCTCCGGTCATGTTCTCGGTGAGGGCGAACGAGGCATCGACGTTGACCGGAAGCTCCAGTTTCGCCGCAATCTGAATCGTAGCAAGGACGGTGGCCGCCCCCGCCATATCGCACTTCATGTCCTCCATCGACGCCGAGGGTTTGAGTGACAGCCCGCCCGAATCGAACGTGACCCCTTTACCCACCAGGGACACGACGGGATGCCCCTCTCCGGCCCCGCGATAACGCATCTGCACGAAGCGAGGGTCATGATCGGAACCGCTGGCGACTGCCAGGACCCCTCCGAATCGCTCGGCCGAGAGGCGGGATCTGTCCCAAACCTCGCACTCTAGCTCGTTGTCTAACGCGATTTTCGCTGCGAAATCCGCAAAGATCTCCGGCGTCTTGTCGGCGGGGGGCAAGTTCACGAGCTCTCGCGCCAGGTTTATCCCCTCGCCCGTGAGGCGGCCTTCCTGAATGGCCTTGATGATGACGACCGGATCGCCTTCCTCGACCTGGATAAACTCGACCATCTCGAACGGGTGGCGGGACTTTTCCAGCTTACGGAGGCCCGGTCCCACTGTCCCGACAACCAGTCCCGCCGCCATTGACGAGATCATTTCGGCCTCAGACGAGGGCAGGGCCACCGCCAACGAAGATCGGGGCTTCGAGGAAAGTCGCTTCGAGATCGCGACCCCGGCCTGGTAGGCCGTGCCCGCGTGGAATGCCTGCTTGCGGCCGAGTCCGAAAAGTAAGATGGAACGAGTACCACCGGCGGCGCCGAACAGGGGAAGGGTCTCTCCGATGGTGCAGGCGAAATCACCCGAGGTCTGAAGCGACGCAATGAGATCTGCAGAGGGCCAGTCGTTCGGCACGGACTGGCCCTCGAACAGCCCCAGGGCGACCCAGGCCGAGTCCATTGACGAAAGGGTGGAGAGGGTCGATTTCCATTGCATCACGGTTCGTTCTCCGAGCTTCGATGGGCGCTTTAAGCCATCATGACCGCGATCAATCGCACGCGCCAAGCCACCTTGCCGAGATCCCGTCTTGTGGTTAAGATTCGCCGCCTTGACGGAGAATCAAGGCGACGGGACGAGCCTTCAAGGCCCGGACCGGTTCCCCACGCGGCGGCAAGGAGGCCCACGCATGGTGCACGGACGATACGTTCGGCAGAGCTCGATTGCCGCGATCGCGATGACGTTGGTCGTCTGCGCGCCCGGATGCGTTAAGCGACGCTATTCGATCCGCACCGACGTGCCGGGAACGCTCGTTTACGTTAACGGGGAGGAAATCGGCGCGGCGCCCGTTTCCAAATCTTTCGTCTATTACGGCGATCGCGACATCACGCTCGTGGCCGACGGCTATGAAACTCAACGAGTGATCCAGCCTATGCCTGCCCCGTGGTGGGACAACAACTTCACCGACTTCTTCACAGAGAATCTCCTGCCCATCACGCTGCGAGACGAACGGGACTTCGAGTACCGCATGGTCCCCGCGGCCAATGCGCCCAGCTCTGATGTTCTCAATCGGGCACAGGACCTGCGACAACAAGCCAATATGCCCCTTCCGCCGAAACGGCGGACCTTGCTGCAGAGGCTTGGACTGGCTCGTTAACCTCCTCGAACGCTCCTCGCAAGGGGTCAGCCTTGAAGATCACCGTTGCCGCCATCCAGATGCCTTCAATACCCGGGATGACCTCTCTCAACCTGGAACGCGCCGACGGCTTGCTTCTCGAAGCCGCCCAGGCGGAAGTCGCACTCGCAGTCTTGCCTGAAATGGCCAATACGGGCTATGGACTGATTCCCGATTATGCCCCACTATCCGAGCCACGAGATGGCCCCACGATCTCTCACCTTCGTCGTCGTAGCCAGCAGTGGAATATGGCCATCGCCTGCGGATTCGTCGAGAGCGACGGGCATCATCTTTACGACTCGCTGGCCCTCTGCCTTGCGAGCGGTGAGGTGACGATCTACCGTAAGCGCCATCTCGTCTTCTGGGAAAGGTTCCGGTTCCGCCCCGGTCGTGAGGCCGTGGTGGCGAACACGCCCTTCGGTAGGATCGGTTTTGCGATCTGTGCCGACATGATTTATCGCAGAGTCTGGGACGATTATCGCGACCGGATCGACCTAGCGATCATCTCGGCCGCTTGGCCCGAGTTTTCGTGCCGGGAGACGAGCAAGAGCCACTGGCTCTTCGGCCATGTGGGTCCGCTCGCAAGTGCGATTCCCGCCTCGGTCGCGAAGGATCTGGGCGTGCCTGTCGTGTTCGCGAATCAGACTGGCCATACTCAGACGACCATCCCGTTCGTCGGGACGTGGATCACCGAAAAGATTCGGGATCGGTTCGCCGGACAAAGCTGCATCGCTGACGGCCACCACGGGGCGGCCTGCCTTGCGGGAAGCTCAGAGCAGGTTCTCCTCTCCGATATCACACTTCATTCTCTACGAGGGCATCGCCAGTGGGCTTCTACGTCCCCGTCGGTTTTCGCGGCGTGATTTTCCGTGTTGGCACCCTTTGGATCGGGGTGGTAGCCCGGGTCGTCTATGGGCTCGCCCACAGGCGGAGAGTCGCGTCCACTCGCCGTCCTGGCTGACGATCCCGAGCCTTCGTTGTCCTCGACTCATCCACAACGGACGGGGAATGGATTTCCAGGGCCTTAAGCACGGCAAAATAGGTTATAGTTCCGGTGGAAAGCGGTCCGGTTCATCTCCTCTCACGGGTGAACGACCGGAGGCCTCAATGAGTGCGCCACCTGAGGAGACGTCGTCACCATGTGCGGAATTGCCGGTGCCTTGGATCTGACGGGTCAGCGCGATTTCGCCAGGCGAGGACTGCTGAACATGACCGGGGCCATCGCCCATAGAGGCCCCGACGACGAGCACACCTACCATGAGCCGGGTGTCGCCCTGGGGGCAAGAAGGCTCTCGATTATCGATCTCGCCGGGGGCCGTCAGCCGCTGTCGAACGAAGACGGGAGTATCTGGGTCGCCTTCAACGGCGAACTCTTTGAATATCCGGAGATCCGCCGCGATCTGCTCGCCCGCGGGCACCACCTCGCCACCCGTTGCGACACCGAATCCTGGGTTCACCTCTACGAGGATCACCAGGAAGGAATGTTCGAAAAGGCCCGCGGCCAGTTCGCCGTATCGCTCTGGGATCGACGCACCCGAACGCTGATTCTCGGCAGGGATCGCGCAGGGATCTGCCCGCTTTATTATGCCGAACGCGATGGGTGGCTCCTCTGGGGGTCGGAAATCAAAGCCCTCCTGTCGAGCGGGTTGGTGGCGGCCCAGGCCGACGTGAAAGGTATCGATCACTTCTTCTCGTTCTTCTGCGCGGGGACAACCCGGACCTGCTTTGCTGGGGTCAAGTCGCTTCCGCCCGGCCATTTCCTCAAGGTCCGCGACGGCAAGATCTCGATCCACCAGTACTGGGATCTCGATTTCCCTGACGCGGGGCAAGAAAGGCGGATGGACGACCCATCTCCCCTCGTAGATGAGTTCGAGGATATCCTCCGCAGATCCGTCGAGAGGCGTCTGCGCGGCGACGTGCCGGTGGTGAGTTACATCAGCGGCGGGCTCGACTCCACGGTGGTCCTGGGCCTGAGCTCTCGTCAGCGAGGCGCGGCGGTCCCGTCGTTCACGATTGGATTTGATAAGGCCGGCCCCGACGAGCGCGCTCAATCGACGGAGGCGGCCCAGATCCTGGGCTCCCCGCTGACGACCGTAACCATGAACAAGAGTAGCGTCGCCAACGCCTTTCCCGAACTGGTCGTGGCGGCCGAGGGGCCCGTCATGGATACCTCGTGTGCTGCCCTCATGCGGCTTTCCGCTGCGGTCCACGAGCAGGGCTACAAAGTTGTCCTCACGGGCGAGGGGGCAGACGAGGCGCTCGCCGGGTACATCTGGTTCAAGGGTCAGGCACTTCGCGACAGGCTCATGAAGAGCATCGGCCGGCCGCCCCTGAACGGTTTCCGCGCCGTCATGCTCGGGATGATCGGCGGAGGGAAATCCCGACGTGCCGAACTCCGCCCCATGCGCGGGATCCGACCCGCCCAGCAAGAGCTTTACGACATGATTGGCCAGGCGCGACCGATCCTCTACAGTGATGCGATGTGGAAAGACCTGAGCGATCACTCCGCCTATTCCGACCTCAACATCGACAACGAGCGGATTGCCCGGTGGGCCCCCCTGAATCAGTCGCTCTACGTGGGCTACAAGATGATGCTCGCGGGGCTGCTGATGGTCGCCAAGGGAGACCGCATTTCGATGCACAACTCCGTCGAGGCACGATACCCGTTCCTCGATGATGATGTGATCAATTTCTGTTCTCAGATCGCCCCCGAATACAAACTTAACGGCAAGATCGAGAAGTGGATCTTGCGGCAGGTCGCGAAAAAAACCCTTCCGCAACAGATCGCCAATCGGCCCAAGACCATGTTCCGGTCGAGCCTGGCCCAGACCTTCCTCGGGTCGCATCGGCCGACGTGGGTGGACCAGCTTCTCAGCCCCGAATCCCTGAAGGCCGCCGGCTATTTCGACCCGAAGGCCGTGGCCCGAGAGGTCTCGTGGCAGAGGGCCATCCCCCGCATCACCATGAGGCGGTTCGTGCTCGACCTGGGCCTCACCAACGTGGTTTCCACGATGCTCTGGCACCACATGTTCTGCGGCGGAGGGCTGTGCGAGCTTCCCACGTGGACAGCGCCCGAGTTCGCCGGAAATCGGCTCCCCACGGAATACAAGTCCCGCGAAATGCTCACCGAACCGGTCGCCATCGCGGGCGGGGTCTGAGGTTTTTATGCTCGCCGTGATCCAGCGAGTACGGAATGCCGAGGTGCGAGTCCGCGAAGACGTGGTGGGCTCGATCGCCCAGGGATGGTTCGTCCTGCTCGGGGTTGCGAAGGGCGACAGCGAGGCCGACCTGCACTGGCTCGCCGGGAAGC